>DATIAY010000172.1:0-49522 GCA_035457825.1 Candidatus Methylomirabilota bacterium
CGTTCGGCATGAACCCCCAGGGTATGGCGGCCTGGTTCTACCAGGGCGACGGGCTCAAGCTCCTGGACGAGACCTACGCCGCGTTCAACCTTGTGGGGCGCCCCGGTCCGGCATTTGCCCCGCAGATGGGCGGCTGGTTCCGGAAGAAGATCACCACGCTTGGCGATGTCAAAGGGCTGAGAATGCGGATTCCCAACCTCGGCGGCAAGGTCTACACCAGGGCAGGCGCCACGACGGTTCTCACCCCGGCCGCCGAGATCTACGCCGCCCTCGAGCGGGGCGTGATCGATGTTGCCGAATGGGTTGGGCCGCACGACGACATGCAGCTGGGTCTGCACAAGACCGCGCGCCACTACTACTACCCGGGCTGGCACGAGCCCGGCACCACCAACGAATTCGGGTTCAACCGGAAGGCGTACGAGGCACTCCCCCTCGATCTGCGGCGGACGCTCGAGCATGCCACCGCGGCAGCCCAGGTCTATGGCGTCACGGACTATCACGTGAAGAACGCGGCCGCGATCCAGCGACTCAAGACGGAGTTCAAGGGGAAGGTCGAGATCCTCCAATTTCCGCCGCCCGTCCTGCGCGATCTCAGGAAGCTGGCGGCTGAAGTGGTCAGGGAACACTCCGAAAAGAGTCCAATGGCCCGGAAGGTGCACGCGTCCTTCACGAAGTTCCAAGCGCTGGTGGGCCCCTGGGATCACGTCGCCGAAGGCGCCTACCATCAGCTCGTCAGCGTGTGAGAGTGTGATGACCGGACGACGGAACTTCATCGCGAAAGCGGGCGGGACGACGGCAGCCGTGGCCGCCGTCGCCTTGGCGGATGCCGCCAATGTCATCGCCCAACCGAAGACACAGTGGCGGATGTCGACGACCTGGAGCCCGGCGCTCGACCACCTGCAGGGCTCGGCCGAGCGGCTCGCGAAGACCGTCGAGGAGGTCAGCGGCGGGCGATTCCGAATCGAGGTCTTTCCAGGCGGACAAATCATGCCGCCGCTCGACTGCTTCGATGCCACCGCTAAGGGCACCATCGACGCGTACATGGGCGCGGGGACGTACTGGGCGGAGAAAGAGCCTGCGATTGAGTGGTTCAACACCATGCCGTTCGGCATGAACGCCGCCGGGGTGGCGGCCTGGTGCTATCAAGGCGATGGGCTCAAGCTCTGGGAAGAGACCTACGCGCCCTTCAACCTCGTGCCTCGCCTCGGCCCGGCGTTTGCTCCGCAGATGGGGGGATGGTTCCGGAAGAAGATCAACACCGTCGGCGATTACAAAGGGCTCAAGATGCGTGTTGGCAACAACCTTGCCCGCAAGGTCGTCGCGAGAGCGGGCGCCACCGCGGTCCTCACTCCGGCCGCCGAGATCTACGCCGCGCTCGAGCGGGGTGTCATCGACGCCTGCGAGTGGGTCGGGCCACACGACGATGTGAAGCTAGGCCTCCACCGGACCGCCCGCTACTATTACTACCCCGGCTGGCATGAGCCTGGTACGGTGAGTGAGTTCGGCTTCAACAAGAAGGCCTACGAGGCGCTCCCGGTCGATCTGCAGCGGGTGCTCGACCATGCCGCCGCCGCCGTCCAGGTCTATGGTCTTGCCTATTTTCACGAGAAGAACGCGATTGCCCTCGAGCGGCTCAAGGTGGAGTTCAAGGGCAAAGTCGAGGTGATCCAGTTCCCGGTTCCGGTGCTGCGCGATCTCAAGAAGCTGGCGGCCGGGGTTGTCCGGGAAGAATCGGAGAAGACCCCCATGGCTCGGAAGGTGTCCGGGTCCTTCACGAAGTTCCAGGCGCTGGTGGGCCCCTGGGATCACGTCGCCGAAGGCGCCTACCACCAGCACGTAGCCCTGTGACAGGACGCCGGCGTCTCCTCTGGCTGGTCGCCGCCACGCTTCTCTGTGTCCCTGCTTCCTCCAGCGACGCGCAACAGCCTCGCCGCCCCGCGCGAATCGGCGTCCTCAACGCCGCGTGGGCGGCGAGCCATCCGACCGTGGAAGGGCTCAAAGCCGGGCTCGAGGAGCTCGGCTTCCGGGACGGCCGCGACGTGACGTTCGACATCCGCTTCACCGAAGGCAAGCTGGACGCAATGCCCGCGGCGGCCGCAGCCCTCGTCAAGGCCGGTGTCGACCTGATCTTCACGAGCCAGGAAGCGGCCACCCAGGCGGCGAAAGATGCGGCGCCTGACTTCGCGAAGACGAGCGTCCCCATCGTGTTCACTCTGGTGAGCGACCCGGTAGGCGCCGGTTTCGTCCACACGCTCGCCCAGCCCGGCGGCAACGTGACCGGCGTGTCGAGTCTGCAGACCGAGCTGGTGGGCAAGCGTCTGGAGATACTCAAGACGCTAGCTCCGGCCGTCCGCCGGGTCTGGCTCCTCTACTACGGCGCCGACCTGAGCACGGGGCCGATGATCGGCAAGGCGCTCGCCGCGGCGCAGCGGATGAAGCTGGAGGTCCTGCCCAGAGCGGTGCTCGACGCGGAGGAGTTGAAGCGGGTGCTCCGCGACGTCCGGCGCGAGGACGCGGTGCTGGCGCCGGAAGGCTCCAACCCGGATCTCCCCATCGCCATCATCGAGCGCTCGCTGGCCCTGCGCCTCCCGGCCATTTTCGGCACGGCGCTCTGGGTCGGCTATGGCGGTCTCCTGTCCTACGGTCCGGACTATTACGCGCAGGGAGTCCAGGCCGCCGCGCTGGTGGCCAAGATTCTGCGCGGGGCCCGGCCCCAGGACCTGCCCGTCGAGGGCGCCGAGAAGATTGATCTGGCGGTGAACCTCAAGACCGCGGAGCTGCTCGGCCTCACGGTACCGCGAAAGATCATGCTTCGCGCTGACGCCTTCCGGCGATGAGGGATCCCGCCGCCCGCGGCCGGCTTTTCCGCAAGTACGTCGTCGTCCTCCTCGTCCTCGTCGGCGGCGTGCTGATGGCCTCCAGCCTGGTCGAGCTCTACTTCTCCTACCGGGAGACTCAGCGCGGCATCGTCCGGGTAGAACGCGCGACCGCGGGAGCGGCGGCGGCCCGCATCGAGCAGTTCCTGAGGGAAGTCGAGCTGCAGGTGCTCGAGACGACCCGGACCGCGTCCGACGATCCCGACGCGAGCCAGGTGGGGCCGGCGAGGCTCGGATTCCGCGAAGGCCTGGGCGCAGCCCTGGCCGAGCAGCGCGAGCTCGATTTCCTGAGAGTCCTGCGCAACGTCCCTGCCATCGCCGAGCTCAGCCATCTCGACCTGGCCGGCAAGGAGCAGCTGCGTGTCTCCCGGCTGGAGCCGGACGTCGTCGGTAGCCAGGAGGACTTCTCCCGGGCGCCCAAGTTCCTCCAGGCCAAGGCGGGCAAGACGTACTGGAGCCCCGTCTACCTCAAGAACGAGTTCGAGCCCTACGCGACGCTGGCGGTGCCCAGTGGCAAGCACGCCGTCGAGGTGACCACGGCGGAGGTCAGCCTGGGAGCCGTGCTGAGAACCGTCTCTCAGATCGAGGTTGGCCCGGGCGGTTACGTCTACGTGGTGGATTCCCGTGACCAGCTGGTCGCCCACCCGGACGGTCGGCTGCTCCGAACGAGGCGTGATCTCTCCACCCTGGCCCAGGTGCAGGCGGCCCGGGCCGAGCGATCGGGTCCGGCGAGCGAAGCCGTGGTCGCCGATGGCCTCGGGGGCGGCCGGGTGCTCGCGGCCCACGCGACGATTGCACCGCTCGGGTGGCTCGTCTTCGTCGAGCGGCCCGCCGCGGACGCCTACGCTCCCCTCCGGGCCCCGATTGTTCGGAGCGCCGTCATCTTCGTGCTGGGGCTGGGGCTCTCGGTCCTGGCCAGCATTCTCCTGGCCCGGCGAATGGTGGCGCCCATCCGGGTACTCCAGGAAGGCGCGGCGCGGATCGGCGCCGGCGACCTCGGCCATCGCATCGCCGTCCGGACTGGCGACGAGCTGGAAGCTCTCAGCGACGAGCTCAACCGGACGGCCGGGCAGCTCCAGGAGTCGTACGCGAACCTCGAGCAGAAGGTGGAAGAGCGGACCCGGGAACTGGCGAAAGCCAATGCGGGACTTACCGAAGCGCTGGAGCAGCAGACGGCAACAGCTGAAATCTTGCGGGTCATCTCGAGCTCCCCCACCGATATTCAGCCGGTCCTCGACGCCGTCGTCCAGAGCGCAGCGCGACTGTGCGAGGCCTATGATGTGCTGATCCGCCTGAGGGAGCGGGACAACCTCCGCCTCGCCGCCCATCACGGGCCGATCGCAACCCCGATAGGGGACTCACGACTGATTGACAGGGGTTGGGTCCCGGGCCGCGCGGTCATCGACCGCCAGCCAGTTCACGTCCACGATATTATCGAAGACGGGGCCGAGTTCCCACTGGGCCAGGCAGCCGCCATCCAGGCCGGCCACCGGACCATCCTGGCCGTGCCGCTCCTGCGCGAGGACGAGGCGATCGGCGTGATCGTGATCCGTCGCCGCGAGCGTCGCCCGTTCACGCACAAGCAGATTGCGCTGCTGCAGACCTTCGCCGACCAGGCCGTCATCGCCATCGAGAACGTGCGCCTATTCAAGGAGCTGGAGGCGCGCAACCGCGACCTCACGGAGGCGCTGGAGCAACAGACCGCGACCGCAGAAATCCTGCGCGTCATCTCCAGCTCACCGACCGATATTCGGCCCGTCCTCGACGCCGTCGCTCAGAACGCGACGCGGCTTTGCGAGGCGTACGATGCCATCATCGCGCTGAGGGACGGGGACACGCTCCGCGTGGGGACGCATCACGGGCCGATACCGCCCCCCTTTGAGGTACGCCCCCTCAATCGCGACTGGGTCGCGGGTCGCGCTGTGGTGGATCAACAGGTCGTGCATGTCCACAACCTTGCCGCCAGCGGGGTCGAGTTCCCCCTGGGTCAGGCTGATGCCGTCCGTCTCGGCTACCGGACGACCCTGGGCGTGCCCCTCCTGCGCGAGGGCGAGGCGATCGGTGTGATCCTGATCCGACGCCTCGAGGTTCGTCCGTTCACGGAGAAACAAATCGCGCTGCTCCAGACCTTCACCGACCAGGCGGTCATCGCCATTGAGAACGTGCGGCTGTTCAAGGAGCTGGAGGCGCGCAATCGCGACCTGACGGAGACGCTGGAGCAGCAAACGGCGACCAGCGAGGTCCTGCGCGTCATCAGCAGCTCCCCGACCGACATCCAGCCGGTGCTCGACACCGTCGCAGAGAGCGCCGCTCGCTTGTGCGAGTCGCTCGACGCCGCCATCTGGCGCCGGGACGGCGATCGGCTCCTCCTGGCCGCCCATCACGGCGCTATTCCCCTCGGCCCCACCGGCGAGTTCACTCTCCCGCTGGTCCGGGGGACCGCCCCAGGCCGATCGGTCGTCGACGGGCGGACAGTCCACGTCACCGATCTGCAGGGCGAGGTTGACGAGTTCCCGCAGGGCAGCGAGCTGGCCCGGCGGATGGGTTTCCGGACCACGCTCAACGCTCCTCTGATGCGGGAAGGCGTCGCCATCGGCACGATCACCCTCCGCCGCAGCGAGGCTCAACCCTTCACCAAGCGACAGGTCGCCCTCCTCGAGACTTTCGCCGATCAGGCCGTCATCGCCATCGAGAACGTGCGCCTGTTCAAGGAGCTGGAGGCGCGGACCGCCCAGCTGACACGCTCGGTCGAGGAGCTCAGGGCCCTGGGAGAGGTCAGCCGTGCCCTCAGCTCGACACTCGATCTCGAGACGGTGCTCAGCACGATCGCCTCTCACGCGAGCCAGCTCGCCGGCACCGATTCGTGTACCGTCTACGAGTACGACGAGCAGGCCGAAGCGTTCCTGTTCCGAGCCACCCACAATCTCGCCGAGGAGGTGGAGGCCGTGGCGCGTCGTGCGCCGATCCGCCGGGGCGAAGGCGTCGCCGGACGGATGGCCGTGACCCGCGCGCCGGTCCAGGTTTCCGACATCGCTACGACGGGCGCGTATCAGGGTCCCCTCCGCGACGTCCTGCTGCGGACGGGAACCCGTGCACTCCTTGGGATTCCGCTGCTACGCGAAGGCCACCTCGTCGGAGGGCTCACCGTCACCAGGAGGATGCCAGGAGAGTTCTCACCAGAAATCATCGAGCTGCTCCAGACCTTCGCCACCCAGTCGGCGCTGGCCATCCAGAACGCGCGCCTGTTCCGGGATCTCGGCGTCGCCCGACGCGAGGCCGAGACCGCCAACGAGGCCAAGAGCGCGTTCCTGGCCACGATGAGCCACGAGATCCGGACCCCCATGAACGCGGTGATCGGGATGAGCGGCCTCCTGCTGAGCACGGAGCTGACCGACGAGCAGCGCGAGTACGCAGAGATCGTCCGCTCGAGCGGCGACGCCCTGCTGACCGTCATCAACGACGTGCTGGACTTCAGCAAGATCGAGGCGGGCCGGATGGACCTCGAAGCCCAGCCTTTCGACCTCCGTGAGGGCGTGGAGGCAGCGCTCGATCTGGTATCGGCCCGGGCCGCCGAGAAGGGGCTCGACCTCGCCTACCTGATCGCCGATGACGCGCCGGCGGCGATCGTGGGCGATGTGGCCCGCCTGCGGCAGATTCTCCTGAATCTCTTGAGCAACGCGGTCAAGTTCACCGAGGCCGGCGAGGTGGTCCTGTCGGTGACGGCAAAGCGCCTCGACGGACCCGACGCCCTCTACGAGCTGGCCTTCTCAGTCCGCGACACCGGCATTGGGATTCCGACGGACCGGATCGATCGCCTCTTCGAGTCGTTCAGCCAGGTCGACGCCTCCACAGCACGGAAGTATGGCGGCACGGGCCTGGGGCTGGCCATCAGCAAGCGGCTGACCGAGCTGATGGGCGGCACGATGAGCGTGGAGAGCCGGCTCGGGCACGGTTCGGAGTTCCGGTTCACCGTGCGCGCGCCCTCGGCCGAGGGCGCGGTGCCGCCGCGCCGGGAGCTGCGGGGCACCCAGCCCACGCTGGACGGCAAGACGGTGCTCGTGGTGGACGACAACGAGACCAACCGGCGGATCCTGGCCGCGTACCTCGACAGCTGGGGGATGGCGGTGCGGATGACGGGCTCGCCGCGCGAGGCTCTGGCCTGGATCGAGGGCGGCGAGCCCTTCGACGTGGGCATCCTCGACATGCACATGCCGGAGCTCGACGGTGTCGCCCTGGCCCGGGCCATCCGCCAGCACCGGACGGCGTCGGCGCTGCCCCTGCTCCTTTTCACCTCGCTGGGCCGCCGCGAGGCCGGGGCCGAGGGCGTGGGGTTCTCGGCCCATCTCACCAAGCCGATCAAGCCCTCGCAGCTCTTCGACGCCCTGGCCGGGGCCCTCGTCGGCCAGCTGACCCGCGTGGAGAAGCGGGCGCCCGCCCGGGTGGAGCTCGATCCCGAGATGGCGCACCGTCATCCCCTGCGGATCCTGCTGGCCGAGGACAACGTCGTGAACCAGAAGCTGGCGCTCCGTCTGCTCGAGCAGATGGGCTACCGGGCCGACGTCGCCGCCAACGGGCTCGAAGCCGTGGAGGCCGTCGAGCGGCAGCCCTACGATCTCGTGTTCATGGACGTCCAGATGCCGGAGATGGACGGGTTCGAGGCCTCTCGCGAGATCAACCGGCGGTGGTCCGGCGACAGACGCCCGCGGATCGTGGCGATGACGGCCAACGCCCTGCAGGGCGATCGCGAGCTGTGCCTGGCCGCCGGGATGGACGATTACATGAGCAAGCCCATCCGCGTAGAGGAGCTGATCGCCGCGCTCGAGCGCAGCGCAGCGCGTGGGCCGGACCCGATCCGCGCGCCGGGGGCGGGCGCCAGCCCGACCAGCGCGGGAGTGGACGGGACGTCGACGCCGGCGCTGGACCCGGCGGCACTCGAGCATCTCCGGGCAACGATGGGCGCTGCCTTCGTCCACGAGCTGCTGTCGACCTTCGTGGAGGACTCCCGGGAGCTGGTCGGCACGATGCGCCGCGCGCTCGGCACGATGGATGCCGATTCGTTCCGGAGGGCCGCCCACTCGCTCAAGTCCAACGCCGCCAGCTTCGGCGCGATGACCCTGTCTACCCTCGCCAGAGATCTCGAGGCGCTGGCCAGGTCCGGCAGCCTGGAGGGAGCGGCGCCCCGGGTCGAGCGCCTCGCCGGTGAGTGCGAGCGGGTCGTGCGGGCGCTCCGAGAGGTCGAGCGTGAGCCCCGGGCGTAACGGCGAGAAGGGCGACCTGCTGGTGGTCGACGACAACCGGGTGAACCGGCTGCTCGTGGCCCGGACGCTGGAGCAGCTCGGCCACCGCGTGGCGTTCGCCGAGAACGGGCGCCAGGCCCTGGAGGCGCTCCGCAACCGCCCGGCCGACCTCGTGCTGCTCGACATCGAGATGCCCGAGATGAACGGCTACCAGACGCTGGAGGCCCTCCGGGCGGATCCGAAGCTCCGCGACATTCCTGTCGTCATGATGTCGTCGGTGGACGAGGTCGACAGCGTGGCCCGCTGCATCGAGATGGGCGCCGAGGACTATCTGTTCAAGCCGGTCAACGCGGTGCTGCTCCGGGCCCGGGTCGCGGCCAGCCTGGAGAAGAAGCGGCTGCGGGACCAGCAGCGCGAGCTGTTCCGCAAGTTCGCCACGGCCGAAGTGGCCGAGGAGCTGCTGGCCACGGGCTTCACCCTCGGCGGCAAGCACGTTGATGCCAGCGTGATGTTCTCGGACATCCGGTCGTTCACGAGCCTCGTGGAGTCCCGGGGCCCGGAGGAGACAATCGAGCTCCTCAACAGCTACTACACGCTGATGTTCGACGCCATCGGCAGCCAGGGCGGCATCGTCAACCAGATGCTGGGCGACGGCCTGATGGCGCTCTTCGGCGCGCCCCTGCCCCATGCCGACCACGCCGAGCGGGCGGTGCGCGCGGGCCTGGAGATGCTGGAGCTGGTGGCGGGCTTCGATCGCGACCGGGCGGCCCTGGGCAAGCCCGAGATCCGGATCGGCATCGGCATTGCCTCCGGGCAGGTCATCGCCGGCTACACCGGCACCGCGCGGAGAGTGACCTACACGTGCGTCGGTGACACGGTCAACCTGGCCGCCCACCTGGAGGCCCACACCAAGATCCTCGGGCAGCCGATCCTGATCGACGAGCAGACCCGTGCCGGCTTGAGCAGCGCCGTCCGCGTGCAGGACCACGGCTCCGTGCAGTTCAAGACCCGCGCCCAGCCCGTGCGCGTCTACGCCGTCATCCCCGGGAGCTGAGAATCGCTGCAGTCCGCGCCAGCCCGTGGCGGGCGATCGCGGCCGCCACGGCGCTCAATGCCCCGCTGGGATCGCTGTACGCGTTCAGCGTGTTCCTGCAGCCCCTGGAAACGCTGCTCGGGCTGAGCCGGACCGATCTCGCGTTCGTCTTCGCCGTAGCCACCGTCGGCTTTGGCGCCGGCATGAACCTGGCGCCCGCCGTTTATGGCATCGCCTCGACCCCCCTGCTGGTCCTGGCCTGCGCGGCCGCGAGCAGCCTGGGCACCGCGCTGGCCGCCCTGGCCGGCGGGCTGACGCAACTGGCCATCGGGTACGGTGTGCTCTTCGGCGCCGGGGGCGGCGCCGCCTATATCCTCATGCAGCAGGCCGTGAACCTGACGCTTACCCGGCACCACGGGCTGGTGAACGGCTACATCGTCGCCCTCTATCCGGCTGGCGCCATGATCGCCGCCCCGCTCTTCGGATGGTCCATCCGCGACTTCGGCGTGCGGGTCACACTCGGTGGTTTCGCGGCGGTGCTGGCCGTCACCGGGCTGCTCAGCGTCCTGCTGATCGCGCGCTCCGGGGTGACGCTCACCGCGGCGACTGCCGTCGGCGCGCCGGGCGAGGTCGAGCGCCGCCGGGCCGTCTTCTGGCGCCTCTGGTTCGTGTTCTTCCTGGCGGCGTCGGCCGGGCTGATGGTGCTCAGCCAGGCCGCGGGAATCATCATCGCCTACGGCGGCACGAGCGCGCTCGCCGTCTACGGCACGACGTTCATCGCCGGCAGCATCGCCGTCGCCCGCGTGGGCGGGGGGTGGATGGTCGACTGGCTGAGCATTCCCGGGGTGGCCGCCGTCGCCCACGCCGTCGCGCTCGCCGGCAACGTGGCGCTGACGCTGTGGCCCGGCCCCGGAGTCTCGGTGGCGGCGCTGACACTCGTGGGACTGGGCTACGGCGTGATCTCCGGCGTCACCGCGGCGGCGGTGGCCGTCTACTGGCGACGGGCGCTCTACGGCCGGATCGCGAGCCGCATCTACCTGGCGTGGTGCGCCGCCGCCCTCATCCTGCCGATCGTCGCCGGCCGGCTGTTCGATCTGACCCAGGCCTACGGCACGGCGGTCCTGATCGGCGCCGGCGGCAATGCCCTGGGCATCCTCCTGGCTCTCGGCCTGCCGCGGGAGCGTCCGCGATTGCCCACGCGGCCGGACAACGGTTATGCTTCGCGCCCATGAAGATCACTGACGTCACGGTCAAGCGATACAGCGCATCACGCGAGCCCCGAACCGATCCCGGAGGCATCCAGATCGTTCAGGTCCACACGGACGGCGGCGTGACGGGAATGGGCTTCGTCAGCGCGGGGAGCAGCACCAGCGATATTGTGGCGACCCTGATCCGACATAATCTCAAGGCGATAGTCGTGGGTGAGAATCCCCTGCTCACGGAGGACCTCTGGCGGCGCATGCACGCCCTGGCCATTCCCCGCCGGGGCGGCGAGGGCCTGGTCCGGACGTGTGTGGCGGCGATCGACTTTGCCCTCTGGGACATCAAGGGCAAGCTGCTCAAGGCCCCGATCTCGGCGCTCCTCGGCAGCCGCCGCCCGCGCGTCGCCACCTACGCCAACTGCGCCCACCACCTCCCGCCCGACAAGCTGGCGGACAAGGCCGCCAGCTACGTGAAGCGGGGCCACACCGCGCTCAAGATCCGCGGCACCCTGACCTACGTCTCTCTGAACGAGGCGACCGAGCGGGTCAAGCACGTCCGCGAGGCCATCGGGCCCGACGTGAAGCTGATGGTCGACGTCAACGGCACCTGGGACGTCGACACCGCCATCCAGCAGCTCAAGCGCTGGGAGCGGTACGACGTGTACTGGCTGGAAGAGCCGGTGCTGCCCGAGGACATCCCCGGCTACGTGCGGATCCGCCAGCGGGCGGGACGTACCTATATCGTCGGCGGCGAGCAGCACGTGGGCGTGCTGGAGTTCCGCCAGCTCATCGAGCAGGGCGCCGTCGACATCGTCCAGCCCAACGCGGCGATCACGGGGGGCATCACGGACTGGCTCCGCATCCACGCCCTGGCCACGCACGCCAGCGTGCCCGTATCGCCGTGGAATCTGCAGATGATCCACATCCACCTGGCCGCCGGGCTTCCCAATGTCAAGTGGATCGAGTATTTCATGGCGGACAACCCGCTACTGGAGTTCCAGAGCCGCCTGTTCAAGGGACCGGTCCTTCGCGAGGAGGCCACGGAAGATGGGATCTTCCTCGTTCCGCCCGACGCGCCCGGCCTCGGCCTGGAGCTGGACGACGCCGTGGCCACCGCCGCCCTCGTCCCCGAGTAAGGCCGTCAGGACCCCTCGGCCGCGACCTTCCGCACGAGCTGCTCCAGCGCCTCGTAGGGCTGCGCGCCGACGACACCGTAACGCCCGGCCACGAACGTCGGCACCCCAGTGATCCCGTACTCGCGCGAGAGCTCCCAGTCCGCGTCCACGGCCTCCCGGAACGTCCGCTTCTCCAGCACCTCGCGAGCGGCGTCGACCGACAGGCCCACCTGGCGGACGATATCCAGGAGCACAACGGTCTGGGAGATGTCGCGCGTCTCCACGAAGTAGGCGCGGAACAACGCGTCGTGGATGGCTTCGCCGCCCGGCTGGGTGTCCGCCCATTTGCCCAGCTCCTGGGCCAGGCGGCTGTTGTAGGTCATGGTGCGCTCGCCGTAGGGAAGCCCTTCGGCGTCCATGCGCGCCTTCATCTGGGCGTGCATGGCTTTACGGTCCAGGTTGCGCCCCTTGAACAGATCGGCCAGCGCGCGGCCTTCCGGCGGGGTGTCGGGGTGCAGGGGGAAATGCACCCACTCGATATTCACGCCATGCTCGACCCGAAGCTTCTCAATACGCACGGTACTGAGATAGCACCAGGGTCAGACGTAGTCGGAGAAGATCCTCAGCGTCACAGGTGGCATCGCGGTTCCTCCTGCTGCCTTCGTACTCGGGAACGGGGCGCTGGTCAAGATGCCGGCCTTCATGGAAGATATGCGCGCGACCGGGAGGTCACAATGCCACGCATGACGGGCAATCGGTATTTCGCCGAGGCCGTGCGCGCCGCCGGCACCACGCACGTCTTCTTCGTCCCCACCATCATGCTGCCGGCCATGGCCGAGATGGAGGACATGGGGATCCGCCGCGTAGTGACCCACGGCGAGAAGGCGGCCGCCTACATGGCCGACGGCTACGCCCGGGCGTCGCGCCGCCCCGGCATCTGCCTAGCCCAGACGATCGGCTCGGCCAACCTCGCGGCCGGACTGCGGGACGCCTACATGGCGTGCTCGCCCGTCCTCGCCCTCACCGGCGGCGTCGACGCCGCGTCGAGGCACAAGCACGTCTACCAGGAGATCGAAGACTTCCCCATGTGGGAGTCGGTCACCAAGGCGAACTTCCACGTGGACGCCCTGGAGCGATTCCCGGATCTGCTGCGCCAGGCCTTCCGCACCGCGACCACCGCGGCGCCGGGCCCGGTGCATCTGGAGATGGCAGGCACCCATGCCCAGGTCCTCGAGCGCGAGGCCGATCTCACTCCCCACTGGGAGGAGCGCTTCATGAAGGTCCCGGCCTTCCGTCCCGAGCCCGAGCCGGAGGCGGTGCGCGCGGCGGCTCAGGCGCTGGCCCGCGCCGAGCGGCCCGTCATCATCGCGGGAGGCGGCGTGATCTGGTCGGGCGCCGAGGCCGAGTTGGCCCGGCTGGCCGAGTTGCTCCAGATCCCGGTCGCGACCTCGCTGAACGCCAAGGCCGCCTTGCCCGACGACCATCCGCTGAACGTCGGCGTCCCGGGAACCTACTCCCGCTGGTGCGCCAACCGGATCGTGTCCGAGGCCGATCTGGTCTTCTTCATCGGCAGCCACGCCGGCGGCCAGGTCACCACCAACTGGCAGGTCCCCAGGCCCGGGATCGCGGCGATCCAGCTCGACATCGATCCCGAGGAGCTGGGGCGCAACTATCCGCTGCAGGTGGCGCTGCTCGGCGATGCGAAGGTGACGCTGCAGAAGCTCATCTCCAGCATGCCGCCGGCGCAGCCGCGCCAGCCCTGGCTGAGCCGGGTGCACAGCTTGGTCCGAGAGTATCGGGAAGAATCAGATCAGATGTGCAACTCCGACGCGGTACCCATCCGCCCGGAGCGGATCTGCAAGGAGATCTCGGACTGGCTGCCCGAGGGCGGCGTGGTGCTGTCCGACACCGGCCACTCCGGGATGTGGACCGGGCAGATGCTCCGGCTGACGAAGCCGGGGCAGCGTTTCCTCCGCTGCGCCGGCTCGCTGGGCTGGGGCTTCCCCGCCACCCTGGGCGCCAAGTGCGCCCTGCCCGACCGGCCGGTGATCGGCTTCTGCGGAGACGGCGGCTTCTACTATCACCTCGCCGAGCTCGAGACCGCGGCTCGCTTCGCGATCAACGCCATCATGGTGGTCAACAACAACTACGCCTTGAACCAGGAGAAGCGCCTTTTCGACGAGGCCTATCACGGCCAGCAGCGCGGCCGGGCGACCGAGATGTGGCACTTCAGCCACGAGGTGAACTTCGCCAGGGTGGCCGAGGCCATGGGCTGCGTCGGCATCCGGGTGGAGCGCCCCGAGGACATCCGGCCCGCGCTGGACAAGGCCCTGGCCTCGAATTGCCCGGCCGTCGTGGAGGTCATCAGCGACGTCGATGCGATGTCGAAACGGGCGTGGAGGCCTTAGCGAGCTTATGAAGCGATCGCGATCGGAAAGCCCCGGACGCCTTTTCTATGGCTGGTGGATCGTGATCGTCGGTTGCATCCTCGATGCCGTGAAGGGCGGTACCTATAACACGGGGTTCACGTTGTACTTTCTCCCAGTTCTCAACGAGCTGCACCTCAGTCGGGCCGCGACCTCCTTGCCCTTCTCGCTCGCCAAGCTCGAGTCAGCGCTGGAAGGCCCGCTCGCAGGATATCTCATCGACCGGTTCGATGTCCGGGTCATGCTGGTCCTCGGAACGATGCTCGCCGGGCTGGGGTTCGTGCTGCTATCCTTCACTCACAGCTATCTCCTCTTCGTCCTGGTGTTCATCGGCCCCGTGACCACGGGCTTTCAACTCGGCTTCAACCACGCCACCCTGGCCGCGGTCAATCACTGGTTTCGCAGGAAGCGGGGACTCGCCATGGCCATCGTCCAAACCGGACAGGCCATCGGGGGCGTGCTGATCTTTCCCCTGGTGGCCCTCGCCGTTTTGACGTTAGGCTGGCGGGCTGCCGCGCTCCTCTCCGGTCTCGGTGTGCTCATGCTCCTTCCCCTTGCCCTGCTCATTCGTCGCTCTCCGGAGAGCATGGGGTTGCTGCCAGACGGTGAGCGGGGGGCCTCTCACGACCCTTCGGTGGATGGGCGCAGGCGTTCGGACCCGCCGGGCGACCCACACGAGTTCACCGCCAGGGAGGCGTTGCGGACGCCGACTTTCTGGCTCCTCGCCACCTTCCACGGCCTGCGCAATGTTCCCTACAGCGGCGTAACCGTCCATCTCGTGCCGCTGCTGGTCTGGAAGGGGCTGGACCAGCCGATGGCGGCGTTCTTCGTGGGACTGACGGCGTTCAGTACCGTCATCGTGCGACCGCTGACGGGATGGCTCGGTGACCGGAAGTCGAAACAGAAGATCGGCACCGTGGGTGTGTTTCTGGGGGCCCTGGGGCTCGTCATGCTGACGTACAGTGATGGTGCGCTGTGGCCTCTGGTTGCCTTCGCAATCTTGTTTTCGTTTGGTGATGGCATCAACTCCGTGACGTGGGCGTTGGTCGGCGACTTCTTCGGTCGCACGCATTTCGCCACGATCCGCGGCTGGATCGGCACGCTCCAGAGCGTTGCCTCGATGCCCGCCGCGGTGTTCACCGGCTGGATCTACGACCAGACGCAGAGCTACACATATGCGCTGATCCCTTTCATGATTTCCTACTGCGCGGCCGGGCTAATCCTATGGAAGCTCCCCCACCCCGAACGGCCGACGCGGCTCCGGGCTACTCGATCTCGACCAGCTCCAGCGCTTCGCGGCTCGGGCCCTCGATCATGACCGCGCGCGTGTCGCCGAGCTTGTAGGGCTCTTCGAGGAACCGGACGCCTTCGCTGCGCAGCGTGGCGACCCAGGCGTCGAGATCGCTGACGCTCAGCCCGATGTGATCGTACACGTGCCCGCGGGTGCTCGCGAGCGGCCGGTCGCCCTGATTCATGTACCAGGGCAGCGCCACGTCACCGAACACGACGGCAGCCGCCGGCGCCCGGAACATGCCACCCCGCTCGAGCGCCGGCCAGCTCCGATCGGGTCCGCGCGGAACCTGGCACGTAGCCTCGGTCACGGGCGTGCGGCTGGAGCGCCCGGCGAACACTGGCGCATTCAGGTGCTTCTGATACCAGAGCTGCGCACAGAACGGCTGGTCCTGGTACATGTGCACGTGGTTGAAGCGCTCGGCCGGATGGTTGCCCGCGTACTCCACGAGGGCACCGTCGGGGCCTTGCATGTAACCGAAGCCGCCCGTGCGGGTCGGCGCCACGCCCTTGACCCTGGCCTCTGCGATCTGGGCCTTCGTCAGGCCGGGAACGCTGCCGGTGGACGGCCAGGTATCGCTGCTGACGAAGACCGAGCCGCCTTCATCCGTGGTGTAGAGCGGCAAGAGCCGGACGTCCGGCCGGCCCTTGTAGGACTCCAGGCTCGCCCGCGTGTCGGTCACGTGCCAGCCGAAGTGCCAGAGCGCGGTCTGCGGCGACGTCGCCGGTGGTGTGACCACCCGGGTGAACAGGACCAGAACGTTGTTCGGCGCGGCCAGCGCGGGTAGACCGCCCCAGGTCGTCTTCGCGGAAGTCGGAAACTGCCGCAGGTAGAACTCGATCGCCGCCCCGGGATCGACGGAGTTCAGGTGGAGGTGATGGAAACCCGGGACCGAACGCATATCAGCGCACCTTGACGAGCTTCTGCAGGCTGCGCAGCCCGGGCGGCGGCGGCTGATCCTTGTAGCGATTGCGCCAGTTGGTGAACGCGACTTCGCCGACGTAGATGTCGCCGCGCGAGTCGACGGCCAGCCCGTGCGGCGACATGAAATCACCCGGCTCGAGCCCGGCCGGACCGCGGCCCAGCCGCGCCAGCATCTCGCCCTTGGGACTGTAGATGCTCACACGCGGCCCGATGTTGGGCACGTCGTAGTTGACGGCCACACCCCCGCCGATCTCGCCAACGTAGAAGCGCGAGTGGGTGCCCGACTCCAGGTACAGGCCCGAGGGGCGGTGCATGTTATTCCACTGCGTCTCGTACCGGCCGTTGCCGTCGAACACCTGGACGCGATGGTTCTCGCGATCGGCGACATACACCCAGCCGTCGGCGTCGCAGCAGATATTGTGGGGAATGTTGAACTGGCCCGGATCAGTGCCGGGCTCGCCCCACGACAGCAGCAGCGTGCCATTCGGCGAGAACTTGTGGACGCGCGAGTTGCCGTAACCGTCGGAGACGTAGAGATCGCCCTGCGGTGACAGCGCCGTGTGGGTGCAGCGGTGAAACGGCTCGCCGCTCATATAGGGCCTGGGCGCCCCGGGAATGCCGATGGTCAGCAGCACCTTGCCGTCGAGCGTGCAGTGCCGGACGGTGTGGTCGCCGTCGTCGGTCAGCCAGAGGGTCTCGTCCGGCGCCACGTGGACGCCGTGGGCCCGGCGAAACACCCCTTCGCCCCACGACCGCAGAAAATTGCCGTCGCGGTCGAACACGACCATCGGGTGCTGGCCCCGGTTGAACGCGTAGACCCGGTCCTGCCGGTCGACACCGACCGCGGCCACGTCGGCATTGAATTCCCGCCCCGGCGGCAGCTTCGCCCACTGGTCGACGACCTCGTAACGATAGGCGCCCGTGCCCAGGATGACCGACATGGAGGTTCCTTTCGTCTCTGGTGACGTGCCGTGATTATAGGTCCGGGGGGCGCGTGACGCACGACCGGGGTGGTCCCTCATCGCCGCTCGACCTCGGCGCCGTATGATAGTGAGTGCTGGGTACCTTCGGCAGGAGGTGGCCGTTGCCAGAGCAGGGCACAGTCGTCATCACGGGCTCGGGCGGGCGCATCGGGGCGATCCTCGTGCAGGCGCTGGCCGGCAAGTACCGGCTGCGCGGCATCGACCGCGTCCCCACGCCGGGCGTGCCCGGCTCCGTCGTCGCCAGCCTGGTGGATCTGGGGACGATTCCCGCGTTCAAGGGGGCGGACGCCGTGGTGCACCTGGCCGCTGATCCCCGCCACACGCCCGACATCGGCTGGGATACGCTGATGCCAGACAACGTTGTGGCGACGGCCAACGTGTTCGAGGCCGCGCGCCAGGGCGGCGTGAAGCGCGTCGTCTTCTTCAGCTCCATGCACGTATGCGGGATGTACGAGAGCGACCCGCCGTGGTCCCGGATCGCGGCCGGTGACTACGCAGGCCTCGATCCGGGCCGGGTGCCGCTGGTGACCGCCGACATGCCGGCTCGCCCGGACGGCTTGTACGCGGTCAGCAAGGTCTTCGGCGAAGCGCTGGGCAAGTACTACGCGGAGGCGCACGGGATGGAGGTGGTGGTGGTGCGGCTGGGCACGGTGGGACGGGAGGACAGGCCCGGCCGCGACGCGCGCAGCTTCGTCTCTTGGCTGAGCCACCGGGACCTGGCGCAGCTCACGGAGCGCGCCATCGCCGCCCCGGGCGTCAAGCACGAGATCGTCTTCGGAGCCTCCGCCAACACGTGGAAGATCTACGACACGCTTCGTACATGCACGGTGCTGGGCTACGCGCCGCAGGACAACGCCGAGCGCTTCCGAGACACGTGAGGGCTGGGGGAGGAGGAGCCATGTCACTGCTGGACATTCACGATTCCGGTCTCCACGATCTCATCGCCGCCGACGCCGCCGCCGAGCGCGTGGCAGGTGGGCTGACGTTCACCGAGGGGCCGGTGTGGCGCGGCACTCACCTGCTCTTCAGCGACATCCCGAACAAGCGAATCGTGCGCTGGCGGCGGCTGCCGGAGGGCCCGGAGCTGACCACCTATGCGAGGGGGATGTCCAATGGCCTGACCCTGGATCGCCAGGGCCGCGTGCTCGCGGCGGAGCACGACGGCCGCCGCGTGACCCGCGTCGCCGACGACGGCACTCGCACGGTCCTGGCGGAGCACTTCCAGGGCAAGCGGCTCAACAGCCCCAACGACATCGTGATGAGGTCCGACGGCTCCATCTACTTCACCGACCCGCCCTATGCCGTCCAGCCCAGCACGCCGGGCATGCCCCGGCCGGCCCGCTGGTGGACCCAGCCCATCCCCGGGAAGGAGCAGCCCTGCCACGGTGTGTACCGGCTCGCCCCCGACGGCACCCTTCACCTGCTCGTGGACGACTTCGCGCTGCCGAACGGTCTCGCGTTCTCCCCCGACGAGTCGGTCCTCTACATCGACGACTCCGCCCACCAGCACATCCGGGCGTTCGCCGTGCGCCCGGACGGCACGCTGACGAACAGCCGCATCCTGCTCGACATGGCGTCGAAGGACCCCGGCGTGCCGGACGGCCTCAAGGTCGACACGCAAGGCAACGTGTTCTGCACCGGGCCGGGCGGCGTCTGGGTGTGCCGCGCGAACGGTGCGCTGCTCGGGCGCATCGTCCTGCCGGAGCTGCCGGCAAACCTGGCCTGGGGTGAGGATGGAAGCGTCCTCTTCCTCACCGCCCGCACCAGCGTCTACCGGCTGCCCACGCGGACGCGGGGCGCCCTCGTGATCTGAGCCGCCGACGCCGGGCGTGCCCGGATCTCGAGAGCTACGCTCTCGAGCGATCGGGCGGAAAGCGGAAGACGTTCGCCGGCTCGTGGTGCGGGTCGTGGTCGCGACGCAGACGCTCGACCATTCGCAGCGCGTACGGCGCTCCCTCGAACAGCTGGGCCAGCATCAGCTCATCGAGCTCCAGGCCCGCCCGCCGGGCGCCCTTCACGCACAGGTCGCGCGTCGCGGCATCGATGTGATCAGCCGAGCCCGACAGCACGGGCGGCGGAACGACGTCGGGAGCCGCCGCCCCGGGCGCAAGCCGGGGACGCCGCCGATGCCACTCGGTGGCCTGCTCGTAGGCGTGGCCGACCTTCAAGATGGTGGTTTCCCCGAACGGCCGGCCGAGGATCTGCATGCCGAGGGGGAGGCCGTTCCGGCCGAAGCCGTTGGGCAGCGCCAGCACGGGCTGGCCGGTGACGTTCCAGGCGGTGAGCAGGCTCGGCCTCTGCCAGAACGAGACGCTGCGGTAATCGGTGAGTCGCGGAGCCTCGCCCATGCCGGCGGTGACGAAGGCGTCGAACCGGGCGAAGAGCGGCGCCATCTCCACCATCATCCGGCGATGCTCGCGCGTGGCCTGAACGTAGTCGTTCGCCGTGAACAGTACGGACGGCAGCACGCGCGAGCGGAAGTCGGCGCCGAAGTCCTTGGGCCGGGCGATCAGGTTCCTCTGGTGGACGCTGAAGATCTCGCTCTCGGCGATGATGATCTTGACGTCGAAGTAGCTGGCCAGCGGCCGCACCCGGCACTCCTCGAGCTCGGCCCCCAGCCGGCGCAGCACGTCGAGTGCCCCGTCCATGGCCTGGCGGACGTCCTCGGACCCCGGGATGTCCTCCTCCCAGTGATGTCGCAGGACTCCGAGTCTAAGTCCCCGTAGATCCTGGCCAAGCGCCTCCCCGTACGTCGGGATCGGCTGTCTCAGGCTCCCGGCGTCCTCGGGGTCGTAGCCGGCCAGCGCCTGCAGCACCAGCGCGCAGTCGCCGACGGTCCGGGCCAGCGGCCCGCAGTGGTCGAAGGTGTAGGAGTTGGTGATGACCCCGGCCCGGCTGACCAGGCCAAAGGTCGGCATCAGGCCAACGACGCCACAGAGCGAGGCCGGGCCCCGGATCGATCCACCCGTGTCCGAGCCGAGCGCCACCGGGACCAGCCCTGCCGCCACGGCGGCCCCCGAGCCCGACGATGAGCCGCCGGTGAAGTGCGTCAGGTTCCACGGATTGCGCGCCGGGGGCCAGGGCAGATCGAACGACGGGCCGGCATGCGCCATCTCGTGGGTGGCGAGCTTGCCGAGCAGCACCGCACCGGCCTCGTAGAGCTTGCGGGTCGCCGTGGCATCCCGGGCGGGAATCCGGTCGATGAAGACGCGCGAGTGGCCGGAGGTGAGGATCCCCTTCGCGTCGTAGATGTCCTTGAGCGCGAACGGAATGCCGTGCAGCGCGCCGCGGTACCGGCCGGCCACCATCTCGGCCTCGGCCTGCCGGGCCTGCTGACGGGCCAGATCGAAGGTGGGCGTGACGAACGCATGGGTCTGCGCGTCGTACTGCTCGACCCGCCGGATCAGCGCCTCGACCAGCTCCACGGGCGACAGCTTCCGCGTCCTGATCAGGCCCGAGAGCTCGGCGATCGGGAGCTCGTGGAGTTCAGTTGTCACGGACGCTAGAGTATCAGGTTCAGAGAGAGGCCTGCGCCAGGAATGCGGCGGGCTCAATGTTTGACCAGGTTCTCTTCTACGATCTCTTCTCTGAAGCTGAATACCTTCGGATCCCTGGGATCGATGATTCCCCGAACCCAATGCGTATATGGGTAACCAAAGGTCTCCACCCGCGTGAAGTTTTCAATGATTCGTCGGCTTCGAGAGCCAACCAATGGTTTATCGACGCGAAAGAGATGACTATCCCCATGCACGTAGAATACCGGCTTGCCGAACGCCACAGTCTCCTTCTCCAGCGCAGCCAGAAACTCGTCGAAGCCGGTTGCACGTCTTGTTTCCGGTGACTTGAACCCCAGGCCCGCGAGCATGTATCGCTGCTGCATGTCTGGGGGCCAGGAGGTTTCGAACCGGGGGTTGGCCTGCGCAATGATCATGATGGCTCTGTTTGCGTCGCGCATGGCCAGATCGAATGCTTGTCTCATCCACGCCAGATTGGCCGCGGTACGCTCCGAGTACTCGGCATCCATCTCCGGAGTACGCCCCAGGTTATTGTTGCTACCGATCACGTGGAGGGTGACGAAGAGCACATTACCGTATATCCAGCGGACGTTCTCGCGGAACTTGGCGTACCGAGTATCTTCACTCTGGCGCGTCAGCCGTATGGTGCGCCGGCCGAGGCTCTGATCACCAGCAAAAAACATCTGGCGGAGTTTTGTCAGTCTCTCGAACGGGTCATACGTGCGCGGCTTTGCCCGGTGACAATCGGCCCACTCGTTGTCTCCGGGAACAAAGATGAAGGGGTGTCTGGAGCTCTGGGCCAGACCCAAACGATCCTGGAAAACCTCGTCACTGCACGGAGGAAATCCCCCGGCTTTCTCGGTCCACGCCGCGCCGTCCCACCAGAAATCGCCGTTGTGGACGACAAACGCCAGGTCAGCCTCGTTCAGTCTCTTCATGACATTGGCGAACTCCTTCTCGTGCCTGGCGTTGTACGGGACGTCGCCGATCAGGGCGAACTCCACTCTGCCGCTCTGACCTTCCCTGTCCCCCTGAGCGGTCGCGCAGGCAGCCAGGAAGAGCATGAACGACGAAGCGATCACGGCGATTCTCATGGGTGCCTCCTGTCCGGTGGAGTCGGCGATTTCGTTGTATAGGGCGGGCGTTCGCAATCCGTAGAGACCGGCGTCAAAAATCGCATCAAAAGCCGCATGGCCATCTCTCGTGGGCCGTGCTATCGTCCGCCACACGCTCAAGGCCATGGCGCGTCTCAATCTCGCTCTCCTCGGCGGGTTTCAGGGGCGACTCGGCACGGCCGCGCCGTTGACGTTGCCGACCCGGAAGGCCCAGGCACTCCTCGCTTTCCTCGCGCTCCCTCCGGGCCGATCGCATCCTCGGGAGAGGCTTGCCTCCTTGCTCTGGGGGGGCATGCCGAACCCGCAGGCCAGGAGCGGCCTCCGGCAGTCGCTCTTCACGCTGCGGAAGGCGGTGGGTGCGGAGCCGCCGACCTTACTGATCGATGGCGGGACTGTTGCCCTGAGCCCGACCTCCGTCGACGTGGACGTGGCCGAGTTCGAGCGCCACGTCGCCGAAGGCACACCGGTCGCCCTCGAATGTGCCGCCATCCTCTATCGCGGCGAGCTACTCGAAGGCCTCGCCCTCCAGGAGGCACCATTCGAGGAGTGGCTCCTCATTGAGCGCGAGCGACTACGGGAGCTGGCGCTCGGAGCACTGGCCAAGCTCCTCCGTCACCAGCGCGCCACCGGCGCCACGGAGGCGGCGTTGCAGACGGCGCTGCGGCTTCTCACCCTCGACCCCCTGCAAGAGCCTGTTCATCGCGCGGTCATGCGTCTCTACGTCCAGCTTGGCCGACGGGCGTCGGCGCTTCGACAGTACCAGATCTGTATCGGCCTTCTGCAGCGTGAGCTCAGCGTGGAGCCGGAGCCGACGACCAAGCAGCTCTATCAAGAGATCCTTCGGCAACGGTCATCGCTGGCGGCGGCAAACGTCGAGAGCGCGGCGACGCCGCCTCCGGTGGCATCCGAAGCGCCACGCCTGCCCGACGCGGCCCTGCCCCGCGAGCTGCCGCTCGTCGGGCGCAAGGCAGAGATCCACCGACTACGGGAGATTCTGAACCGGGCGTGGGAGGGACACGGCCAGGTCGTGGCAGTGATCGGGGAGGCGGGCGTCGGCAAGAGTCGCCTGCTGGCCGAGGTCGCCGCCGAGGCCGTTGCGCGCGGGGGTCGCGTGCTCGTAGGGCATTGCTACGAGGCCGAACAGATCCTGCCGTTCGCCTCGTGGGTCGACGCGTTGCGCGTCATCCACGCCGATGGAGAAAGGGGCGTTCTGGAGAGCCTCGATCCTCGCTGGCGGACGGAGCTGGCGCGGCTTCTTCCTGAGCTGGGTGTTCCTGGGCACGGGCCCGCTCAGGGGCCGGTGGACTATCGGCAACTCTTCGGGAGCGTGGCGCAGCTCGTCCGGCAGCTCGTCCTGGGCCAGCCGGTCATGCTGATCCTCGAGGATCTCCACTGGGGCGATGAGATGAGTCTCCGCCTCCTGTCCTTCATCGGACGTCGACTTCACACGTGGCCGGTCCTCGTGGTGGGCACCGCCCGTGAGGAGGACCTGGCCAGCGCGCCGCTCTTGCGCCGGACTCTCGAAGATCTCGCCCGTGACGAGCACCTCGTCGAGCTGCGGCTGGCGCCGCTCTCGAAGGAAGAGACGGTCGCCCTCGTCAGGACGCTGGCCCGGGCGGAGAGCGACGCGGCCATGCTGGCCGAACAGGTCTGGATCACCAGCGAGGGCAACCCGTTTGCGGTGGTCGAAACCGTACGTGCGCTGCCCGAAGGCGCGGTGGCCAACCCATCGGCGAAGCTCGCCGTCCCGAAGCGAGTGCGCGACGTCATCGTCCGGCACCTGGAAGCGCTCAGCGCGCGCGGCCGAGATCTGGCGACCGTCGCCGCCGTCATCGGGCGGGAGTTCGACTTTCGGCTCCTCCGGCGTTCGGCGGGGCTCGAGGAGCATGAAGCCGCGGAGCTGCTGGAGGAGCTGGTGCGGCGCCGTGTCTTGCATCATGTTGGTGAGCGGTTCGACTTCACCCACGATCGGATCCGCGAGGTGGCCTACGATCGCCTTCTCCGGGAGCGCCAGCGGGCGCTGCACGCCCGGATTGCAGAGTCCATGGAGACGATTTACGCGGCCCGGTTGACCGAGCAGGTCGAACGGCTCGCGCATCACGCCGCCCGCGGCGAGCTTGGCGAGAAGGCGGTGGCGTATCTCGGCCAGGCCGGTGCCAAGGCGTTCGCGAACGCGGCCTATACCGATGCCCTCGCCTACTTTACACAGGCGCTAGAGATTCTCGGAACGCTGGCCCCGGGCGCTGGGCGAGACCGTGAGGAGCTGGCGCTGCGGCTTGCCCTCGGGCCGACCCTCCAGGCCACGCGAGGCCATGCCACAGTGGAGGTCGAGCACAACTATGCCCGGGCCCGCCAGTTGGCGGACGAGGTCGGAGCGCCGGTCCAGCAGTTCCAGGCGCTGTGGGGGATGTGGCTGGTGGCCTCGCACCGAGCAAGCGCGGAAACCGCGCTGGAGCTCGGACGAGCACTCCTGGCGCTCGCCGAACGTCTCAACGACCCTGCACTGCTGCTCGAGGGGCACCACGCGCTCTGGCCGGTGCTGGTGTGGCTGGGGAATTCGGACGCCGCGCGTCGCCACCTGGATCAGGGAATGGCGCTCTACGACAAGGCGCGGCACCGGGGCCACGCGTTCGTCTATGGCGGCCATGACCCCGGTGTGTGCTGCCTGAAGTGCGCGAGCTGGGCTTCCTGGATCCTCGGCTACCCGGCCCGCGGTCTGGAGGAGAGCGTCGCCTCACTCCGGCTGGCGAGGGAACTCGCTCATCCCACGAGCATCGTCGTCGCACTCGTCTGGGCCTGCATCTTTCGCGACCTGCGGAGAGAGTTCCAGGTGGTCGGGGAGCACGCTCGTGCCTTGATCGCTCTCTCCACCGAGCATGAGGCTGCACAGTGGCTGGCGGTGGGAACGATCATCGACGGGGCCGTCCACGCCGAGCTCGGTGAGGGAAAGGTGGCGATCGCCCAAATCAGGCGCGGGCTCGCAGCCTACGGATCGACCGGAGCGCAACTGTTCGTGCCGTACTTTCTGTCGCTTCTGGCCCGCACGTGCTTGAAGCTCGGCGAACCCGACGAGGGTCTGCGCGTTATCGGCGAAGCGCTGGAGAGGGTCCGTACGACGGGTGAGCGTGTGTGGGAGCCGGAGCTGATTCGGTTGGAAGGAGAGCTACGCCTCGCCGCATCTCCGGATGCCGTCGCCGAACCCCTGGAGTGCTTCCGCCGGGCGATCGAGATCGCGCGCCGGCAGGCCGCACGGTCCTGGGAGTTGCGGGCGGCCCTGAGCCTGGCGCGCCCGCTCGTGGCGGAGGGGCGGCGCGATGAGGCACGCCGTACCGTCGCTGGCGTCTACGATTGCTTCACGGAAGGTTTCGACACCGCTGACCTCGGGGAGGCTAAAGCCCTCCTGGACGACCTCGCAACAGGGTAGAGTCGATTCATGCCTCCTGGCCGGGCCCTCCTCGTCGGCGTGGACGTCGGTGGCACCTTCACCGACCTCGTGCTGCTCGACGAAAGCACCGGTGCCGTGCGCGTGGCCAAGGTGCCCACGACCGTCCGTAACCAGGCCGACGGGGTCCTGGCCGCCCTCGCCGAGGCCGCCGCCACACCCGCGGAGGTGCAGACCATCGTCCACGGCACTACGACGGCCACCAACGCCGTCCTCGAGCGCAGGGGGGCGCGCACCGGGCTCATCACGACGCGAGGGTTCCGCGACGTCCTGGAGCTGGGCCGGCGCACCCGGCCCACGCCCTACGGTCTCAAAGGCACCTTCGAGGCACTGATCCCGCGCGAGCTGCGTCTCGAGGTAACCGAGCGGATGGACGCCGAGGGAGCGGTGGTGGCGCCGCTTGACGAGGACGAGGTGCGGCGGGCCGCGCGCTGGCTGCGCGAGCGCGGAGTCGAGGCGCTGGTGATCCACTTCATCCACTCCTACGCCAACGACGCCCACGAGCGCCAGGCCCGGGCCGTGGCGGCGACCGAGTGGCCGAATACGTACCTCACCGCGGGCGCGGAGCTCCTCCCCGAGTACCGGGAATTCGAGCGCGGGACGACGGCGGCCATCAATGGGTTCGTGCAGCCGGTGATCGACCGCTATTTGCGCCGGCTGGCGGGCGAGCTGACCCGCCAGGGCTGCCGGCACGAGCTCCTGGTGATGCAGGGCAACGGCGGCACGATGTCCGTCGACGTGGCTACCCGCCACGCCGTCAGCACGCTCATGTCGGGGCCGGCGGCCGGGGTGAAGGCCGCCGCCCACACGGCGCTCGCCGCCGGTCACCTCAACGTGATCTCATGCGACATGGGCGGCACGAGCTTCGACGTCGGCGTGATCGTGGGCGGCGCGCCCGCGGTGAGCGCCGACAAGGAGATGGGCTACGGCCTGCCCGTGCGCGTGCCCATGATCGACATCCACACCATCGGCGCGGGGGGGGGCTCGATCGCCCGGGTGTCGAGCGCCGGCATCTTGCAGGTGGGGCCGGAGAGCGCGGGCGCCGAGCCCGGGCCTATCGCCTACGGCCGCGGCGGTCAGGAGCCCACCATCACCGACGCCAATCTGCTCTTGGGCCGGCTCAATCCCGACGGCCTCCTGGGGGTGACCGGCGGCGCGCCCCTCGATCAGGTGCGCGAGCTCATCGACAAGAAGATCGGCGCTCACCTGAGTCTGGATCCGATCGCCGCGGCTGCGGCCATCGTGCGGGTGGCCAACGACAAGATGGCCGGCGCCATCCGGCTGGTCTCGCTGCAGCGCGGGCGCGACCCGCGCGACTTCGTCCTGTTCGCCTTCGGCGGGGCGGGACCGCTGCATGCCGGGGCCTTGGCCCGCGAGCTGGCCATCCCGAAGGTGCTGGTGCCGGCGCGTCCCGGCATCACCTCCGCGCTGGGCTGTCTGGTTGCCGACGTGCGCCACGACTTCGTCAGGACGATCAACCAGGGGCTCCTGCGGATGGACATACCCGAGGCACGGGCGATCCTGGCCGCCCAGATCAGCGAGGGGCGTCGCCTGCTCGCCACGGAGGGCGTGGAGATCGAGACGGTCAACGTCCAGCACGAAGCGGACATGCAGTTCGCCGGCCAGACCCACGTGCTGACCGTGCCCATCGCCCGCACGGACTTCACAGGCGAGGAGCTCGCGCAGACGTTCGAGCGCGCCTACTTCGAGCGCTTCGGCGTCGAGCTGCGCGAGATGCGGGCCCTGGTGATGAGCCTGCGCACCGCGGTGATCGGCCGCCGCCGCCCCATCGCGCTGGAGGGTCTCGGCGGCGACCTCACTGCCGGCGGCCCGACCGGCACCCGCGCCGTGTGGTTTGATCAGCGCTGGCACGACACGCCCATCTACCGGCGCGAGCACCTGCCCGCCGGCACCATCCTGACCGGCCCGGCGATCGTCGAGCAGCTCGACGCGACCACGGTGATCGAGCCCGGCGATCATGCCCGCGTGGATACCCTGGGCAACCTCGAGATCACGGTCAGGGGTGTGTGATGGACGCGATCGACCCGGTCACCCTCGTCGTCGTCCAGAACGGTCTGCAGCAGGTGGCCAGCGAGATGGACCTCACCTTCGAGCGAGCCGCCTTCTCCCCGGTCATCTCCGAGGCCTTCGACCGCTCTGACGGGATCTACGACCGGGACACCGGCGACGTCATCGCCCAGGGCGAGCTGGGGCTGCCCATCTTCGTCGGAGTCATGCAGTTCACCACGCGGGCCGTCATCGAGCGGGCGCGCGACGTGGTCCCCGGCGACGTCTTTCTCGTCAACGACCCCTACTGCGGCGGCACCCATCTCATGGACGTGAAGATGGTGAAGCCGTTCTTCTACCGCGGCCGGCACTGGGCGTGGCTGGCCAATACCGGCCACTGGCCAGACACCGGCGGCGCCGTCCCCGGCGGCTTCGCCACCCGGGCCACCGAGGTGCAGCAGGAGGGGCTGCGCCTGCCTCCGGTCAAGCTGTTCCGCGCCGGCGTGATCGACGACGACATCTTGCAGATCGTCCTGGCCAACATCCGCGTGCCCGAGGAGCGGATCGGCGACATCAAGGCCCAGGTGGCCGCGCTGACTGTCGGCGAGCGGCGGCTCACCGCGCTGCTCGACCGCTACGGCGCCGACACGGTCACGGCCTGCATCAGGGAGCTGCGCTGGCGCTCCGAGCAGATGATGCGGGCTCACATCGCCAGGATTCCCGACGGCGTCTACGGCGGCGAGGCCTTCGTGGACTCCGACGGCGTCGATCCCGACCCGCTGGCCATTCGCCTCCGGATCAGGAAGGAGGGGACCCAGCTGCACTTCGACTTCTCGGAGTCGAGCCCGCCGTGCCGCGGCCCCCTCAACAGCGTGATCGCGACCACCAAGGCCGCGGTGTACCTAGCCATCAAGCATATCTTCCCCGACGTGCCCATCAACGCCGGTTGCTTCGCGCCTCTCGAGATCGCCGAGCCCCACGGGACCTTCCTCTACGCCCGCTACCCGCGGCCGGTGTCGGGCTGCGCCGCCGAGGTCAGCTCGCGCATTGCCGAGAGCGTCTTCACCGCGCTGGCCCGGGCCATCCCCGACGATCTGTTCGCGGCGCCGGCCGGCACCAGTGGCAACCTGACGCTCGGCGGCTACGATCCCCTGAAGGAGCGGCATTACATCATGTACGTCTTCTCCGGGGGCGGGTACGGCGGCAGCGCCGAGGACGACGGCCTCACCAACGGCTGCTCCACCATCGGGATCTCCAAGACCCAGCCCGTCGAAGTGCTGGAGCAGCACTACCCGGTTCTCTTCGAGCAGTACGCCCTGCGCGAGCGCTCGGGCGGGGCCGGCCGAACCCGTGGCGGCTTCGGCGTCGACTACCGGGTGCGCCTGCGCCGCGGCGAGGCGCTCCTCTCGTTCCTCATGGACCATGGCCGCTTCGGCCCGCCCGGACTCTTCGGTGGCAAGGACGGCGCCTGCAACGAAGTCGTCGTCGAGCGCCGGGGCGTTGTCTACCGCTCGCCGCACTGGTCCAAGGACGAGGACATCCGCGTGGGCGCCGGCGACACCGTGCACGTGCGCACTCCCGGGGGTGGGGGGTACGGTGACCCGCTCACCCGCGACCCTGAACTGGTCTGCCGCGACGTGGCCCGCGGCTACTTCACCGTCGAGGATGCCGAGCGCGACTATGGCGTCGTTGTCACCGGCGAGCCGCCGGTGATGGATCTCGATGCGACCACACGCCTGCGCACACAGAGAGGGAACGCTCATGGGTAGGGTCGTCAGCTTCGCCGATCTGCCGTACCGCGAAACCGGGCCCGGGGTGAAGCGCGCCCCGATCACCGGCGCCGAGATGAAGGAGATGGCCGCCGAGGTGATCCGGCTCGGGCCGGGGGCGCGGCTGACGGAGTCGGTGCCGAAGGGCGCCGATCACTATCTCTTCACGCTGACCGGGGGCGCGACGGTGGCTGGCGGCGGCGCGTCGCGTACCCTGGTCGAGGAGTCGTTCGCCACGATCCAGGAAGGCACGGACTTCATGCTCAGCAATCCGCACCGTGCCGAGGCCATGCTGATCAGCGTTCTCACGCCGCCGCCGGGAAGTCCGGCGGCGCGGGCCGGCTTTGCCGGTGGCCTCGCCACCGCGGCCCGAGCAACGACACCCGTCCACGACGTCCCTGCCGAGAAGAAGCGCCGCATCTATTTCGTCGGCCAGGAAGCCGTCCGCTCGGAGCGCGCTCACGCCATGATCGTGGAGTACGTGCGTGACACGGTCACCGGCCTGCACATGCACCCGAACGCCGAGAGCATGTTCGTCCTGCTCTCGGGCCGGACCCGCTTCACCGTCAACGGCGAGGACATCGTGGTGGGCCGGGGCCAGGCCACGGTCTTCCCGATGGGGGACCGGCACGGCCTCCGGGTCGCCGAGGGCGAGGGCGTCAGCTTCCTGGAGTTCCACATCCCGGCGGGCTACACGACCGTCAGAGGGTGACGCCGGCGCCATGAAGTTCGGGTGGATGACCCTGTCGCTCTCGCCATCGGCCACGGATGACCTCGCCTGCGTCCATCAGCAGCTCGAGCAGGGCGTGCTCGCCGAGGCCATGGGCTTCGACTACCTCTGGCTCACCGAGCACAACTTCACCGGCGAGTGCGCCTACGCCGACCCCATCCCGTTCGCCGGCGCCCTGGCGGCCCGGACCTCGCGCGCCCGGCTCGGCTTCGCCGTCATCCAGATGGCGCTCCACCACCCCGTCCGCCTGGCCATCCAGCTGGCGGTGCTCGACAACCTGAGCCGCGGGCGCCTGGAGGTCGGCATCGGGCGCGGTTCCAGCTACAACGAGTACGAGTACGTCGGCTTCGGCCTCCGCAGCGACGACAGCCGAGACCGGATGGAGGAGGCAGTCGAGGTGCTCACCCGGGCCTGGACCGAGGAGCCGTTCGTGCACGAGGGGAAGTTCTTCTCGGTCCGGCTGCCCGCCATCCGGCCCCGCCCGGTGCAGCACCCGTATCCTCCCATCTGGCGCAGCGTGATCGCCGTGGAGTCGCTCGTCGAGTGCGGGCGGGCCGGCATCCCCGTGATGATGTCGCGAGTGTCCAACGCGAGAATTCCCGAGCGCCTGGCCCTCTATCGCCAGGGACTCGAGGCCGGGGGTCACGACGGGGCCACCCAGCGGCGCCTCCTGGGTCAGGCCTCCGTGTGGCGCTTCCTCTACGTGGGGGACAGCCAGGCCCAGGCGGAGGACGACGTCCACGACGCCACGCTGCGCTACCGCCAGCACATGCACCACGTCCGCGAGGCCTACAACCCGGCCGACTTTCGCGTGAACGCGGCGGCGATCAATCCGTGGATGGACCCCGCGGTGTCCCATCCGGACGGTGTCCGCTTCGTCCTGGACACCGGCGCGCTGTACGGCACGCCCCGGCGCGTGGCCGAGCAGATCGCCGCCTTGCGCGATGTCGGCCTCGGCCACGTCATGTGTCAGACGAGCTGGGGCGGGCTCGCCCACGACAAGGTGGTGGCCTCGCTGCGCCGCTTCGGCGAGCACGTCGCGCCGGCCTTTCGATCGTCATCCCCGGGCCCGCCGTGACCAACGCCGATCTCATCGTGGCCACGCTGCGCGCCGCGGGCGTGAGCCACGGCTTCGGCATCCCCAGCGGCAACGTCCTGCCCCTGCTCGAGGCCATGCGGGTCGGCGGGCTCCCGTTCGTCCTCACGGCCCACGAGGGCTCGGCGGCGTTCGCGGCCGACGTCATGGGCCGGATGACGGGCGCCCCCGGCTTCTGCCTGGCGACCCTGGGACCGGGCGCCACGAATCTCACAACCGGCGTGGGCAACGCCTACCTCGATCGCTCGCCCCTCCTGGCCCTCACCTGCAATCTGCCCACGGCCCAGCTCGGGCGGCGCATCCAGATGGCCATCGACCACCATGCGCTCCTCCGGCCGATCACCAAGGCGACCCTCGCCCTTCGGCAGGGCGAGGTGGCCTCGGTCCTGGCCGAGGCCCTGGAGATCGCGCTCAGCGAGCCCCCGGGGCCCGTGCACGTGGATCTCCCCGAGGACGTCGCGATGGCGCCGGCCACGGAGGAGGTTCCTCGGCGTCCAACCGGGAGACGGCTCCCCGCGGCGTCGGAGGTCTCGCTGCGGCACGCCGCCGAGATCCTGGGGGCCGCCCGCCGGCCGGTGGCGGTCCTCGGCTCGTCGGCCATGCGTGTGCGGAATCCCCACCTCCTCCGGTCGGTGATCGATCGCCACCGCCTCCCCTTCGCCTCGACCACCATGGCCAAGGGCACGATCGCCGAGGATCACCCGCTTGCCCTCGGCTGCATCGAACGGGCCCGGCGCCAGGTGCAGCGCGAGCTCCTGCGCAGCGCCGATCTCGTAGTGGGACTCGGCTACGATGTCGTGGAGGTGGAGTACGAGGCGTGGATCGGCAAGGTCCCCCTCTTGTCGATCGACGTCGATCCCGTCGATGCCGATCCGAGCGTGGCGATCGCTCACGAGGTGGTCGGCGACCTCGACGCCTCGCTGGAATGGCTGACGCGGCTTCCCCCCCTACGACCCGAATGGCCGGCCGATATGGCCGCGCTCCACCGTGAGCGCTTTCACGCCTCGCTCCGTCCCCGCCTGGAAGGCTTCGCCCCCCATCACGCGATCGACGTGGTTCGCGATGTCCTGCCCCGTGACGGCATCCTGGCCTTCGACGTCGGCGCCCACACCCATCAGATCGCCTCCCAGTGGACGGCGCCCGCGCCCGGCACGTTTCTCATCACGAACGGGTGGTCTTCGATGGGGTTCGGGCTTCCCGCGGCCATCGCGGCGAAGGTCGCCCGTCCGGAGCGCCCGGTGGTGGCCCTGGTGGGGGACGGGTGCTTCCAGATGACGTGCGGCGAGGTGACGGTGGCCCGGCGCCTGGGATTGTCCTTGCCCATCATCGTGCTCGACGACGGCTGGCTCTCCCTGATCCAGATCAAGCAGGTCCGGCGTCGCCTCGGCCTCTACGGCACCGACCTGGGAGAGCACGCCCACGTGGATCCGCCGGCCCACTACTTCGGGGTCCCCGTGGTCGGAGCACGCTCGGCAGCAGAGCTCACCCGGGCCCTGAAGGAGGCCCTGGCCGCCGACCACCCCACGGTGATCGAGGCCAGGGTCGACCCCCGCCACTACCTGGACACGGTCTACGACTAGCGGCGACGCCTGACAAAGACGGAGACAACGCCATGCTCGATCTCGTGATTCGCGGTGGACAGGTGGTGACCCCCCAGGGCGTGGGCGCCTGGGACGTCGGGGTCGAGGGCGAGCGCATCGTGGCCATCGCCTCGCCCGGTACCCTGCCCCGCGACGCCGGCCACAGCATCGACGCCACCGGCAAGCTCGTCATCCCCGGCGGCATCGACCCGCACGTGCACACCCACTGGCCCATCCCGGCGCTCGGCGGCGGGCACACGACGAGCGCCCCGCCCGAGCAGGTCAGCCGCGCCGCGCTCTGGGGCGGCACCACCACGCTCGTGGACTTCGCCGTGTGGGAGCCGGGCCTGACGATCGCCCGGGCCATCGACGACAAGGAAACCGTGTGGCGGCAGGGCTACACGGACTACGCACTGCACGTGATGCTCCAGGGCGCTGTCCCCCCGGAGGTCATCGACCAGATCCCGGAAGCCATCCAGGCCGGCTTCGCCAGTCTGAAGATCTTCACGACCGACGTGCGGCCCATCGGCAAGGGCCGCATGATCCGCTTCGGCCACCTGTGGGCCATCATGGAGACGGCGGCCCGGCACGGGGGCATCCTGGCCATCCACGCCGAGGACGACGACCTCGTCATGTACATGTACGAGCGGTTGCAGCGCGAGAGCCGCACCGACATCCAGCACATGCCGCTGGTCCACAGCGCGATGTCCGAGGACATCTCCTTCCGCCGGGTGTTGCGGCTGGCCCGCTACGTCGAGGGCGCCGCCGTGTACTTCGTGCACGTGAGCGCCGGGGCCGGCGTGGAGGCCATCGCCGAGGCGCGCGGCGCGGGCCTGGCCGTCTACGGGGAGACCCTGCACCACTACGCGACCTTCACCGCCGAGGCCTACCTCCGGCCCGATGGCGTGATGTACCACACGTACCCCTCGCTCAAGCACGAGGAAGACCGCCAGCGTCTCTGGGGCGGGCTCACGAGCGGCACGCTGAGCACCGTGGCCACCGACGAGCTGTGCACGCCGCGCGCGATCAAGGTGCGGAGCCGCCACGTGGCCGACGCCACCGGTGGTCACGTCGGGGTGGAGACCCGGGTGCCCATCATCTACACGGAGGGGGTGTCCAAACGCGGAATGTCGCTGGAGCGCTTCGTGGCCGTCACCGCGACGAATGCGGCGAAGCTCCTCGGCCTCTATCCCCGCAAGGGCGTGCTCGCTCCGGGCAGCGATGCCGACGTCGTCGTCTTCGACCCCGCCATCCGCCGCACGCTCCGGTCCGCGGATCTCCACGGCTCCGACTACAGCGCCTGGGACGGCTGGGAGGTGCACGGCTGGCCGGCCCTGGTGATCTTGCGGGGCAAGGTGGTCGTGGAGAACGGCAAGCTCGGCGGTCGGGCCGGCGACGGCCGCCGCGTACCGGCCAGGCTGGCCGCCGAGATCCAGGACGGTCCGGCCCTGTGAGGCCGGGCCCGATCCTCATCACGGGCGCCAGCGGACTCATCGGGCACGCGCTGGCCACCCGCCTACAGGCGGAGGGACGGGACGTCCTCGGGCTCGACCGGCGGCCGCCGCCCACCGGTCGCCCGGCGTTCGCCTTCGTCGAGGCCGAGCTGAACGACGTCCACCGGCTCTATGCCGCAGTCGGTGGGCGCGAGCTGGCGGGAATCGTCCACTGTGGCGGCGTCTCCGGGCTGATGGTGGCCCGTGACAATCCGTTCCTGATCTGCGAGACCAACATCCGCGGCACCGCCCACATCCTCGAGCTGGCCCGGCGGCAGCACGCCGGCCGGGTGATCTTCTGCTCGTCGATCTCAGCCTATGGCCACCAGGATGCCGACGGTGTCGTGACCGAGGAGACGCCCATGCGGGGCCGGACCACCTACGGCGCCTCCAAGATCGCGGGCGAGGCCATCTTGCAGGCCTATGGCGAAGAGCACGGTGTCGATGGGATCGCGCTGCGCTTCACCCACGTGTACGGGCCGGGACGGGAGACCCAGTGCTTCGTGCGGACGATGATCGAGGACGCGCTGGCCCGCCGGGCCTGTCACTTGCCCCACGCCCGGCGCTCGCGCCGGCAGTACGTGTATATCACCGACGTGGTGGACGCCATCATCGTGGCTCTCCACGCCGCGGCGCCACCTCGCCGCGCGTACAACGTGGGCCCCGGCCGTCAACACAGCCTCGGCGAGGTGGCCGACGCCGTGCGGAGCGTGCTGGGCCCGCTCGATCTCGCGTTCGACGACGGCTGCGACCCGCGCGAATACCAGTGCGGCACGCTGGACATCACCGCGGCCGGCCGCGACTTGGGCTGGCACCCCAAGACAGACCTGAGCGCCGGCATCGCCGCCTACGCCAAGTTCCTCGCCGCCCGCGATTTACGGTAACACCCAGCCGCCGTCCACCACGATCGTCTGGCCCGTGATGTAGCTGGCCGCGTCGGAGGCCAGGAACACCGCCACGTTGGCGATATCCTCGGGCTGGCCGTACCGCCCAAGGGGAATGCGCTCGAGGTGCCTGGCGTACTCGGCGGGATCCGAGAGCAGGTGGCGGTTGCTCCGGGTGAGCGTGCGTCCCGGCGCGATCGCGTTCACCCGAACCCCGGCCCGCCCCCACTCCAGGGCCGCCGTCTTGACGAGCTGGGAGATGGCCGCCTTGGCGGCGGCGTACACGGCGCGGAATTCCGCTCCGTTGAACACGAGCTGCGAGCTGGTGTGGATGATCACGCCCCGCCCCCGCTTCACCATCTGCTCGCCGACCAGCCGGGTGAGCGCGATGGGACCGACGAGATCGACGTCCACGACCCGCCGCAGATCGGACCACTTGAGGTCGAGGAACGGCTCGTAGAGCAGGATGCCGGCGTTGTTCAGCAGCACGTCGACAGGACCGGCGGCCTGGACGAGCCGCTCGACGGACGCGATATCGCCCTGGTCGAACGTGTGGGCAGCCGTCGCGCCCAGCTCCCGGCCGATCGCGTCCACACCCGGCCCGTCGACGTCGGCCAGGATGAGTGACGCGCCGACCCCGGCGAAGGCCCGGGCCATGCCGGCGCCGATCCCGCTGGCGGCGCCGGTGATGCACACCCGGCGCCCCCGGAAGTCGAAGTGCTCGACGTACCCCACGTCAGTACCCGAACAGCCGGGGGAGGAACGTCACCAGCGGCGGGAAGAGCATGCACAGGAAGAGCCCCCCGTAGGTGACCAGCAGGAACGGCCAGATGTTGACGATCAGCCGCGACAACGGCACCTCCCATAGCGCCGAGACAACAAACAGCAAGATTCCTACCGGCGGGGTCAGCGAGCCGAGCGTGATGTTGATGATGAAGAGAAACCCGAAATAGATCGGGTCCAGCCCGTAGGCCAGCGACACCGGAGCCAGGATCGGCACCAGCATGATGTAGGCGGCGTTGGACTCCAGGAACATCCCCACCACGATCAGGAGCAGCATCACCAGGAAGGTGAACATCAGGGGGCTGGACGTGAGCGATTGCAGCAACGCGCCGATCCGCTGGGGCAGCATCTCGGCGGTGAAGAGGTAGGTCACCATCGAGGCGAATCCGATGAGCGCGCCCACCACCGCCGTGATCACGGCGGAGTTCAGCAGGGCCCGGGGCAGGTCGCGCAGCCTGAGCTTCCGCGTCACCAGAAACCCCACGATCACCGCGTACACGACGGAGATGGCGGCCCCCTCGGTGGCCGTGAAGACGCCGGCCACGATGCCCCCGATGACCACCACCGGCATCATGAGCACGATGAACGACCGCCGGACCTCCTGCCCCACCCGGCGCAGGGAAAAGGGCTCCCCGGCCAGCGGGTAGCCCCGCCGCCTGGCGTACCAGGTGCAGAGCGCCATGAGGGCCAGGGCGATGACGACGCCCGGGATGAAGCCGGCCAGGAACAATCCCGCCACCGACACCTCGCCGGCCATCACCGCGTAGACGATCACCGCCGCGCTGGGCGGGATGATGGGGCCGAGGGTGGCGGCCGACGCCACCACGCTGGCCGCGAACTCCCGGCCGTAGGCGCGGGTCAGCGGCGGCCCCAGCATGCCGGCCAGCGCTGCCGCGTCACCCACCGCGGTGCCGGTCATCATCGACACGATCATCTCGGCCAGGATCGTCACGTGGGCCAGGCCGCCCCGCACGCGACCGACCAGCGAGTTCGCCAGCTCGAACAATCGCTCCATGATCCCGGCCCGCAGCATGAGCTCGCCGCCCAGGGTGAACAGCGGGATGGCCATGAGCGGGAAGGAGTCGATGGCGTGGACGAGCTTGCCGGGAAGCTGGATCAGCGGGGTCCCCACCACCATGATCCCCACCACCGAGGCGATGCCGAGCACGAACGACAGCGGCATGCCGAGCATGGCCAGGAAAAAGAAGGTCAGGGAGACCGCGGCGATCACTCCAGGGTCTCGACCCGCGGCGGCGGCTCGCCCCGCTGGATCCATCGGATCAGGTGCAGCACGCTGTGGACGGCGGCGACGAACAACGCCACGTAGAAATAGCCGACGCTGACGTCCAGACCGGGCATGTGCTGGTCCCAGGTGGCCCGCCCGAGCACGATCGCGTAGTAGGCCACCACGACCATCAGGGCCGTCATGAGGAGGGCGTTGAACCGGTAGATGAAACGCCTGCGGCGCAGATCGAGGTATTCGATCACGAGGTCGACGCCGACATGGAGGTTGCGGGCGAGAGCCAGCGGAATCGCCAGCAGGATGGCCACGATGAAGCACAGCCGCGGGACGTCCCAGCCCCAGTCGAGCGACTCGTTGAGCACGTAGCGGAAGAAGACCTGGACCGTGACGACGATGGTGAGGATGGCCATGGCCGTCATCACAATCCACGATGAGATCGCGTCGATCGCGGCGAGAACCCGGTCGTAGAGCGCCGTCATCCAGCTATCGGCGCGTCAGCTCCCGCATTCCTTGATGGCTTTCACGGCCAGGTCCACCGGCCTGGCCCCGATCCGCTCGCGGATCTTGTCGTAGACCGGCCGGGCGGCCGCGCGGAACTTGGCCAGCTCTTGCTTCGACAGCTCGTCGTACTTCATGCCGCCCTTGATGAGCTTACCCAGGGCCTCGGTGTTCTCCCGCTCGGCCAGGGCCCGCTGGTAGGCGACCGCGGCGAACATGGCCTCCCGCACCGCCTTCTGGTGCTCGGGCTTGAGGCCGTCGAAGGTCGGCTTGTGCATGAAGTAGGTGACCCAGTCGTAGAAGTGGCCGCTGTTGGACAGGTACTTCTGCACCTCGTGGAACTTGCGCACCCACATGTTGTCGTAGGGGTTTTCCTGGCCATCGACCACGCCTTGCTGCAGGGCCTGGTACAGCTCCTTGATGTCGATGGGCGTGGGATTGGCGCCCACCGAGCGGAACGTCAGCGAAAAGACCTCACCGGAGGGCGTGCGGATCTTCAGGCCCTTGAGATCGTCGACCTTCTTGATTGGCCGCTTGTTGTTGGTGATGTGGCGGAAGCCGTTGGAGCCCCAGCCCAGCACGAGCACGCCCTTCTCGGCCGACTTCTCCGCCAGGTAGGTGCCGAGCTCGGAATCGATCATGCAGAAGGCCTGGGCCGCGGTGTTGGCCGCGAAGGGCAGCGTCGCCGCGTTGAACTCCGGGACCAGGCGGTCGTAGAAGCTGGGCCCGGCCCAGGACATGTGGACCTGGCCCGTGCGGACCTGATCGACCTGCTCGAAGGCGCCGCCCAGCGTATTGCCTGGGAAGAGCTCGACGGCGACGGCGCCGTTCGTGCGCCGGGCCAGCTCGGACTTGAAAACCTCCATGGCGATACTCCCCGTGTGTCCGGCCGGGAAGGATCCGCTGGCCCGCAGCTTGACCTCCTGCGCGGAAGCCGGGGAACCGGCAACGAGCATCATGGCCAGACCCATGGCGGCACACGTGGCAGCGCGAAGCGTCTTCATCGCCGATCCTCCTGCCCCCGGCCTGGGGGAGCGGTGCAGCTATAGAACACGCCCCCCGTGCTGTCAATGACTATCCCCTGGTGGTGAGGTAGAGTGGCGCCCATGGACCGAGACCGCTTCGGCAATCCCCACGCGCCGGCGCTCCCGTACGCGCGCGGGCGCGTTCTGGCGAGCACCGAGGACGACTTCCGCAAGCTGCGCCACGCGTGGAGCATCATCCGCCGGCACGGTCCCGAATCGATCTTCGTCTTCACCGGCCTCGAGCACGGCCTGGCCATGACGGCCGAGGAGCTCCGCTGGGCGGACGACGAGCTGGCGCCGGCCATCTACCTCGACCGGCTGAAGGCGCTCACCCTGCAGCATCTCGGCGGCTCGGAGGAGTTCCACGACGTCGCCGTTTTCAACCGGCTGACGGGCGCCACCCTGGCCACTCACCTGACGCTGCTCCGGCCCGGTGACGTGGTGGTCGGCGTGTCGGCCAGCCACAGCCATCCCACGGTGATCCGCGCGGCGGCCCTGGCCGGCGCGCGCTTCGTCGACACCGTGGGGGCCGAGGCGTTCGCCCGCGCCCTCGAGCGCGAGGCCGGGGTGGCGCTCGTGGTCCTCACCCGCCTCGCCGTCACCTACGAGCTGATGCCGATCGACGCGATCCGGACGGTCGTGAAGCTCGCCCACGACAAGGGCGCGCGGGTCTACGTCGATGACGCGGGTGGGGCGCGCGTGGCCCCCGCTGCCTTCGACCACCCGCGGATGCTGGAGCTCGGCGTGGACGTAGGGGCCACCGGCCTGGACAAGTACGGCACGATCGGACCACGCTTCGGCCTCATGGCCGGCGACCGGGCGCTGGTGGGGCGGATCCGGGCCAAGGGCTTCGAGTGCGGGCTGGAGGCTCGGCCCATGCTCTACGCCGCCGTCGTGCGCACGCTGGAGCAGTATCGTCCCGAGCGCGTCCGGGAGCTCATCGCCTCCACCCGGCGGGTGGCCGACGCGCTCCGGCCGATCTTCGGCGCCCGCCTGCACGAGACCCCGACGACGGCCCAGCTCCTCGCCGACGACCTCCTGACCCTGGCCATGGAACGGGGCGGCGTGACGGCACCTCCGGTGGTGCCCTACGAGGCGGCGGCCGCCTTGTGCATGATCCTGCTCGAAGAGCACCGGATGCTCACGGTCCACTTCGTCGGCATGCCGCCAGGCACGGCCAACATCCTCTTCAAGTTCGTGCGGCCGGAGACGCTGGAGCGGTTCGGCGGGCCGCAGAAGTTTGCCGGGGCCGTCGATTCGGCCGTGACCCGGCTGGGCATGCTGCTGCGCGAGCCCGAGCGCATCCCCACTCTCTTGTTCGGCGCTGCCTGACGGCGCCGGCGTCGTCGCCTACGGCGAGGCGGGGCGCTCGGTCAGCAGGGCGGCGATCCGCGTCACCACGCCTTCCGCCTTTTTCCTGAGCTCATCGTCACCGTCGTTGGCGATGGGGTGGGCGATCACGACGAACGGGTAATCGGACAGGCCGTTCAAGTCCGCCACGGCCCGGGCACTCGGCACGAAGGAATCCGTCATGATGGCGACAGCCGGGATGCCGCGCCTCTCCGCGGCGATGGCGTCGTGCATACTGCACGACGAGCAGCTCCCTCAATCGCCAATGCCCGAGATGATCGCGTCGGCGGCGCTCAGCTCGCCCAAAACCTCGGCCGAAGCCGGCCGGCTCGAATCGGGCTTGCGGCGGCGGATGACCTCGCGGACACCGAAGCGGTTCCGCAGCATCTCCTCCAGGTGATCGTAGAAGCGGGCGGTGCCGATCTTGGCGTTGTCGAGCAGGCCAACGAGGGCGCCGTCGAGCGATGCCAGCGGAGCGGCCAGCCGTGCCGCCTCGCCTTCGGCGGACAGCCGGGGATCGAGGACCCTGAGCGTCATCCGGCAACTCCTTTCGTCACCGCCAGAGACTTCTTGCCATACCACGACGGTAGGATCGCGCCGAAGCCCCCGGCGGGACCACCGGCCGCGATCACCAGGAGGTCGTCGGGCAAGCGGAGCGCGGTGTAGACGCCGTCCTCGTCCCTCCGTGAAGCGATGGCGGACTTGCCGACCGCCCGCCACTCGCGGCGCACGACCCGGGCCCGCTCGTGGACGCACTCGCGCAGGTCCCGCTTGCTCCACCCGGCCTCGGCGAAGATCTGCCGGTGCTGCCGGGGCACCACGATGGCGTAGTTCCCGGGCCAGATCGAGTACGTGAGCATGTTGGCGCGGATCGCCGCCGCGTACGTCTCCGCGAGCTCCTTTGGCTCGTGGGTCCACTCGTTCATGATCTGGTGCGGCGACCCGACCGCTACGACCGTCACGGCCGACGCCCCCGGCGGCATGCCCCGCTCGGTGGCCAACGGCAGCCAGGGGCTGTCCTCCTCGTCCTCGGCCAGGCAAAACGTGAACTTCCCCGGGTGCCCCAGCGTCGAGCGGTCGAGCTGGCCGGGAACGCCGCCTAGCACGTTGATGATGAGCAGGCGCAGCGCGCGGCCGATCGTCGCGTTCGGGCGGCTGCCGTTGGCGAAGACGTTGTGGGTGGCGTTCATGCCCAGGGCGCGCCGCACCGGGCCATTCACCACCACGAACGGGGCGCTGCCTCCGGTGCTGGCGGTGACGCCGTGCAATCCGAACTCCGGCTCGCACATCGCCTTGACGCTCGCCACCACGACCGGCAGGTACTCCGGCCGGCCGCCGGCCATCACCGCGGCGATCGCGACCTTCTCGGCGGTGATCCGGCGCCGCCGGACGGGCTCGACACCCACTACGGCGTCGGCCAAAAGGCCGGCGGCCTCGAGGAAGCGGAGCACGGCGGCCTCGGTGGGCGGCACGATCGGCAGCCCGTCGGTCCAGCCGTTGCGCTGGAAGAGCTCGTTGGCCTCGAACGCGTCGGCGACCTCTTGGACGGAGCTCCGCAACGTGTCCATCACACCCCCTGCGGCGCAGCGTACGGCGCCGGACCGGCGCACCGCAAGAGGGGGCGGCATTCGCGCTACAGTAGGCCCATGCCGGCCAATGCGCTTCAGCATGTCGCCTGGGAGCCCTGCCTGCTCGAGGCCCGGCGCGATGACGCGCTGGAATCCTATGCCCGCAAGAAGCTGGGGGTGCCCCACCCGACGATCCGGTATTACGTGGACGTCCCCTGGCTGGCGCGGGCGCTGGTCGATCTGCATCCGGAGTTCGGGCTCCTCGTGCACCTCGACCTTGGGCTCGGCGACCTCATCCAGCTCGTCGTCAGTCAGGAGAACACGTGCCGCTACTGCTACGCGGCAGTTCGCGCCAGCCTGCGCATTCAAGGCATGAGCGAAGCACGAATTCGCAGCGTGGAGGGCAACCTGGCGCGCGCCGATCTCACCCCGCGGGAGGCGGCGGCCATCGCCTTCGCGCGGGCCCAGTCGCGCGCCGGCCCCCCGGCGGCGGCCGGCGCCCGGCAGGTGTTGCTCGACGCCGGAGTGAGCGCGCCCGAGGTCAAGGAGATCGCGTTCGTGGCGGCGTCCACGGACTTCATGAACCGTGCCTCTACGCTCCCCGCCATCCCGCCCTACGTGTTCGAGCGGGCTCCCGACCGGCTCGGCGTGCGGCTCCTGCGGCCGTGGATCGCCCGCGCGCTCCGGGCTGGCCGCAGCCGCGGACGGGCTACGCCGCTGGAACGTGTCCCGTCATATCCGTACGCCGGCCTCGTCGAGGCCTTTGCGGGCTCTCCCATCGCGCCGGTCCTGGCCAAGACGTTCGAGGAGATGTGGGCCTCACCCGGCCTGACGCGTCGCTGCAAGCTCCTGATGTTCGCGGTCATTGCCCACGGCCTCGGCTGTGGGGTGTGCGCGAGCGAGGCGGCCCGGGCCCTCCAGAAGGAAGGCTTGTCGCAAGAGGCGCTCACCAGCGTGCTCACCCATCTGGACGCTCCCGGGCTGGATCCCGTCGAGCGGCTACTCGTTCCCTTCGCCCGCGAGACGATCTGGTACGAGCCGGCTCCCCTGCAGCGCCGGGCCCGGGGCGTGCGCGACCAACTCTCGGGCACCCAGTTCCTCGAGGCGGTCGGCGTGCTGTCGCTGGCTAACGGGCTGTGCCGGCTGGGAGCCACGGTGGCGGATCATCCTTGAGGCGGAGATGACCCGCGCCCTCCTCGTCGTCGCCGGGCTCGGGCTCCTGGCGGCCCTCCTGGGCGCGCTCTATCGTCAGCGGCGTCGCACGCAGGCCCTGCAGACGCAGCTCGAGGCCGCGGCGGCGGAGCTCCAACGGCTGCAGGAGGCGTGCGCCCGGCTGGCCCCGGCCGGGGTGGTGCAGCGGCTCATCGCCGACCGTGCCGACACCGGCGCCGAGCGCAAGGTCGTGACGGCGCTCTTCTCCGACCTCGTGGGCTACACGGCCATGAGCGAGCGGCTCGAGCCGGCCGCGCTGGCCCGCGTGCTCAACGGCTACTTCCAGCGCATGAGCGACGCCATCCACGACCACCGCGGCCACGTGTCGACCTTCGTGGGCGATGGCATCCTCGCGTTCTTCGGCGCCCTGCAGCCCAATCCCTGGCAATGCGACGACGCCGTGCGCGCGGCGCTGGCCATGCGGGCAGCCATCCGCGACTACAACGAGGAGCTGGCCAAGGAGGGGTTGCCGCCGCTGGCCGTGGGAATCGGCATCCATCGTGGCCCGGGGCTGGCCGGGCTGGTGGGCTCACGCGAGCGCATGGAGTACGCCTTCGTCGGACCCACCGTGAATCTGGCGGCGCGCGTGCAGACGCTCACGCGGATCCACAAGGTCGATATTCTAATAACCGAAGCGCTACGCGAGCACCTCGACCCGCGCTTCGTGCTGGCGCCCATGCCCGCGGAGACGGTGAAAGGGATCGCCGAGCCGGTGGTCACTTACGCCGTGCGGGAGTGAGGTCGTCGCGCTGGACCTAGGCCGCGGCCGCGCCATACTGCAGGGCCGGGATGAGCTTGCGCTGGACGGGATCGACCCCGAGCCCGAAGCCCTCCAGCGTGTAGGCGCCCAGCACGTCGAGATCGCCCGCACCGCCGAAGAGGCACACGGTGTGAAGGGTTCGTCCTTCGAGGCTGATCAGCACTTCTGCGGCTTCGCGCTCGACAACCTGACCCTCGATCGTCACGACACGCCGCCGTTCGGTAGGCACCACGGACAGCGCGCGAAGAACGACGCCGGCGATCCAGGTGTAGGTCGATCCGCTGTCCACGAGCAGTGTGACTGGCTGCCGACGCTCTGGCCTCTCGGGGGCAGCGAGCAGTGCCTCCACGAAAAACGTCCCCATGGGACACATCCTCCTCAGGAAGCGTACGGCCCAGCGCACGAACACCGCAAGAGTATCAGGCTTCAGACAGACGACAGCTCCCACGCTTTGGGGACACTCACGTAGGAGCGATCCAGCTCGGCGACTGACCGGCAGCCGAGCAGCCGCAGCGTGCGGTCCAGGTCGGCCCGCAGGATCTCGATGGCACGGGTGACGCCTGCTTCCCCCGCCGCGGCCATGCCGTAGGCATAGGCTCGACCACACAGGACCACGTTGGCGCCCAGGCAGAGCGCCTTGACGATGTCGGGACCCCGCCGCACGCCGCCATCCATCCACACCTCGACCTGCCCTCGGACCGCGGCCACGACCTCCGGCAGGGCCCGCACCGACGCCGGCACCGAGTCGAGCTGCCGCCCACCATGATTCGACACGGAGATGGCGGCGGCGCCGGCATCGATGGACCGCCGAGCGTCGTCCCCGGTGAGGACGCCCTTAACGACGATGGGGCCGCGCCAGCAGTCGCGAATCCACTTGAAGTCCGCCCAGGTGACCGTGGTGGCCGCCAGCGCCGCGCCGACGTCCATGAGCGGCATCGGCCCCTGGCCGGGAATCACGACATTCGGCAGCGGCCGCAGCCCGCCATCGCCCAGGAAGCTCAGGAGCCAGCCGGGGTGTGAGAGGACATTCGGCAGGAACGGCACCTTGTCGAGTAGGCCTCCGCTGATGAGCTCTTTCATCCCGTTGCGATGGTCACGCTCGCGCATCCCCGCGACCGGGGTATCGATGGTGACCACCAGCCCGGCGCAGCCGGCCACACGCGCCCGCTCGATCACGGCCTCGGCGGCGGCCCGACCGCCCACCAGGTAGAGTTGGAAGAACACCGGTCCCCGCGACGCCGCCTTGACGTCTTCGAGCCGATGGCCCGAGATCGTCGAGAGGATGTAGCCGGTGCCGGCCTGCCCGGCCGCGCGGGCGGCCGCCGCCTCGCCGTCCCGATGCATCAGCCGCGTGTAGCCCACCGGGGCCAACATGAAGGGCAGCGAGAGGTCGTGGCCCAGGACACGAGTGCGCAGATCGCACTCCCTCACCGCGACCGCCTGGCGCGGCCGGAACGTCACGTCTTCGAAGGCCCGGCAATTCTCGCGAAGCGTCACCTCGCCTTCCGCGCCGCCGTCGAGATAGTCCCACACGGCCCGGGGCAGGCGGCGACGGGCCAGCGGTCGGAAATCCTCGACACAGACGACGCGCGGCGGCGCAACCTTGCGAGCGGCTCTGGTCTGGGGCGCCATGATCGTGAGGGATGCTGCGTCAGCGGCCGCGTTCCGTCAAGGGCGTCGCGACCCGAGTCGGTCCCCCGCCCGCGCTCCGGCGGTGGCGAGGAGCTCGGCGAGGCGGGCCAGGGCCGGTTGGCGCCGGGCGGCCGGGCGCCAGACCAGAGTGACCGGCAGCGCGGGCACGCGCGCCGGCGCACTGACGATTCGGTCCGCTGGCGCTTCGGCCAGCGCGAGGGCGGGAACCAGCCCGATGCCCAGCCCGCCCGAAACGTACGAGAGCAGCAGCGACACGCTCGGCACGTCGATGGTCGACACGGGGCGGATCCGCGTGTCGGCGAGGTATTGGTCGAGGACCGCGCGGCCGCGGCTCTCGGCGGCCAGGCGCAGGACGGGCTCGCGACGCAGCCGTTCCGTCAGCGGCGTCCGGTCGCCACGCTTGGGCCGCGGAGCCACCCAGACGAAAGGCTGGTCGAAAAGGTGTCGGTCCTCGAGACCGCGCGGCGTGTCCTGCCCGGTGACCACGGCGAGGTCGACCTCGCCCGCGGCCACCAGCCGAGCGCTTTCGCGCGAATGAGTGGTGACGATCTCGAAGCGCACCGGCGGCTCTTCGTCGAGCAGGTCCCGGAGCACCGGGGCCAGCAACCCCTTGCCCAGGTAGTCGCTGGCCGCCACGCGGAGCGTGGTCGCGGGATGGCCGGCCAGCTCGGCGAGCTGGCCGAAGGCAGACTCGGCCCCGAGCCACAGCTCGCGCACGACGGGGAGCGCCGCCTCGCCGGTGGCGGTGAGACGAACGCCGCGGCCGGCGCGCTCGAAGAGCTTGATGCCGAAGTGGGTCTCGATCTTTCTGATTTGCTGGCTCACTGCCGACGAGGTGATGTGCCGTTGGCGTGCGGCGGCCCCCACCGAGCCCGTGCGAGCCACCGCGAGCAGCGTCTCCAGGGCGGGAAAGAGGGCGGCGTCGACCATGAAGCAGAGCTTACCATTTGCCCAAAGTTGTTTTACTAGACTAAACAGTTGTGGCCAGGCACGATACGCCGCGCGGGTCAGGCGCCGCCGCCGCGAGCCCGGTTTTCAAGAAGGAGGAGGAGTCGCATGGCACGTACGCTGCTCGACAAGGTGTGGGAGGCGCACACGGTCCGGACACTACCGTCCGGCCAGACCCAGCTCCTGATCGGCCTGCATCTGATCCACGAGGTGACGACGCCCCAGGCCTTCCAGATGCTCAAGGAGCTGAAGCTCAAGGTGCGCATGCCCGAGCGCACCTTCGGCACCCTCGACCACATCATCCCCACGACCGATCAGACGCGCCCCTACGCCGACCCCCTGGCCGAGGAGATGGCGGTCCACATGTACCGCAACATGAAGGAGTTCGGCCTGCCGCTCCTCGACATGGCGAGCGGCAAGCAGGGCATCGTCCACGTGATCGGGCCTGAGCTGGGCCTGAGCCAGCCGGGCATGACCATCGCCTGCGGCGACAGCCACACGTCCACCCACGGCGCCGTCGGCGCCATCGCCTTCGGCATCGGCACCACCCAGGTCCGCGACGTGCTGGCCACGCAGTGCCTCTCCATGGCCAAGCCCAAGCTGCGTCAGGTGCGGGTGGACGGCGCGCTCGCAAAGGGCGTCTACGCCAAGGACGTGATCCTGGCCATCATCAACCAGCTCGGCGTGAAGGGCGGCGTGGGCTACGCCTACGAGTACGCCGGGCCCGTCATCGAGCGAATGACGATGGAGGAGCGCCTCACCGTCTGCAACATGTCCATCGAGGGCGGCGCCCGCTGCGGCTACGTCAACCCCGACGCGACGACCATCGAGTATCTCCGCGGTCGGCCCTACGCGCCCAAAGCCGACGCCTTCGATCGCGCGGCTGCCTGGTGGAAGTCGATGGCGTCCGAGCCCGGCGCCAGGTTCGACGACGTCGCGCGGCTCGACGGCTCGGCCATCGAGCCGGTGGTGACCTGGGGCATCAACCCGGGCATGTCGGTGGGCGTGAGCCAGCGGATCCCCTCGCCTGAGGCCCAGCCCGAGCCCGAGCGACCCACGTTCCGCGAGGCGCTGGCCCACATGGGCTTTCAGGCCGGCCAGCCGATCAAGGGCGCCAAGATCGATGTGGCCTTCGTGGGCTCGTGCACCAACGGGCGCCTGTCCGACCTGCGCGTTGCCGCTGAAGTGGCGAAGAAGGGCAAGGTGGCTAAAGGCGTGCGGGCGTTGATCGTTCCGGGCTCGCAGCAAGTGGCCAAGGCCGCCGAGGCCGAGGGCCTGCACGAGATCTTCCAGGCCGCGGGCTTTCAGTGGCGCAAGGCCGGCTGCTCGATGTGCCTGGGCATGAACGCCGACCAGCTCGTCGGCCGCGAGATGAGCGCCTCGTCCAGCAACCGTAACTTCATCGGCCGCCAGGGCAGCCCCACCGGCCGCACTTTGTTGATGTCCCCGGCCATGGTCGCCGCCGCCGCCATCACCGGCGCCGTCGCCGACGTGAGGGAGATCCTTCGATGACTGATTACAAGCGCCGCCAGGTGACCGGCCGCGGCATCCCCGTCCCCGGTAACGACATCGACACCGACCGGATCATCCCCGCTCGCTTTTTGAAGGAAGTCACCTTCGAGACCATGGGCGAGCACGCCTTCGAGGACGCCCGCAAGCAGAATCCCGAGCACCCCTTCAACCAGAAGGCCTACCAGGGCGCCTCGGTCCTCGTGGTCGGCCAGAACTTCGGCTGCGGCTCCTCCCGCGAGCACGCCCCCCAGGCCCTCATGCGTTGGGGCATCCGGGCCATCGTGGGCGGGTCGTTCGGTGAGATCTTTTTCGGCAACTGCGTGATGCTCGGGATTCCCTGCCTGGTCGCCACGCAGGCGGATCTCGAGTGGCTGCAGAAGGCCGTCGAGCGGGCGCCGCAGGCGCCGGTGACAGTCGACGTCGAGAAGCAAGAGGTCCGCTTCGGCGACCGCGCGATCAAGGCCACGCTGCCCGACGGGCCGCGCAATCAGCTCATGGGAGGGACGTGGGATTCGACGGCGGTGCTGCTGGAGGCGGGCGCGGCGATCGAGGCGACGGCGGGGAAGTTGCCGTATGTGAAGGGGTGGTGAGCACAGGGGAAGGAGAAGCATGGCGGTGAGCGTCAGACCTCCGACCAGGTCTGACGGTTGACGGCCAGCCGGGACTATCACGCGTACGATTGCGCGTTCTGCGGCGAAGAAAACTCGCTCCCCATCGATCCGCACTGCGGCCGCCGCTACACACTGACCGAGGACTGTCAGGACGCCGGAATACGATGCCTGAGTCGCGTTACGCGCCGGGCGCTTCGGCCGCGGTCGCTTCCGCCGGCTGGAAGTCGACGTGCGCCAGCAGCGTCGGCGTGACTATCTCAGGTCCCAGGATCTGCGCCAGTTCCATCGCGCCGCTGATGGGACCGTGCTGGGCGCGATGATGAACGATCGCGTCACTCGCGGCTTGCTGAATGCCCGGGAGTTCCAGTAACTCCTGCGGATTCGCGAGGTTGATCCGGATCTTCATTTCTTGCCGAGGAGCTCAAGCCCCTCAGCACATGCTCGGGCTACCTCCGGGCTAGCCTTGTCTTGCCCGGGCATCTTATCCCAGCCGCCCTTCTCGACGAATTCATGCCTCGACCAGCTGTTGGCTTCACCGAATTCCTTGAGCTTCTGTTCATGATTGGGTTGCTTCACGAATTGGGCGACGCAGATCGCGGCCTGACTCGCCACGACCGCTTTTTGGGTCATGCCGTGGGCAGTGGCAGTGGTCATCCAGCCACCCCACATGAAGCCGAGGATCATTACGGTCACGGCCCCACCGATGAGGCCCCAGACGCCATACTTGATCTTTGCTGCGGTTTCTAGTTTCATGGACCAAACCCCTCCTTGGGGTTCAGGTGCGCGCGCGTTGTCACCACTCACGGAGAGCCTCCGGGCAGAGGCTAGCAAGCGACGCCGGAGCAGCGCTATTGGACCTTGGTCCACTCACGACCCGGCCGCCCAGCGGGTCCTCTCCCCTGATTCCCCGCGCGAGCCCGAGCGGTCCACCTTCCCCAGGGCCTCATGCGCTGGGGCATCCGGGCTATCGTCGGCAGCGCCTTCGGCGAGATCTTCTTGGCAACAGCGTGATGCTCGGCATCCCCTGCCTCGTCGCCACCCAGGCCGACCTCGAGTGGCTCCAGAAGGCCGTCGAGCGGGCGCCCCAGGCGCCGCTGACGGTCGACGTGGAAAGCAACAGGTGCGCTTCGGGGATCGCCTGATCAAGGGACGTGGGATTCGACGGCGGGGCTGCTGGAGGCGCGCGCAACGATCGAGGCGACGGCAGGGAAGCTGCCGTACGTGAAGGGGTCTAAGGCGTCAGGGCCGGCCGAGCGCGGCCCGAGTCCGCTCGCCCTCCTGATATACGAGCCCGGCAACCGCACGAGTGAGGCGCTGCGACTCTCGCAGCATGAGGGCGAGCACGATCAGGCCCAGAATCTGGAACGCGAAGCCGCCAATGGCGACCCAGAAGAGCAGCGCAGGATCGCTCATCACGGCTCAATCCTAACGCCACGACCCTCGCCTGGAAAGTGTGCAAGATTCCGGACGGCTCGTCGCGGTTACGCAGCGGCCCACACCAATGAAAGTACCTCTGCCTGTTCCAGCACCGTCTGCGTGGCCTTCTCCTGCTTGTCCGGCGGGTAGCCGTACTTGCGGAGGATGCGCTTCACAATCACTCGAAGGTGAGCCCGGACGTTCTCGCGCATCATCCAATCGATC
>DATIAY010000173.1:0-17410 GCA_035457825.1 Candidatus Methylomirabilota bacterium
ACGAGCAGGTCGGGCACGGTGTCCTTCACGGCCCGCACCGCCTGCTGCACGATGCCATCATCGGCGTAGGCCTCCGAGCCCCGCGCATCCTTGTGGGCGGGCAGGCCGAACAGGAGCAGGGCGGGAATCCCCATAGCCGCCACGTCCTTGGCCTCCTTCAGCAGCTCGTCGATCGACAGACGCGACTGGCCTGGCATCGAGGTGATCGGCTCGCGGATCCCGCGACCGTGAACGGTAAAGACCGGGTAGACGAGATCGTCGACCGCCAGCCGCGTCTCGCGCATCAACGTGCGCAGCAGCGGTTTCTCCCTCAGGCGGCGCGGGCGGAACATCCCCTGTCCCATCAATGACTCCTCCTGTCCGGGCGCGGTTCCGACCGTATCGGCTGCCGCGATCGGGCGTAGTGCTCGTTGATCGCGCGGGCCAGGGCGGCGATCGTGTACTGCTCTGGCATCACGTGGGTGGTCAGGCCATATTCCGCCGCCGTCGCCGCCGTGATGGGCCCGATGGAGGCGATAGTGACACCGCCGAGCCAGGTCTGCCGCTCTTCCGCGGTGAACAGCTCGGCAAAGTTGCGGGCGGTGGACGAGCTCGTGAACGTGATCATGTCCACCGTGCCAGCGGCCAGGGCCTCGCGGAGGCGTGCCGTGCCTGCTTCTACCCGGCGGGTAGTATACGCAGCCACCTCCACTACTGCTGCCCCGAGTCGCGTCAACTCCTGAGCCAGGACCTCGCGGGCCTGGGCCGCCCTAGGCAGCAAGACACGGTCGGCCGGGCCGATCTGAGGCCGCAGACGCTCCACGAGCGCCTCGGCGCGGTACTCCTCCGGGACGGTGGCCGGCCGCACGCCGTACTCGACCAGGGCCTCGGCGGTAGCGGGACCGATCGCGGCGACCCGTAGTCCGATGAAGCCCGTCCAGGTCAGGCCGCGCTCTCCGAGGCGCCGCGCCACCATGGCCACACCGTTCACGCTCGTGAAGACAGCCCAGGAGAAGGTCGCCAGCTGATCCAGGGCACGGTCGAGTGGTGCCCAGGACGGTGGGGGCTCGATCGCGATCGTCGGCGCCTGGAGCACCCTGGCCCCGGCGTCTTCGAGCAGCTCGACGAACCCACCCGCCTGGGCGGCAGCGCGCGTCACTACAACGGTCCGCCCCTTGAGGGGCCCGCCCCTCACGAGGCCCACCGCCCCGGATCGAGCGTGACGACTGACGCAGCCCCTTGCTCGAGGAGCTCTTCGGCAAGTCCCCGCCCCACCCCCTCGGCATCCTGGGCGGCGCCCACTGCCTCGGCGCGCAGGACCCGCCGGCCATCCTCACTGGCGACAACCGCGGTCATCCGGATTCGACTACCTGCTGGACCCGGCTCGAGCACCGCGTATCCGGCAATCGGCGTCGTGCAGGAGGCCCCCAGTCGCCGCAGATACGCGCGCTCGGCGAGGGCGCAGGCCCGTGTAGGCGCGTCGTCCAGAGCCTGGACCAGGCGTCGGGCCTCGCGATCATCGCGACGCACCTCGACACCGAGGATCCCCTGCCCCACTGCCGGCACGAAGATCGCCGGCGCCAGCGGCTGGGCATGCGGGGGCCGAACGCCGAGTCGGGCCAGCCCGGCCGCCGCCACGAGGAGCGCGTCGCACGCGCCTTCGGCGAGCTTTCGCAAACGAGTATCTACGTTGCCCCGGATCGACTCCACGGTGAGGTCCGGCCGGAGGGCCAGGGCCAAGGCCCGGCGGCGGAGACTCGAGGTTGCCAGAACCGCGCCGCTCGGCAGCGTGTCGAACCCGCCCCCGGCCCTCGTGAGGAGAACGTCCCGCGGGTCCTCGCGCGGGGGGAACGCCATCAGCTCCAGCCCGACCGGCTGCTCGGCGGGCAGATCTTTGAGACTGTGCACGGCGACGTCGATGATGCCGTCGGCCAGGGCCTGCTCGATCTCGCGAACGAACAGCCCCTTGCCACCCACGTCGGCCAGGCGGGCTCCGAGCAGACGGTCACCTTCGGTCTTCATGGGCACGATCTCGACGTCGCGACCCAGACGGCGCAGCGGCTCGGCGACGCTGTCGGCCTGCGCCAGCGCCAGCGCGCTGCCGCGCGTCCCCACCCGGATGGACTTGTTCATGCGCTCGCCGGGGACGGCGGGGACTGCTCATATTGCTCGCCTCGGGCCTGGGGGCCCAAGCCCCCGGCCGGTCCTGCGGCTCGCACTCCCATCACGCCTTGTCCCCCCGGCCGCCCAGGCCGAAGAGCTCGTGCACGAGCTGCAGCCACGAACGGCCGGCCCCGGCCCGTGAGGACTCGCGGAGCTTCGTGATCGGCGCGTGCAGGATCTTGTTGACGATGGCCAGGGACAGCGCCTCCATCGCTTCCCGTGTGTCCGGCGGTGCATCGGGCAGACGGGCCAGAGCCTTGCGGACTTCCCCGGAGCGAATGGCCTCGAGCCGCTCTCGCAGCGAGACGATGGTGGGGATCACCTCGGCGTCGCCAAGCCGGACCAGGAATTTGCTCACCTCGCGATCCACGAGCACTTCCGCGCGATCCGCCTCGCGGGCGCGCTCGCGAAGGTTGGCATCGATCACCTGGCGGAGATCGTCGATGTCGTAGCAGTAGACGTCGGCCAACTCGCCCACGGCTGGCTCCACATCCCGGGGCACCGCGATGTCGATGAAGAACAGCGGGCGGGCGCCCCGCGCTTGCATGACTTGCCCGATCATCGGGCGGGTGACGATCGGGGCCGCGGCACCGGTAGAAGTGATCACGATGTCGACGGCGCCCAGGGCGGTGGCGAGCTCGTCGAAGGGCACGGGGCTACCCGACAGCGAGCGGGCCAGCTCCTGAGCCCGCGACCAGGTCCGGTTCACCACATAGATGGGAAACGCACCGTGCTCGACCAGCTGCCGCGCGGCCAGCTCGCCCATCTTGCCGGCGCCCAACAGGAGGACGGCCCGCCCGCGCAGGCCGTCGAAAATTTTCTTGGCCAGCTCCACGGCCGCGAACGAGACCGACACCGCGTGCCGGCCGATGTCCGTCTCCGTCCGCACCCGCTTGGCCACGGCAAACGCTTGCGTGAACAGCGAGTGCAGCGTGGGCCCCACGGTCTCACACGACTGGGCGAGCGCGAACGCGTCCTTGACCTGCCCGAGAATCTGCGGCTCGCCTACCATCATCGAATCCAGGCTCGCCGCCACGCGGAACACGTGCCGCACGGCATCCCCGTCCAGGTGCATGTAGAGGTACGGCTCGAGCCCGGCCGGGACCATGCCGCGATGGCGGCAGAGGTGCCCGAACGCCACCGTCCGGGCCTCGCCGGCAACGTCAGCCACGCCGTAGACCTCGACCCGGTTGCAGGTCGACAGGATCACCGTCTCGGCCACCGCGCCGGTGGCCTGGATGTCACGCAAGAGCTCGCGGAGCTTGTCCTCGTCGACGGCGAGCTGCTCGCGGAGCTCGACGGGCGCCGTGCGATGGCTGAGGCCGCAGGCGAAGAGGGTCATGCGGGGTGCCGGCCTCGCAATCTCAGGAGCCGTGCCGCCCAGGCAGGAACAGGCCCGCCCCCAGCGTCAGTACGAGCGCGGCGAAGCCGATGATGGAGAAATACGCGGCGCGCCGGCCGCGCCAGCCGGCGGCCGTCCGTCCGGCGAGCGTGGCCGCGTAGATAGCCCAGGCCACGAACGAGAACAGGGCCAGGGGATCGTAGGCAAACACGCTGCCCCAGGCGGTGCTCGCCCACAGGCTGCCCAGGATAATGGCAGTGGTGAGGAAGGGAAACCCGAGCGCGAGCGTCCGATACGTCAAGCGATCCAGTGTGGCCAGCGCGGGGAGGCGATAATACACGGCACCCGGTCGCTTGCCCTTGAGCTGGCGCTCCTGGAGCAGGTACATGATGGCGCCCGCGAAGTTGAGGACGAAGGCGGCGATGCCCACCAGCGCCAACGCGATGTGGACGGTCAGCCAGGCGCTCGACAGGGCCCGGTCGATCGGGCCCAGACCGAGGGGCCGGGCCACCGACGACACGCTGAGCATCAGCACCACAGGCAGCACGAACGCCCCCAGCACCTTGACGCCGTACTGCCGTTCCACCCACATCATGAGCCCAACCGCCACCCACACAGCCACCGAGACAGCGTCAGACAGTGTGCCAAGGGGAGGCCGGCCCATCTCGACGCCAGCCTTGACGATGGCCAGCCCATGCAGGACCCAGCCGCCCAGGGCAACTACGGAACCGATCCGGTAGACCAGTTCTTCGCGCTGGATGAGATAGGCGAAGGCGAGCCCGGTCGCGCAGACGTAAGCGATAACAGCGAGGGTGAAGAGGCCCGGCATGACAGGCTCCAGGACACTGGAGTTTACCACAATTCCGATGCGCCTCGCCGGCCGCCGCGGCCCGGGCCGACGTCAGGCGCGAGCGCGCGTGGCCTGCTCCAGCTCGATGATGGTCGGCACCGCCCGCCAGTACCCCGACCGGTGCGCAAAGACGTCGAGATGAGGCGAACCCCAGTCCTCCACCAGGGCCGAGCCGGCATTCCACCTCACCCGCCGATCGAGCTCCTTGAGGTAGGCCTGGCAGGCCCGGCAGGCGCTGACCAGGTACCCCTCCTCTTTGTCCTCTCCCTGGAACTTCACGAATTGTTTGGCGTCGGTGGTGTCACACGACGGACAGCGCAGGCGTGGAAAGATCCAGCCACCGCCGCAAAAATGGCAGACGAGGTGACGACCACCACTCTCGAGAATGTCAGTGAACCCGGGGGCGCCTCCGCAGAACGGGCACACGCCACGCTGCCACACCTCCTCGCTGAGGTGTGCTCGACACTGGGCGAAGTAACTCTCGAGGGCCGGTCTGAGACCCCCGCAGCCGAGAAATGCCCACGCCTCGGGGCCCAGGAGGGCGTGCGTCACCTCTCTCCCGGGTAGCAGGGCTGCCGGCGTCACCTCGCCCCGGTCCCAGGCCTGCGCGAAGCGTTGCAGCGAGGCCTCGTCCACGCCGACCATCGCGAGGATGTCGAGGACGGGCGCCAGGAGCGGTTCGAGCGCCTCGGCGTCCAGCGTGGGGCTGGTCTCGGCGAGCAACGGTACGCCCCGAGCCCACCGGTCGCGGCACTGGTCAGCGCCCCACTCGAGCGGTGTAACCCCGGCGGCCGACCACCGGCTCCAGGCAGAGAAGATCTCGCTATACGCGTGGAGCGCGTCACGAAAGGTGGGACGGCGACCGAGGAGCTCCTCCCACTCCTGGACCAGCTGCCCGTAGTTCAGGAGGGGCCCCTCTCCGCCGGCGTCGACGGCCTCGGATCTACGAGAGGACTCGCTGCCCCGCCGCGATGATCACGTACTTCACGACGAACCCGCCGACGAGGACGAGCACCGAGACCAGGGCGGCCAGCCCCGGGTTGGCCTTTCGGATTACTCCGCCGAACTGCAAGGCCAGCGGGATCACGAGGCCGACGATGACGGCCAGCCAGAAGAGCAGGCTGTCCGAGCCGGCCAGGAGCTGACCGAGTGCCTGCTTGATGCCTGCCGATCCGCTCATCCATACGGTGCCGACGAACAGGACGAGGAGGGCAGCCTCGAGGATGAGCGCCAGCGAGGTGAAGTTCATGAGGCGGGTCAGGGCCTCACGGTTCTGCCCGCCGAGGATGCTCATGATCAACGCGATAGCGGCCGCCCCGGTCGCGCCCCCCACGGCCAGGAAGAGCGCGCCAAGCCAGTGGGAGTTGATGAACAGGGGCCGGGCGGTGGCACCAAGCAGGACGCCGGGATATGCGGCGAGGAACAGGCCGAAGACGCTGCCCACGATACCCACGATGGTCCGCGAGAGCCCGAACCGGCGGTTGCCCCGATCCTCCAGGAAGACCATCAGCGCTGCCAGGAAGGCGCAGGCGCCGAAGATCAGCAACGCCCAGGCGCCCGCGCTCATGGGCGATAGCAGCTTGAGATGAAACGGCCCCGCGGTGATGGCGTTCATGCCGATGTCCGTGCTCGGCTTGTTCACCATCAGCATGTGCAGGAAGCGGCCGGGCAGCCCCAGATCGACGATCAGGAGGATCGGTCCGGGGATGACGGCGAGGAGCGCCACGTAGTAGCCGACCCGCATGAGGTCCCGGAAACGCCGCTCGTCCACGAGGGCCGCCACGGTAGCCAGGACGAAGGCCCCCCCGGCCACGCCACCCAGGAAGAAGTAGAGGTCGATCAGGAGCGGCCAGTCCGCGCTCTTGAGCAGTCCGGGTTCCATCAGGCCCCTCCCTGCCCGCCGCGGTTGCGGAAGGTCACGACGGCTCCCAGCCCGACCAGCACGGCCGAGCCGATGGCCAGCAGTGAATCGACGAAGACGTTGCTCTGGGGCAGCTTCGGGCTCTCGGGCAAGCCATAGATGGAGGGCTTGCCCAGCAGCAGGAAGAAGGCATTGAGGCCACCCAGGGCGCCGTTCTGGTCCTCCCCGTAGAGCTGGGCCTCCTTGAAGCCCATCTTGCGGAGATCTTCGACCCGCTTGCGGGCCTTGGTGGCCAGCTCGTCACGGAACCCGAACCGGATCGACTCCGTCGGGCAGGCCTTGGCACAGGCCGGGCCGAGCCCGTTGTGGATCCGATCGTTGCAGAAGGTGCACTTGGTGGCGGTGCCGGTGCCCTCGTTGAAGGCCACCACCCCGAAGGGGCAGGCCGCCACACAGTACCGGCAGCCGTTGCAGATATCCTGGTTGATGTTGACGGTGCCGAACTCCGTCCGATAGATCGCCCCGGTGGGACAGGCTTCGAGACATCCGGCCTGCGCACAGTGCTTGCAGACGTCCGACATCATGTGCCAGGTGAGCCCGCCCTTTCCGTCCCCCTGCTCGAAGAAGCGCACGAGGCGGTAGCTCATATCCGTGAAGTGCGAGTGGTTCTGGTAACTCCCCGTCCACTCCGGCTCCTCGGGCGCCAGCTGGTTCCACTGCTTGCAGGCGACCTGACAGGCGCGGCAGCCGATGCACAGCGACACGTCGGTGAACATCGCCAGCGTGCGGGCCATGGCTACGCCACCCCCTTCCGGACGTTGCAGAGCAGCGCCTTGGATTCCTGGATGAACGTGGTCGGGTCCCCCAGGCTCGCCACCAGGTCGTTGGTGATGTCACCGCGGGACGACTTCATGGTGCCCTGGTAGCCCCAGTGCCACGGGATGCCGACCTGATAAACCTTCTTGCCGTCGATGACGAATGGCTTGATGCGCTCCGTCACCATCGCCCGGACTTTGATCTTCGCACGGGCCGTCTCCACCGTGATCATGTCGCCATTCTGGATGCCGAGGGCCTTGGCCATCTCGGGGCCGATCTCGGCGAAGTGCCCGGAGAAGAGCTCGCTGAGCCACGGCACGTGGCGCGACATACCGGCCGCGTGGTGCTCGGTGAGCCGGTAGGTGGTGAGGACGTAGGGATACTTGTCGGGAGTGCCGAGCTTGTTGAGGTCGCCGATGTTCCAGTACTTGGCGACCGGATTGTTCTGCACCTTGGAGAGCAGGTTCTTCGTCGGCGACTCGAAGGGCTCGTAGTGCTCGGGGAACGTGCCGTCCACCACCGAGGCGAAGAGCTGCCCCAGCCCGTGCGGGTTCATGATGAAGGCGTCGGTCCCGCTGATGCCCTTGAGCGGACCCTCCTTGGCCCGCGGCGCATCGGGCGCCATGACGGGGCTGAAGTCGGGGACGTCGAGACCGACCCACTTCTTCTCCTTGGCGTCCCACCAGATGAGCTTCTTCTTCTCGCTCCACGGCCGGCCCCGGGGGTCGGCCGAGGCGCGGTTGTAGAGGATCCGACGGTTGGCCGGCCACACGAAGCCCCAACCGTGGGCGAGGTAATCGCCCTCCTTCGGCTTCTCGCGGCGTAGGGCGAGGTTCTTGCCCTCCTCGGGATAGATCCCGCCGTAGATCCAGTTGCCGCACGCCGTGAGGCCGTCGTCTCGCAGGTGTGCGAAGGTCTTGAGGTGCTCGCCCCCCTTGTACAGGACCTTGCCGTCCTTGGGGTCCTTGATCTCCTCGGTGGCGTAGCCGTTGATCTCCTTGAGCACCAGCTCCATCTTGGGCTCTTTCTTGGCCCCCTGGGGCTGGTAGTCCCACACCAGGTCGATGATCTGGCGGTCCTTCTTGGCCTTGGAGTCCTTGTAGAGCTCTTTCACCCGGTTGCCGACGTCGACGATGAACGCGGCGTCTGAGCGCGCATCACCAGGCGGATCGACCGCCTTCACGTGCCACTGGGCCAGCCGCATGGTGTTGGTGATCGAGCCGTCCTTCTCGGCGGCCGGGGCCCCGGGAATGAAGAAGACTTCCACGTTGGAGGACTTGGGGTCGACCCCCGGCTCCTTCCAGACAGCCGCCGTGTCGGTCTCGAAGAGGTCAACGACCACCATCCACTCCAGGCTTCGCAATGCCTCCCGCACCACCCGCTTGGCGTTGGGGCTGTCCACCGCGGGGTTCTGTCCCATGCAGATGAAGCCCTTCACCTTCTTCTCGAGCATCGCGATCATGAAGTGCTGGTGTGAGTAGGCGTCGGCCTTCTCGCGCTTGGGCAGGTAGTCGTAGGCGAAGTCGTTGTCCTTGGTCGCCGCCGGACCCCACCAGGCCTTGAGCAGGCTGACCACGAACTTGGGGTTGTTGACCCAGAAGCCGCCCTTGGGCGTGGTCTTTTCCAGGTAATCCGTGAGCGTGGGATGGGCGGCCTGCAGGGGTGCGGCGGGATAGCCGGGCAGCATGTGGTAGAGCGTCCCGAAGTCGGTGGCGCCCTGGACGTTGGAGTGGCCGCGCAGGGCCACCACACCGCCGCCGGGCCGACCAATGTTGCCGAGAACCAGCTGCAGCATGCAGAGCGCGCGGATCTGCTGGACGCCGTTGGTCGACTGGTTGAGCTGAAGCGCGTACGAGATGGTCCCCGTCTTGTCAGGGCCCGAGGCCGAGCAATACATGTCGGCCACCTTCAGGAACAGGTCCTTGGAGATGCCGCACACGCGCTCGACCATGTCCGGCGTGTAGCGCGCATAGTGCCGGCGCAGGTGCTGGAAGACGCAGTTGGGATCGCGCAGGGTCGGGTCCTTCTTGGGATAGCCGCTCTCGTCCAGCTGGAACTTCCAGGTCGCCTGGTCGTAACCCCGCTTCTTCTCGTCGAAGCCGCTGAACAGCCCGTCGAGATCGGTCGGGGTCTTGAAGGCCGGGTCCACCAGCAGCGAGGCGTTGGTGAAGGTCACGACGTAGTCGTGGAAGTACTTCTTGTTCTCGATGGCGTAGGAGATCAAGCCCCCGAAGAAGACGATGTTCGTGCCCGATCGGATAGGCACCCAGATGTCGGCGGTGGCCGAGGTGCGGGTGAAGCGAGGGTCGACGTGGATGATCTTGGCCCCGCGCTCCTTGGCCTTCATGACCCACTTGTAGGACACGGGATGGCACTCGGCCCAGTTCGACGTGGGCATGATGACGTCGGCGTGCTGGACGTCGATGAGGTTCGTGGTCATGGCACCGCGGCCGAAGGTCGCCCCCAGCGCGGGAACGGTGGCCGAGTGGCAGAGACGGGCCGAGTTCTCGAGATTCACCAGCCCCAGCCCGCGCGAGAGCTTGGCGATCAGGTAGTTCTCCTCGTTGTCGAGGACGGACGAACCGAGCCAGGCGATGCCCTCACAACGGTTGACCGTGACTTCCTTCACCCGCTCCACGTACGTCGTGTCCCGAGTCTTCTTCACGCGCTGCGCGATCTGCTCCATCATCCAGTCGAGCGGCTTCTCCTCCCACTTGTCGCTGCCCGGCGCCCGATAGAGGGCCTTCGTGATGCGGTGCTCGTTCATCGACACCTGGTACGTGGACGAGCCCTTGGGGCAGAGCGCGCCCTCGGTGTGCGGCGCGTCGGGATCGCCCTCGATATCGACGATCCGGTTGTCCTTGACGTAGATGAGCTGAGCGCACCCCACGGCGCAATACGGACAGACGCCAGGAAACACCTTCGCCTCCTTGATCCGGAGCGAGGTGGCGGCGGCTTCCACGGGGCGCAGGTCGATGCCCTGGGTGGCGACGGCCGTGCCGGCGACGCCGGCGCCGTACTTGAAAAAGTCCCGTCGTGACAGGCTCATTGCCAGGCTCCTTGTGCGAGACCGGGTTGGTGTGGACGACGGCCCCTGCAGCCCATGGGCGCTCTCACACCTCGGGACTTGCGATCTCTTCCCAGGCCCGGCGGAGGACGACGATGGTCTCCGCGCGGCCGTTCTCGGGTTCGATCTTGATGATGTCCCCCGGGTGCAGCGCCTCGAGGCCGCCACCGCCCTCCTGGGCCATCACCAGCGTGTGCTCGACACATGAAAGGTCAGAGCAGGCATCGCCTTCCCCCCGCACGCGCAGGCGGCGCCGGGCAGCGTCGACCTCGATCACGGTGAGGCGGCTTTTCTGGAGCCAGTCGGTGAGACTGTGCGTCATCCGGTCCCTCCTCGTTGGGAACGGGAGTAGGCTGGAATTGGCGGCACTCTAGGTTGGTCAGACCAGATTGTCAAGCGCGTCGCGTCGGCGGTTTTTTCCGTCACCGCGGCTACTTGTGCGGGTCGTTCACAAATGAAAGGGCCCGGCGCCGCCGCGGTAGCGGTCGGGGTCGGGCCGACCATCCTCGCCGGGGGCGTAGAGAGCCAGCCGCTCGTCCAGAAGCCGTTTGGCCTCCTCGATCCGCCCGGCCTCCACGGCCTGCAGAATGCGCGCGTAGGTCGCGCGGTCGACGAGCGGGCCGTTCACCACCGGGTTGTACAGGCGGGTGAGCTCGAACAGGAGAGGCTTGCACCGGCCGAGGTCATCGAGACTGTCTCGGGCCCGTTCGAAGAGGGCCAGCCCGGTGTCCTGGCGCTTGAGCTTGCGCCAGTGCTTGCGCTCCCCGCCCTCCGGCGCGTTCGACTCAGTCACGGCGTGTCTCCACGGTCTCGGCCAGCCACAGCCCCTCCCCGGCGTAGAGGTTGAGGCCGTCGGGGCGCACGTAACCGCACACGGTGATCCCGAGCTGCTCGGCCAGCCCTACGGCCATCTCGGTCGGTGAGGTGCGGGAAGCCACGATCGGCACGCCCATGCGGGCGGCCTTGAGCAGCATCTCGGAGGAGATGCGCCCGGTGGAGAGCAGGATGCGGTCCTCGGTCGGGATGGAGCGGAGCAGGGCCTCGCCCTTGATCTTGTCCACCGCGTTGTGGCGCCCCACGTCCTCGGCGACGATCAGGAGCCGCTCGCCGTCCGTCAGCCCCGCGCCGTGGATCCCGCGGGACGCCCGGTAGTGCACGGCGGCGGCGAACAGCTCCCGCATGCCGGCGGCCAGCGCCGCCGGCCGGATGCGGACCGTCGAGGTCAGGCGGGGGAAGAGCCGGTGGTCGATGCGGAAGGTGATGCCCCCGCCACAGCCCGACGTGAGGATCCGCTCGGTCGGCAGCGTGACGGGACCGGTCAGCGTAACCTCGGCCCGCCCGTCAACCGGGGAAACCTCCAGACGGCTCACGTCGCCCGGACCGCTGATCACCTTCTCCATCCAGAGATAGCCGAGCACCAGCGCCTCCAGCTTGATCGGCGTGCAGAGCAGGGTGAGAAAGCGCTCGCCGTTGACATACACGGTGAGCGGCTGCTCCCGGACGACCTCCCCGCTGATCTCCTCGGCGCGGTCCCCGCGGACCCTGAGATACGTCCTCATGCTGGCGCAGATTCTATCAGGACGCCGGGAACATGGCTCTACCGCGGCAACGGTGGTGTCACCTCGCGCGAGTGGGGGAGGTTAGGAGGGGGGCGCGGAACGTGCCCCCCTCCAATTCAACATCGTTTGGAGGGGGCGGCGCCCCAAACTCAATAGACGACGCGAAGGAGCGTGAGCCCCTGCGCCGGCGCCGTGGGGCCGGCTTGCCGCCGGTCCCGGCCCGCCAGGACCTCCCCGAGCCAGGCGGGCGAGTGCCCCCCGCGTCCCACCGCCACCGCGCTGCCCACGATCGTGCGCACCATGTGGTGGATGAACCGATCGGCCGACACGAAGAGCGCGAGCCGCCGATGGCGGCATACCACGTGCAGCGCCTGCACCACGCACACCGGCGTCGCGGCCCGTCCGGCCGCCGCGCAGAACGCCGAGAAGTCGTGCCGACCCCTCAGCGGCGCCAGCGCCCGCCGCATCGCCTCCACGTCGAGTGGCACGGGCACGTGCCAGGCATAGCGCAGGAGCAGGGGGCTCGCCACCGGCCCATTGTCGATCAGATAGGCGTAGCGCTTGCCCGTGGCCGACCGACGCGCATCGAAGGCGGCCGCCGCATCATGGACGTCCACCACCCGGATGTCGGCCGGCAGAGCGGCGTTGAGGGCGCCGCGAATGGCCGTCGGGGGGAGACCGCTGTCCGTCCGGACTGACGCCACCTGGCGCAGGGCGTGGACGCCAGCGTCGGTCCGGCTGGCGCCGGTGACGCGGACGTCGGGCCCCAGCAGCGGACGAGCGGCCCGAAGCAGCGCTCCCTGCACCGTGGACGCGTCGGGCTGGACCTGCCACCCGGCATAGGCAGTGCCGTCGTAGGCGAGGACCAGGCGAAGGACGCGCGAGGGCCCGATGCGAGCGGCTTCAGCGCCGGGACGCGCCCGGCGGGACGAGGGCAAGCCACACGACGGCCACCAGCACGAAGAGCACGAGGTTCACCACCACGTCGGCAGGGACGGGCAGCGCCGGCAGGGAGAGCTTGTCGGCCAACCAACTCTGCCGGGCGAAGTCCTTGGGCTCATAACCTTGGGGGTTGTAGCCACCGAGCGCGGTGACGAAGCGAGCCACGCCGGGAACGACCACATAGGCTACGACGAGAACGGTCACGACGACCGCCACGTGAAACCGGGCCTGATACCCGAAGTGGCGGTGATAATAGCGGCGCAGGCCGATGGCTAGCTCCGGAGCAGGAGCTCCGCGATTTGCACGGCGTTGGTCGCGGCGCCCTTGCGAAGCTGGTCGCCGACCACCCAGAAGTTGAGACCGCGGGGGTGGGAGAGGTCCTCGCGGATCCGCCCCACCCAGCAGTCATCCTGACCTTCGACGAGGACCGGCATCGGATACCGCTCCTGCCCCGGGTCATCCCACACCCGGAGCCCGGGAAAGCGCGCAAACACCTCGCGGGCCCGCTCGGCGCTGACCTTCTCTTCAGTCTCCGCGTTAACGGCGACTGAATGGCAGGTGAACACGGGGACCCGCACCGTGGTCGGCGAGATCGCCAGCTCGGGAGCCTCGAGGATCTTGCGCGTCTCGTTGATGAGCTTCAGCTCCTCGCCGGTGTAGCCGTCCGGACCGAAGCGGTCGATGTGCGGGATGAGGTTGAAAGCGAGCTGGTGGGAAAAGTGCCGGGGCACGATGGCCTCTCCCCGCGCCCAGGCCAGGGTCTGCTGGCGGAGGTCTTCCAGGCCGTTCACACCGGCCCCCGAGGCCGACTGGAAGCTCGTCGCCACCACCCGTCGCAGGCGACCGGCGTCGTGCAGGGGCTTGAGCGGCATCACGGTGACGATGGTCGTGCAGTTGGGCACGGCCAGGATCCCCTGGTGCCGCCTGGCCGCGTGAGCGTTGATCTCCGGCACGATCAGCGGGACATCGGAATGCATGCGGAAGGCGCTCGACTTGTCGATGACGATGGCCCCGGCCCGGCGGATCATCGGCACGAACTCTTTGGACTGGGCCGAGCCGGCCGAGCAAAACACGAGGTCGAGCCCGCTGAAGCCCTGAGGCTCCACGCGCCGGATGGGAATGGCCTCGCCGCGGAAGACGACCGTCTTGCCCACCGAGCGCTCGGAGGCGAAGCAGCGGAGCTCACGCACAGGGAACTTCCGTTCCTCGAGCACCCGGAGCGTGGTCTCCCCGGCGGCCCCCGTGGCTCCCACCACCGCGACGGCCAGACCCGCCGCCATCAGTACTGCGCCTCCAGCGCGTTCACGATCAGATCTCCCATTTCCCGGGTGCCCACGCCCCGCGCGCCCGGGGGCGCGACGTCCCGGGTGCGATGGCCCTTGTCGAGAACCTGAGCGACCGCGGTCTCGATCCGGTCGGCGTCCCCGGGCCGGTCGAGCGAGTACCGCAGGAGCATCGCCGCCGACAGGATTGCCGCGATCGGATTGGCCACCCCCTGCCCCGCGATGTCCGGGGCCGTGCCGTGCACGGGCTCGTAGAGACCAACCTCGCCACCCAGGGAGGCCGAGGGCAACATTCCCATCGACCCCGCCAGGATCGCGGCCTCATCAGACAAAATATCACCGAAGGTGTTCTCGGTAACAATCGTGTCGAAGTGCGTGGGGCGCTGGACGAGCGCCATCGCGCAGTTGTCGACCAGCACGTGCTCGAGCGTGACGTCCGGGTAGTCGCGGGCCAGACGCGTGACCACGTCCCGCCAGAGCTGTGAGACGGCCAGGACGTTGGCCTTGTCCACCGAGGCTAGCCGCTTGCGCCGCTGGCGGGCCACTTCGAAGCCCACCCGGGCCACCCGCTCGATCTCCCGCGTTGTGTAGATCATGGTGTTGACGCCGCGAGCACTTCCATCGGCGAAGACCTCCACGCCGCGTGGCTCGCCGAAGTAGAGACCACCGGTGAGCTCCCGGATCACCATGATGTCCGTTCCCGCGACCACCGATGGCTTGAGCGGCGAGGCGTCGACCAGCATGGGAAAACAGCGCGCCGGCCGGAGATTCGCGTAGAGGTCGAGTTCCTTGCGGAGGGCCAAGAGCCCCCGCTCGGCCCGTTGCTCTTGGGGCAGGTTGTCCCACTTGGGCCCTCCCACCGCGCCGAACAGGATGGCCCGGGCTTGCCGGCACAGGCGCAGGGTGTCGGCGGGCAGCGGCCCGCCCCCCGCGTCGATGGCGGCTCCGCCGATGAGCGCCTCCTCGAAGGTGAGACCGAAGCCGCCCCTCTTGGCGGCGGTCTGGAGCACGCGGACCGCTTCGGGTACGACCTCCTGGCCGATCCCGTCCCCCGGCAGCACCGCGATCCGGAAGGTGGCCACCTAGGGACCCACTTCCTTCATGCGTTGCGCGCTGGAGTGCATGAGGCGGTTCAGCGCGTTGACGTAGGCTCGAACGCTGGCCTCCACCACGTCGGTAGAGGCGCCCTTGCCGGAGACGATGGTGCCATCGAAGTCCACCTTGACCGAGACCTCGCCGATGGCGTCCTTGCCGGAGGTGGCCGCCCGGAGGGCATAGTCGATCAGCCGTCCCTTGGTCCCGGTGATGGCGTCGATGGCGGCCAGCGCCGCGTCCACCGGGCCGTCGCCCACACCCGAGTCCTGGAAGAGCTGCTCCTCCCGGCGCAGGCGGATGGTGGCCGAGGGCACGATGCCGGTGCCGCTGATGACGTGCAGGTAGTCCAGTTCGTACGTCTCGGGGATCTTGGTGGCCTCGTCGGTGACGATGGACATCAAGTCCTCGTCGTAGACCTCCTTCTTGCGATCGGCCAGGTCCTTGAACTTCCGGAAGGCCCGGTCCAGCTCGGAGCCGGCCAGCTCGAAGCCGAGGTCCTTGAGCCGGGCGGCCAGGGCGTGCCGTCCGGAGTGCTTGCCCAGGACGAGCTTGTTGGAGGGCCGCCCGATGTCCTCGGGACGCATGATCTCGTACGTCAGCTTCTCCTTGAGCACACCATCCTGGTGGATGCCGGCCTCGTGGGCGAAGGCGTTCTCGCCGACGATCGCCTTGTTGGGCTGCACGTGCACCCCGGTGATGTGGCTGAGCAGCCGGGAGGAGCGGAAGATCTCCTCCGTCTTCACCCGCGTGTCCATCCCGAAGAAGTCCTTGCGGGTCCGCAGGGTCATCACGATCTCTTCAAGCGACGCGTTGCCGGCGCGCTCCCCGATCCCGTTGATGGTGCACTCCACCTGCCGGGCCCCGTTCACGATGGCGGTCAGCGAATTGGCGACCGCCTGCCCGAGGTCGTTGTGGCAGTGCACGGACAGGACCACCCGGTCGATGCCCGCGACCCGCTCGCGGATGCGGGCGATACGGTCGCCCCACTCCCAGGGGACAGCGTAGCCCACCGTGTCCGGGATGTTGATGGTGGTGGCGCCGGCGGCCACGACCGCGGAGAGGACGTCGCACATGTAGTCGAAGTCCGAGCGCGAGGCATCCTCCGGCGAGAACTCCACGTCGTCGCAGTAGCCGCGGGCGTGACGCACCGCCTCCACCGCGGCCTGCATGACCTCGGCCCGCGACTTCCGCAGCTTGTACTTGAGGTGGATGTCGGAGGTGGCCACGAAGGTGTGGATTCGGGACCGGCGGGCGTACTTCACGGCCTCCCAGCAGCGATCGATGTCGGCCAGCCCCACCCGGCTGAGCCCGCAGATGATGGGGGCTCCCTCCAGGGTTCCCACCTGACGAGCGACCTCGCGGGTCGCTTCGAAGTCCTCTTCCGAGGAGATGGGGAACCCGGCTTCGATGACGTCCACGTTGAGCCGGGCGAGCTGGCGGGCCATCTCCAGCTTCTCCATGGTGTTCATGGAGAAGCCGGGGGCCTGCTCGCCGTCCCGCAGGGTCGTATCGAACACAATGACACGGTCCATACGTCCTCCCAACTGGTCCATCTCAAGACACCTCTTTGGTCCCTAGCTCGCCGCCCACCGGGGCTGGACGGCCGACCACCAGCCGCCGCACCGGACCCGACAGGGCATAACCGGCGAAGAGCAGGAACAGGAACAGCTCGTGATTGGTGGCGACGATCATGGTCCCCAGCACCACGACCAGGAGCGTTTGCAGGGGATACCGACGCGCGACGTCGACCTCCTTGAAGCTCCAGTAGCGAAACGTGGAGACCATCAAGAGCGCCCCCACGTACGTGCCAGCGGCGAGCGCCACCTTGACCCAGGCGTCCAGAGGCTCGCCACTCAGGAGCAGCACGGTGGAGGCCACGATACCGGCGGCGGCCGGCGTGCTGAGCCCCACGAAGAAGCGGCGGTCCACGCTGGCGGTCTGGACGTTGAAGCGGGCGAGCCGCAGGGCGCCGCAGATCACGAAGAGGAAGGCCCCGAACCAGGCCGGACGGCCGAGGTCGCGGAGGGCGAATGTGTAGAGCAGGAATGCCGGGGCCACGCAGAAGGAGACGACGTCGGCCAGCGAGTCGAACTCCACACCGAACTGGCTCGTGGCCTTCATGAGCCGGGCCACCCGACCGTCCAGGAGATCCATCACCATGGCCACGAAGATGGCCAGGGCCGCCTCCGGGAAGCGCTGGTTGGCGGCGAGCAGCAGCGCGAAGAAGCCGCAGAAGAGGTTGCCGGTGGTAAGCAGGCTGGGGAGCAGGAAGATCCCGCGCCGCCGCTTTTCCCTGAGCTCCTGCCAGCGCCGCCGCCGTGGGCCCCGCGATCCCGACCGGCGGATCATTGTAGCGGGGTCCGTGTGCCCGGTTCGGGCCGTGGGTGGCCTGCTCCAGGTGGGAGTGGCTGCGTTCCCCTAACCCGATTGTTCATCTCGATCCCCAGGGTCCG
>DATIAY010000174.1:0-10277 GCA_035457825.1 Candidatus Methylomirabilota bacterium
TCAGCAGTGGCCTTGATGAGTCTGGCCCGCTCCATTACGTCGCTGTAGGCAGGAACGGCGATGGCAGCCAGCGTGGCGACGAACGCCATGGCGATGCACAGCTCCACGACGGTCAGACCCCCACTGCCGGCCCAGCCCCACCCGGACCAGGCTGGCCTGCCCGTTCGGCCGCGGCCAGACCCCTGGCGGCGACGGTGGGACATATCCGGCGCTCACCCGTGCCTGATGAGCGGTGGGACCGGCGCCGCGGTCCGTGCGACACCGGCCCCCGCGGAGGCCACCAATCGGAACTGACCCGCGCGACTTTCGAAGTCGTCCAGTCGGCGACTCAAGTCTTCAAGGCTACGCTCCAGGGCTTCGGCCGACCCGCGTTCGCGGGCTCGCCTGACATCGTCGAAGGCCGTCCGGACGGCCGCGGCCTGCGCTTGCATGCCGCCGACCCGCCGGGCCAGGGCCTCGATCATCGCGTTCATGACGTCGGCTTCTTTTTTCAAGTAGTCGCTCTTCCGGAGCCGGGCCCGGACCGAGAGATCTCCCTCGGCGATCGCGGCCCAGACGCGCTGGAAACGGTAGAGTGGACCGGCGATGCGATGAGACACGATCACCGAGTGAAAGGCCAGCAGGCCCAGGACGAGGAGCAACGCGGGCCACAACCGCGAGTGGAGAAACAGGAACGCGACGGCGACGTGCTCGTTCTCCTCCAGGACGGTGGCGCTTCGGAGCTGCAATATCGGGGGGAGAAAGAGAACGATCGCCACGACGAGAAGGATGGCGCAGTAATACAGGAAGTTGACGACCAGCAACCGATATTGAAAGGTACCGATCAAGATCCGGTGTCTCAGGAGCGGTCGACCCACCGTCACGACCTCCCTTTCGTCCACGGGATGTCTCGTTGATGTTTGAAGCGAATCACGCCCGCATCGCGCCGCTCGTAGTAGAAGTTGAGCCGGCCCTCCTGTCCGGCGCGATTGCGATACGAGATCGTGTGGAGCGCAGGATCCCTCTCCCCACCGCGTTCGACGGCGACGATCGAGTAGGTCTCGGTACTCCCGTGTCCGACGCCGAAGGTGACGCTGGTGGGCGAGATCTCGAAGAAGCGGTCCGCGTAGCGGACGTTGACCGTCTCCCACACGCCGAGAAACTCGGTCGGCACCGCTGTGCTCCGGGGTTGACAGCCCCCGACCACGATGAGGGTGACGAGGACTGCGATCAGCCCCCCGTTGTTCCGCGCGGGCCGCACCGTGGAAGGCTTTCGGAAAGACACCACGGCCGAACGCACGCAACTGGCGTGCCAGAACCCTCCGGCTCAGAAGAACCAGGGCCTTACGCAGTGCTCGGGGCCCCCCGGCGCGCAGACACCAACGTCAAGGTGGACCCGGACTCGCTCCCGGACGGGCCTCGGCGGCACCATGCCCCGTATCTGCACCGCGCGCTTGTACGCGATCACGCGCAGAGAGATCATCCTTGCCGGCGCACCGTTGGACGCCCGGCGCGACCCGACCGTCCTGCGTATCATCGGAGGAGGGCCCTGATGCCACCGCTGCCCCTGATCCCCACCGCTGTCATCGGTTCCCACGGCAAGCCGGGCTGGTGGTTCACCGTGGTGAAGGCCCACGAAGCCGGTGAGGCCGGTCCCGCCGACCTCGAGGAGATGTTCGACGATGCCGCCGACACCGCCATCCGCGATATGGAACGGGCTGGCATCGACATCATCACCGACGGCGAGGTGCGCCGGCTCGACGGGTACGTCGACTCCTACTACGCCATCATCAAGGGCATCCGCTCGCTGCCCGTCCGCCGCCAGCTCGGACCCTGGGGCTACGATCAGCAGACGCGCTACGAAGCGGTGGGCCGGATCGAGACTCCCGCCGGTGGCCTGGGCATCGTCAAGGAGTTCGAATATCTGAAAGCCCACACCACCCGGGCGACCAAGGTGACCTGCGCCGGCCCCCTCACCTTCGGCTCCCGCATCCTGCCCGGCACGGCGTATTCGGGGGTGGTCGACATCGCCGAGCGCTTCGCGGAGGTCATCAACCAGGAGCTCAAGGCTCTCGTCGCCGCCGGCGCCACCTTCATCCAGCTGGACGAGCCGGCCCGCGGTAACGTGACGGGAGAGGAGATGGCCCGGCTCTTCAATCTGGCCACCGAGGGGATCCAGAGCCGACTCGCCTATCACATCTGCTTCGGGAATCGCTTCGGCCGGTCGCGCTTCGCCCGGACCTATGCCCCCTACTTTCCCGGCCTCCTCAAGGCCCGCGCGCACCAGTTCGTGCTGGAGTTCGCCGGCCGCGAGCTCAGCGAGCTCGAGCTGTGGAAGAAGTACGGCGACGGGCGAGAGCTGGGCGCAGGGGTCATCGACGTCAAGGGCTTCGAGCAGGACACTTCCGAGGACGTGGCCCGGCGCATCCGTCGCGCGTTGCAGGTGTGCCCGGCCGAGCGGCTCACCGTGAACCCCGACTGTGGCTTCGGCTGGTCGCCGCGATCCATGTGCAACCAGAAGCTCTCGGCCCTGGCCGGGGGTGTCGCCATCGTGAGGAAGGAGCTGGGCGGGACGGGCTGACGCCTCCCGCTTGACACCCAGTCACGGCGGCGACGTGATTTGTCACGCCGCCGACGGCGCCGCGCCGGAAGCTCGACGATAATCGCCTCAGCGGGCCAGTGGTTAACAAGCGGACGCACCCTTTGCGTCCACGCCTTCGGAGGCGCGCCGACACCCGGTACGCTTCTTGCTCCCCTTCCAGGGCCTCATGGCCCGCACGCCGGTTACCACCACCTCCATTCTCATCGTGGACGACGATCGTCGGCTCGCCGACATGCTAGCCAAGATCCTCGCCGCCGAGGGCCACCGTGTAGACACTGCCGCCAACGGTCGCGCCGCACTGAGCCAGCTGGCCCGGCGGGAGTACGATGTGGTGATCACCGACGTCCGCATGCCGGAGCTCGACGGGCCTGGACTGTATCGGGAAATGGAACAGCGCTGGCCCGCCCTGCTCTCGCGGGTGATCTTTATCACTGGCGACTCGCTGAACCCCGACACCCAGCGCTTTCTGGCCCAGGTGGGAGCCCCCGCGCTCCACAAGCCCTTCGATCTCGACGACATCCACCGGATCGTGCGCGAGGCGCTCGAGCGCCGCAGCTGACCCGCCCGCCGGCCAGGCCGCGACGGGCGCCTTCGAAACAAATCAGGTAGACTCGCTGCCGTGGCCCTGCCACTGGAAGGCATCGTCGTCGCCGATCTCACCCAGAACGTGGCCGGTCCCTTCTGCACCCAGATCCTGGGGGACATGGGCGCCGACGTCATCAAGATCGAGCCGCCCGAGCGCGGCGATGACGCCCGGGCCTGGGCTCCGCCGTACTGGGGCGACGAGAGCGCGACCTTTCTGAGCCTGAACCGCAACAAGCGCAGTCTCGCCCTCAACGTCAAGGCCGCGGGCGGCCTCGAGGTGCTCCGGCGCCTGGTGGCCCGCGCCGACGTCTTCGTGCAGAGCCTGCGGGCCGGGGCGGTGGCCGGCCTGGGGCTTCACTTCGACGGCGCCACCACGCTCAACCCTCTGCTCGTGTACTGCTCCATCACCGCCTTCGGCACGCATGGTCCCCTGCGCGACCTGCCGGGCTACGATCCGATGATGCAGGCCTACGCCGGGCTGATGTCGGTCAACGGCCATCCCGGTCAGGAGCCAGCCCGAGTCGGTACCTCCATCGTGGACATGGGCACCGGCATGTGGGCGGCGCTGGGTATCGTGGCCGGGCTGCGCCAGCGGGAGACGACCGGGCGCGCCGTGGAAGTCACCACGGCGCTCTTTGACACCACCCTCATGTGGGTCTGCTACCACGCCATGGGCTACCTCGGCTCCGGAGAAGTGCCGACCCCACAGGGCTCGGGCACCGCGATGATCGCGCCATACCAGGCCTTCCCAGCCGCCGACGGTCACGTGATGATCGCCGCTGGCTCGGACGCCCTGTTTGCCCGGTTGGCCCAGGCGCTGGGCGCGCCCGAGCTGGCCGCCGACGAGCGCTTCCGCGACAACCCCGGCCGCGTCCGCCACCGCGCGGCGCTGGTCACCGCGCTGGCCGCCCTTACCCGGGAGCGCAAGGCCGTCGAGTTGGTGGAGCAGCTGCGCCGCCACGGCGTCCCCGCGGCGCCCGTCCTCACCATCGACGCCGTGCTGGCCGAGCCCCACACGCGCGAGAGCGGAATTCTGGTGACCGCGGCCCACCCGCGCCTGGGTGAGTTCACCGGGGTGGGGCTGCCCATCCAGTGGGATGGCCGCCGCCCCGGCGTGCGGCGGGTGCCACCGCGCCTGGGCCAGGACAGCGAGGACGTCTTGACGTGGCTTGGCTACACGCGCGACGACGTCCGCGGGCTGAGAGCCCAGCGAGTGATCGCGTGACCTATCGCCATCTGCTCATCGAGCGGTCGGCCGACGGCTACGTGGTGACGGTCACGCTGAGTCGGCCCGAGCAGATGAACGCGATGAACACCGCCATGGGCGAGGATCTGCTGGCGTGCTTCGACGCGTTATCGCGGGATGTCCTGGTGCGGGCGGTGGTCCTCACCGGCGCCGGCGACCTCGCCTTCTGCGCCGGCGGCGACCTCAAAGAGCGCAACGAGATGACCGACGAGGCCTGGCGCGCCCAGCACGTGATCTTCGAACAGGCCGCGTTCCGGATCCTGCGCTGCCCCGTGCCCGTCATCGCCGCGGTGGAGGGCTTCGCCCTGGCCGGTGGTTGCGAGCTGGCCGTGCTCGCAGATTTCATCGTGGCCAGCGAGACGGCCGTGTTCGGCGTGCCCGAGACCACGCTGGGCATCTTTCCCGGCATCGGCGGGACCCAGCTTCTGCCCCGCATCCTGGGCGCACCCCTGGCCAAGGAGCTCATCTTCACGGGCCGACGGATGAAGGCAGACGAAGCCCAGGCGCGCGGGCTCATCAACCACCTCGTGCCCAGGGGCCAGGCCCGGACCCAGGCCCTCGCCCTCGCCGCGACCATCGCCGCCAACGGTCCCATCGCCGTGCGCCAGGCCAAGAAAGCCATCGCCTACGGGGTGGAGACCGACCTCGACACGGCCATGATCCTGGCCATCGAAGCCTACAACGCCACCGTGGTCACCGAGGACCGGGCGGAAGGCGTGCGGGCCTTCAACGAGAAACGCAAGCCGCAGTTCAAAGGAAGGTAGTCATGGCGGTGATGAACCTCACCCTCACGGACGAGCAGCGTGCCCTGCGCGACGGCGTGGCCGAGATCTGCAAGCGGTATCCCGGGGAATACTGGCGGGCGCTCGATGCCCGGCGCGAGTATCCGGAGGCCTTCGTCAGCGACCTCACCAAAGCCGGGTACCTGGGCGCCCTGATCCCCGAAGCCTATGGGGGCGCCGGGCTGGGCATCATCGAGGGCAGCCTCATCCTCGAGACGATCCACGCCAGCGGAGGCAACGCCGCCGCCTGCCATGCCCAGATGTACATCATGGGGACGCTGCTGCGGCACGGCAGCGAGGCCCAGAAGCGCGCGTACCTTCCGAAGATCGCCAGCGGGGAGCTGCGCCTGCAGGCTTTCGGGGTCACCGAGCCCAACGCCGGCTCGGACACCACGAAGCTGCAGACCACCGCGGTCCGGCGGGGCGACCGCTACGTCGTCAACGGCCAGAAGATCTTCATCTCCCGCGTGCAACAGTCGGACCTCCTGCTGCTGCTCGCCCGCACGACGCCCGTGGAGGAGGTCCGGCGCAAGACCGAAGGATTGTCGGTGTTCCTGATCGACATCCGCGGCCTCCGCGGGCTCGAGGTGCGACCCCTGCGCATGATGATGAACCACTCCACCAACGCGCTGTTCTTCGACAACATGGAGATTCCGGCCAGTGGGCTCATCGGCGAGGAGGGTCGAGGCTTCTCCTACATCCTGGACGGCATGAACGCCGAGCGGATCCTGGTGGCCTCGGAGTCGATCGGGGATGGCCGCTGGTTCGTGGACAAGGCGGCGGCATACTCGGGGGAGCGTGTCCTGTTCGGTCAGCCCATCGGAGCCAATCAGGGTGTGCAGTTCCCCATCGCCCGGGCCCACATGTCGGTGGAGGCGGCCGCCCTCATGCGCAACAAGGCCGCCGCTCTCTTCGACGCCGGCGCGCCGTGCGGCCCCGAGGCCAACATGGCGAAGTACCTGGCCGCGGAGGCGGCCTGGGAGGCCGGCAACGCCTGCATCGACTGTCACGGCGGGTACGGCTACGCCGAGGAGTACGACGTGGAGCGCAAGTTCCGCGAGTGCCGCCTCTACAAGACGGCCCCGGTCAACCAGAACCTCGTGCTGGCCTACGTCGGCGAGCACGTGCTGGGGATGCCACGCTCGTACTGAGCGTTTAGCCCCGCGCCATGGCGTCGCGCAGGGCTGCCAGGAAGCGCTCGCCGAACGTGGCCAGCTTCCAGTCGCCCACGCCCTTGACCTCGCGGAACTGCTCAGGCGTCAGCGGCCGTGCGCGGGCCATGTCGCGCAGCGAGGCGTCGGAGAAGATCAGGTAGGGTGGCACCCCGCGCTCCTCGGCGACCCGGCGCCGGAGCACGCGGAGCGTCTCGAACAAGGTGACGTCGGACACCGTGCCCGTCCGATCCGCGGCGCGATCCGAGTGCGGGCCCCGCGCCGGCGGGAGATCGACGGCCCGCGCGGCCTTGCCCGCGATCGTCAGCGGCGCCGGGACGATCTCGCCGCGCAGCGCCCGGCGACCGCTCTCTGTGATGAGCAGTGTCGGGTACTCGTCGTCCGAGCGGGCCAGGTGGCCCTGGGCCATGAGCTGATCGATCCACGCGCGCACCTGGCTCTTCTTCTCGCCGCGCAGCGCCGCGTAGGCCTCGAGCCGATCGTGGCTGAGCTGGCCGATGCGCCCGGTGGAGGCGCCGGCCAGGACGTCGGCGACGTGGGTGGCGCCGAAGCGCCCGCCGAGCTCGACGACGCCGGCCAGGATCTTGAGGGCCACCCCGGCGGTGTCGTCGGCGGCCACCGTCTCGCCGAGACAGACGTCGCAGGCGCCGCAGCCGGATGCCGCGTAGGGCTGGCCGAAGTACGTGACGAGCGCCCGGTGACGGCAGACGGCGTCCTGACAGAAGGCGTACATCTCGCCGAGCTTGCGCAGCGCGGCCGGCGGCGGCTCGGCGCCCTCGGCGGTGAGGACAGACTTCCACAGCCCGTAGTCGCTCCCGCTGTGCAGCAGCAGGCACTCGGCCGGGAGTCCGTCGCGGCCGGCCCGGCCGGCTTCCTGCTGGTAGTGCTCGAGCGACTTCGGCATGCCGGCGTGGATGACGTAGCGCACGTTGGAGCGGTCGATGCCCATACCGAAGGCGACGGTAGCCACGACGATGTCCGCGCGTTCGTTGACGAAGGCGTCCTGATTGGCCCGCCGCTCATCGTCGGCAAGCCCGGCGTGGTAGCGCCGCGCCCGGAATCCACGCCGGGTGAGCGCCGCGGTTGTCTCGTCCACCTCGGCGCGTCGGATGCAGTAGATGATCCCCGCCTCGGCGGGGTGGCGCCCGATGGCGGCCAGCACCTGCGCGAGCCGATCGCTGCGCGGCTGCACGCGATAGACGAGGTTGGCTCGGTCGAACGAGCCGACGAGCACCACGGGGTCTCGCAATCGCAGCTCGGCCACGATATCGGCGCGCACCGGCGGGGTGGCCGTCGCCGTGTAAGCATGCACGGCCGCCCCGGGGAACGCCTCCCGCAGCACGCGCAGCTGCCGATACTCCGGCCGGAAGTCGTGGCCCCACTGGCTGATGCAGTGCGCCTCGTCCACCGCGAAGAAGGCGGGGCGCGCGCGCCGCAGCCGTTCGAGGAAGCCGTCCATCACCAGCCGCTCGGGCGCCACGTAGAGCAGCTGGTAGCGGCCGGCGACCAGGCCCGCCTCGACGGCCGCGCGCGCGAGGCCGCTCTGGCTACTATTGAGGAACGCCGCCGGCACGCCGGCCTGGACGAGGCCGTCGACCTGGTCCTTCATGAGCGCGATGAGCGGCGAGATCACGATGGCCAGACGTCGCAGATGAGCGGCGGGCGCCTGGTAGCACAGTGACTTGCCGCCGCCCGTGGGCAGCACGACGAGGGAGTCGCGCCCGTCGAGGACGCACGCGATGGCTTCGCGCTGCAGCGGCAGGAGGCGGTCGTAGCCCCAGACGCGGCTGACGGTCTCGTGCAGGAACTCAGTCTGGATGATGCGGCGATGATAGCCGACCGCGTGCGCCGGGCCTAGAGTATGAGTACCATGACGCTGAACAGGAGGAGGGCCATGGCCACGCACTCGAAGACTCACCATGCTGTTCAACGGCTCCGCCGTCTTGCCCGTCGACGCCGCGAGGCCGAGCTGAAACAAGCTCGGCTCGCCGCGACCGACAAACGTCCACCATCGCGCCCGGGGCCGGGCCGCTAGATCTTCGGGATGCGGAGCGTCTTGCTGATCATCAGCGAGCCCGAGAGCGCCCACAGCAGCGTCAGGGGATGAAGCCGCCCGGGGCCCACATCAACGGCGCCCACGGGCAGCGCATCGCCGACGCGGCCGAGCCAGGCTGACGCCGCGATGATGGCGACGAGAATGACGCTCGAGGGAATGGGGGTGCCCTCGAAGTATTCGACCCGGCCCCCCGCGGCGAGCGCGTCGGCCGTGACGTTGAAGCGAGCCAGGCGACTGACACCGCAGGCGACGAAATAGACCAGGATCACGACGTCCCACAGCCCCTTCATGCCGGCGCCGTAGGCGATGGCCGCCGGGGCCACGCCGAACGAGATGACGTCGGCCAGCGAGTCGAGCTCGCGTCCCATGGCCGAGTGCCGCTGCCGCCAGCGCGCCACCCGGCCGTCCAGCACGTCCAGGACGAGCGCCAGGGGGATGAGCGCAGAGGCCGCCAGGAGGCAGCGCCGATCACGTGTTTCGACATAGGCCATGGCGGCAAAGACCGCGAGCACGCCGCACGCCGCGTTGCCCAGCGTGAGGAAGTCCGCCAGGTGGAACCCGCGGATCATCGACAGGTGCCGGGTCGGGCTCATGGGGCCTCGCGCCAGATGCTATCATCGTGGTCCCTTGACTACGGCGCAGGATCCCCACGAGCTCATCGAGGCCTACTACGAGGCCGGTTGGACGGACGGCCTGCCGGTGGTGCCGCCCAGCACGGCGTCGATCGCGGCGATGCTGGCCGCCGGCGGCCTGGGGGGCGACGAGGTCATCGGCGAGATCCCTGGCCGCAACACCGTGGTGGTGGCCGACAAAATCGCCATCAACGCGGTCATGGCGGGCTGCCGGCCGGAATACCTGCCCGTCGTCGTGGCCGCCGTCCGGGGGCTCTGCCATCCGGACTTCGCCTACCACGGGCCGGCCAGCAGCACCGGCGGCTCGGCGATGGTGCTCATCGTCAGCGGGCCGGTGGCCCGGCGCCTGGGGATCAACGCCGGCAACAACGCCTTCGGCCAGGGTCATCGCGCCAATGCGACGATCGGGCGCGCGGTGCGGCTCACCATGATGAACGTGATGAACACGCGGCCAGGGCTGCTCGACCGCGCCACGCTGGGGACTCCCGGGAAGTACTCGTTCTGTTTTGCCGAGCACGAGGACGATCATCCCTGGGAGCCCCTGCACGTGGCCCGGGGCCTGCGCGCGGAGGACAGCGCCGTCACCGTCTACGCCTCGAACAGCCTGTACCAGGTCTACAATCAGCTGGCGGCGGAACCGGAGCCCCTGCTCCGGTGTTGTGCGGATGCTCTCGGCAATCTCGGCTCGCCTAACGTGAAGGGCTTCAACGAGGCGCTCGTCGTCCTCGCCGGCGAGCACGCCGAGGTCCTGCGCGCCTCGGGTTGGAGTCGCAAGCAGGTGCAGCAGTTCCTGGTCGAGCACACGCGCCGTCGCGTCGCCGATTTCAAGCGCGCCGCGCGCCTGCCGGGACCGGTGGAGGCCGCCGACGAGACGACCTGGCGCTGTTTGTTCGAGCGACCGGAGGACATCCTCATCGTGTGCGCCGGGGGCCGGGCCGGGAGCTGGTCGGCCTGTCTGCCGGGCTGGGGCAACAAGTGGACGCGCGCGGTGACCACAGTCATCGAGACCGGGAGACTCCCATGAAGCTCTTCGACCCGACGGCCGGGCCCGTGGCGCGCCCGATCGAGATCGCCAAGCGGCCCGAGACCCTGCACGGCTTGCGTCTGGGGCTGGTCGACAACACGAAGTTCAACTCCCACCCGCTCCTGAGCAAGCTCGCGGAACGGCTGGCTCGCCGCCACGGGATGACCGTGACCGTGACCCAACGCAAGCGCTCGCCCAG
>DATIAY010000175.1:0-10293 GCA_035457825.1 Candidatus Methylomirabilota bacterium
CAGCGCCGTCACCGTGTCGAGAACCACGCTGATGGCATTCGGATCGGCGAAGTGCGCATCGACGACCACCTTCAGCGGCTTCACGCTGTCAATGTCCTGGTATCCGCTGAACGTGGCGGTGCCGTACGGGGTCTCCGGCCCCACCGTGGGCGGCGACTGCGCAGCCGTGATGGTCATCGGGATGACGAGGAGCAGGCACGCCGATACGTAGATCACCCAAGCCCTCATGGCCACTGTCCTCTCTGGCATCTGCCGCTGGCGTTCGTGGTCGAGTCGCTCCGTTTCCGGTTTCACGCGCGATCCGGGCAACGACACGGTGCGGCCATTGCTGCCAGAAGTGAAATACATAAGGCGACGCGAGGCTATAATCCCCGGTTATGGATCTGGAACCGCGGCTGCGCGCGTTCGGGGCGGTGGCCCGCCGGCGCTCCTTCTCAGGGGCCGCCGCGGACCTGGCGATCAGTCAACCGGCCGTCTCCAAACACGTGGCCGAGCTGGAACGGATGCTGGATCTGCGGCTGGTACAGCGCGGACAGCAGGGCAGCACGTTGACGCCCGCCGGCGAGTTTCTCGCGAATCACATCCTTCGCGCCGAAGCGATCCTTGCGCAAGCGATCCGCGGCGTGGCCGAGTTCCGGCACCCCGGGGCCGGCGCTTTGTCCATCGTCGCGTCTGGAATTCCTGGGACGTACCTGCTCCCAGAAGTCATCGGCATGTTTCACCTCGCCCATCCCAACGTGCGCATCGCGCTGGAACTGCAGACCTCGGCCAGCGCGGTGGAATCGCTCCGGGCGCATCGCGCCGAGCTCGGCGTCGTCGGAGGATTCGCGGCGGCACCCGAGATCGAAGCGGAGGCGCTGGTGGAGGACACCATCATCCTTGTCGGGCCACGCCAGCTTGAGGGGCGACGCATGTCGCGTCGCGAACTGGAGTCTCTGACCTGGATCTCACGGGAGGAAGGGTCGGCGACGAGGGCCGCGGTGGAAGCCGCGTGGCGAGACCTCGGGTTTGTGCCGACCCACCGGTTGGAATTGCCCTCATGGGAGGCCGTCAAGCTCGCGGTGATTCAGGGGGCCGGCATCGCTGCATGCAGCCGATTCGCAGTCGACTCCGAGCTTCACCGCGGGGCCGTCGTCTTGGTTCGATTTCGCCCGTGGAACGTCCGGCGCACCATCTCGATCATCCGCGTGCGTGACGCATCTCTCACGCCATCCGCGACCAAGTTCTTGACGTTGCTGCGCGCTCGGTGGGGTCAGCAGTCCGCGCATCGAGCGCAAGCGACTGGAGCCTGACCGCCGCCGTGGCGCATGCCTGGCGTGTGCTCGATGATCCTAGAGCTCGGGGGGGGGCGTCGGGAGAGAAACGCTATAGCTCGGATTGTCGGCGTCGGACTGACGCTACGTGATGCCGTGAGCAATGTCCATCGGAATCGCCGATCCCAGTCACGAGTGGACTTCGGGTTGTGGTCGCACACTCTCGCAAGACTGGATGACTCAGCGACTGGGCCCATGCGGGCGCCGAACAAGCGCATCCAGCGGCGTTGGCAACAGGATCACGCGCTGAACTGAAAGTACATCGAGTTGCTGAGAGAACCGTCAATGCTTGGGGGAAGGTGGGCACCATGCGATCGCGATGGGCATGCCGCATCAGCGCTTTGATCCTCGGCCTTACGCTGGCAGCTTCCCACCCCGCCTCAACGAGCGAGAGGATCGTCGTTGACGGGTCAACCGGGGTGATGCCGTTGGTGGCGGCGCTCGCCAAAGCGTATCAGGAACACCATCCAGCCGCCGTGGTGGAGATTGGCAAAGGATTGGGAACGAAGGCGCGGCTGCAGGCCCTAGAGGAAGGAAAGATCGACATTGCCTTGGCCAGCCATGGTCTGGTTGTCGAGGAGCTGAGCCGGCGAGGAATGGCGGTGCACGAGATCGCCAAGGTGGCCGTGGTCTTCGGCGTGAACGCGAGCGTACCGGTGGCGAATCTCTCCGATGTCCAGGTCTGCGACATCTACGCGCGCAGGGTCACCAGTTGGAAGGCGCTCGGGGGACCGGACATTGCCATTGCGCCCCGCACACGCCCCGACTCGGAGGTTGACACCGAAGTCGTCCGGGGGAAGATCGCGTGCTTGAAAGGCCTGAAGATGCCCGAGGACGTAAAGGTGATGCCCAGATCTGGGGACATGGCGAAGGAGCTCGCCGCCACAGTAGGCGCTGTCGGAATGACGACAGCCATTGTCGTGGAACAGAGTCGTGGGCAGATCAAGGTCGTGTCGCTCAATGGAATCAACCCCAGCGTCGAGAACGTCGGACGCAAGACCTATATGCTTACTCGGGACTCGTTCCTGGTGACGAAGGCGACGCCACGTCCGACTGTCGCCAAGTTCATCGAGTTCGTGCGTAGCTCAACCGGCGCGGCGGTCATTGTCGCCAACGGGGCGGTGCCGGTGAAGTGAGTCTGGAGGCCTGCTCCCCGCCGGCTCGCCTTCGTTCGCCGCGGCCGGTCAACGTGCGCGTTCGGCCCGCGCACTCTTACTTTCGTCACTAATCTAGCCGGCCTCCCGGCGGTGGGCACCGGCGAGGCGACGAACGAGCGCGAGCACGCCCATCGCGGCCAGGCTGAGGCTCCCGTAGATCAGGATCTCGAACGGCCAGAGGTTGTGCGACGTCGGGTCGATCGCCGTGTCGATGATGATCCTCAGGACGACGAATGCCATGACCGCTGCCGGCACCGCGGCGCCGACGCGCCAGCCGCCGCGCCAGCGCCACAACCCCCACGCCGACCAGGCCAGACCGCCCACCAGCAGGCCGAGCACGCCGAGCATGAAACCGGCCATGAGGGCGCTCTCCCCGGCTGACACGGGCTGGCTCATGCGTTGCTCGTAGTCCCGCCGGCGCTGCTCCTCTTCCCGGGCCAACAACTCGCCGACCCACGCCGGCCGGGGGCGCTCGGCCGCGGGCTGCCCCGTCCCCACCACCCTGACCGGGACGCTCGCCGCCTCCCATTCGCGGTAGGGCGTGCCGCCGCCGAGCTTGATGCGCACCTCGTCCACGGCGTCGGCCTGATCGAGCGAGAACCAGCCCAGGGCCTGGCCGGTCCCGGTGTATCGGTTCGAAGCGTTGCTCTTGGCACGAGCCACGGGCTTGCCCTGGAAATATGGCCGCGCCCAGATGCTGATCGGCTCGTCAGTCACGTACTCGATTTGCAGATAGAAGGATTCGTCCCGGCCGAGCGTGGCTTCGGCGGCGGGGTCGGTGGCCACGACGCGCACGGTCGGCTCGCCGCCGGCGGCGACCACGCTCAGGGCCAGGGCGCCGACAAGGAGCGCGACGGAACCGACCGGGCCCGCACGGCTCAGTGCCCGGCGCCCCCCACCGTCACGCCCGTGAGCCCCGCCAGACGCTTGGCCAGCGGCGTGTTGCGGCTGCGGCCCACGCGCACCTCACCGTCGATGATCACGCACGAGATGCCGGGAATGTCGCCGCGAGCGATGGCCTCCAGCGCGTCGCGCGCCAGCGAGGCGGCCGGCGCGTCGCAGACGACGAGATCGGCCGGGGCGCCGACGGCGATGGTTCCGGTCCGGGGCGCCAGGCGGAAGGCTCGGGTGTTGTTGCCGGTGGCCAGGGCGACCGCCTCCGCCGGGGGCAGGTCGCCCAGCGAGGCCAGCTCGCAGACGCTCTTGAGCACCCCCATCGGCATGACGCCCGTGCCCGTAGGCGTGTCGCTGGCCACGCAGAGGCGGGGCAGGGCGCCGGCCTCCCGGCAGCGCTTCAAGATATACAGGGCCGAGCGGAGGTTACCCGCCTGCACGACCTGCAGCGCCATGTCGGTCTCCCGGATGATCCGGTCGAGCCCGGTCTCGTCGAGGGAGGTGGTGCCGCCGTTGACGTGGCCGCACACGTCGGGCCGCAGCCGGAGCAGGATGTCGTGGGTGATGGGGCTCGAGCCCGGGATCGACGTGCCCCCGCTGTGGGACATCACGCAGAGCCCGTGTTTCTGGGCGCGCCGCACCTCGGGCTCGCCGTCCTCGGGACGGGCGTAGCCGCCGAAGCCGTACTTGGCGTGGCGCACGCCGTGTTTCGCCATCTCGGCAAAGTCCTCGTCGGTCAATCCGGGCTCGAGCACCACCGAGCCGGCATTCACTTTCATGCCGTTGGGATGAAAGTGCTGAAAGCACTTGGCCGCGGCGATGGCCAGGGCCTTGGCGGCGGCGGGATCGTGGGGCCGCCCGGGCGCGTGCACCCCCTCGCCGGCGGAAACGACCGACGTGATGCCGCCGTGGACGTAGGAGTCGAGGAAGTCCACTGTCTTCTGGCGGGGCGTGTAATCGCCCAGCACCACGTGGCAGTGGGAGTCGATGAGGCCCGGGATGACGGTGGTGCCCCGGCAGTCCACGACGACGTCGGCCCCGGCGGCGCCGGTCTGCGCGGCGGCGCCGATGGCCGCGATGCGGCCGTTTTCCACCAGGATCGCCTCGGCCTCGAGCCGGGGCGAGGCCAGCACGCCGGTGGCCAGGGCGCCGGCGTTGACCAGGCCGAGCGTGGCCATCAGGGCTCGGCCAGGCAGCGATCCACCATGGCCTTCGCCGCCTGCCAGTCGTACGACCTGAACATGCGCCGGTTCACCACGGGCTGGGACGCCGAGTAGAACATCTCGTACTGGAGCTGGCGCCCGGCGAACTCGGTGCCGACAAAATCCCAGACGAGCTTGAGGAGCTTGACGCGCTCGCGGGCGCCGGCCGCAGCCGACTGATAGTAGCGCTCGGTATCGGCGCGGGTCTCGGCGCTGAGGAAGGCCGCCTCCGAGGAGGGCAGCGCCTGGAAGGCGCCGCCGGCCAGCTCGCGCAGGGTTCGCATCATGTCGACGATCAGCCGCCGCTGCAGCCCCATGCCGGCGTAGATGTACTGGGGGTGGGGCCGGGCCACGCCGCCGGCGACGAGGGGGAAGCGTTCGGCGGCCGCCACCAGCGCGTCGAAAGCCGCGCACAGCGCCGCGATGTCCCCGCCCAGCGTGGCCTGCACGGCGGGGTCGCCCTCGGCGCGCTGCACCTCGGCCAGGCGGAGCGCCAGGCCCGCCATGAACTCGAGCTTCACGCCGAAGCGGACGAGCGACTGGAAGTTCGCCGTGGTGTGCGAGGGGGTCTCGTGGAACTGGGCGTTCACCAGCTCCACGTTCCGGTGGATGAAGACGTGCTCCCAGGGCACGAGCACGTCGTTGAACACCACGGTCGTATCGATCTCGTCGAAGCGCGCCGAGAGCGGGTAGTCGAAGGCGCTGGTGGCGGCGGTGGCGTAGGGCCGGCGCGGGTACAGGCGGAGGCCCCCGGCATTCATGGGCACGACGAAGGAGATCGCGTAGTCCTCGTCGCCCGGGACGAGGGGGGTGATGTAGGAGAGGAAGAGCCAGTCGGCCATGGTGGCCGAGGTCGCGATGGCCTGGGCTCCTCGTACGACGATTCCGGCGTCGGTCTCCCGGACGATGCCCGGATGCAGGAAGGGCTCGGGATGGCGATGGGCGGGCTGAGAGCGGTCCACCTGGGGAGGAACGATGGCGTAGGCCAGGTACAGGTCCTCGTCGCGGGCGCGCTCGTAGAAGCGCACGACGTTGTCGCCGAAGCGGGTGCCGCCCCGGTCGAAGAGCTGTCGCCAGGCCGCGAACGCCGTGAGAACGCAGGCGACGTGGTCGGGGGTGCGCCCCATCAGGCCATAGGACGGCTCGGCCCAGAAGCGGTGCACGCGGCGGCGGGCCGCCAGATCGTCGGCCGAACGCGGAACGAGCCACATGCTACTGTGACGGGCCCCGGTGGCAGAATCGACGAAGGTCAGCGCGGAATCGGCGCGCGCGCCGTGGGCTCGCTGGTAGGTCTCGGAAATGCGCCGGATGGGTTCGGCGAAGGCCGGGTGCGCGGTCACGTCCTTCACCCGCTCGCCGTCGAGGAACACCGCCCGGCCATCCCGCAGGCTGGCGACGTAGGCGTCCCCGGTGCGCATGGCGGCCCCACCTTGCCAGATCGGCGGTAAACGTACAATACCTGCGCCATGCGCTCCTGGTCCGGGCCGCTCGGGGTCAAGGCCCTCGTCGTGCTGGCGTCGGTGCTCGCCCTCGGCGGATGCGCCGGCGAGTCGCCGGAGCGCGGAACAACTCTGGTCTTCAAACACGCGCGCATCCTCGGCCCGACCGACCCGATTCCCGCCCTCCTCCGAGAATTCGAAGACCGCCATCCCGGCGTCCGCGTCAAGAGCGAGTCGCTCCCCTGGACCTCGGACGAGCAGCATCAGTTCTACGCCATCAACTTGGAGGGCGGCAGCCCCGGCTTCGACGTCATGATGCTCGACGTCATCTGGGTCACCGAGTTCGCCCGGGCCGGGTGGCTCTTCGATCTCTCCCCGTTGCTGGCCGCCGATGAGACGGCACCGTACTTTCCGTCCGCGGTCGCGGCGGCGGCGTACGACGGCCGGGTCTGGGCCCTGCCCTGGAACATGAATGTCGGGATGCTCTACTACCGCGCGGACCTGCTGGCCAAGCACGGACTGTCCCCTCCCGACACCTGGGAGGAGCTGGTGGACCAGGTCCGACGCATTCGAGCCGCCGAGCGCGATCCCGCGCTCGAGGGCTACCTGTGGCAAGGCAAGCAGTACGAGGGCATGGTGGTGAATGTCCTCGAGTCGTTCTGGGCCAACGGGACCCGTCTCCTGGCCGAGGACGGCCGCCTGTTCCCGGAGCCCGATCGGGCCGCGGAGGCCCTGGCCTTCCTCCGAAGGCTCATCGAGACAGGTGTCAGCCCGGGATGGGTGACGGCGGCCGACGAGGAGCTGAGCCGCCGCACCTTCGGGGACGGCCACGCAATCTTCCTCCGCAACTGGCCTTACGCCCTCGATCTCTTCGAGGCCCCGAGCTCGCGGGTCCGCGGTAAGGTGGGCATCGCGCCGCTGCCTCGTCGGGCCGGGAGCGCCACCGCCGGCGGCTCCACCGGCGGCTCGCACCTCGGAATTTCCCGGCGCAGCGCCCATCCCGCCGCGGCGCTCGCCCTGGTCCGGTTCCTCACGAGCGCGCGCGCCCAGCGGGCCATGGTCTCAGGCGCCGCCCTTTACCCGAGCCGGCAGGCCGTCTATCACGACCCAAACCTGATACAGAGCCATCCGATGCTGCCCCGCATCCATGCCCTGATGGTGGCTGGCCGGCCGCGTCCCGTCACTCCCTACTACCTCGTGCTATCCACCACGCTGCAGCCGGAGTTCTCGGCGGTCCTGGTGGGCCTCAAGCCCCCGCACCGGGCGATCCGCGATGGGCGCCGGCGGCTCGAGCACTTCCTGATCTCCGTTCGATGACCTCCGGGCAACGGGCCAGTCGGCGGCGCGGCCTTCTGCTGGTCGCCCCCGCGCTCACGGTCCTGACGCTGTTGACCGGGTACCCGGCGCTCTATGTGCTCTGGCTCTCGCTGCAACATCGGGTCCCGGTGTTCGGCGTCGCCGAGTTTGCCGGACTCGGTCACTACTGGTTCCTGGCCCAGGACGCGCGCTTCTGGAACGCCGCCGGGATCACCGGCCTCTTCACGGTCGCGTCCGTGCTCCTCGAGCTACTCCTCGGAGTGGTGGTGGCCCTGGCCCTGCACGCCCGGCCCCACACGCGCCGCCTCGGCTTCTCGCTGCTTCTGCTGGCGTGGGCGATGCCGGCCGTCGTCACCGCCAAGCTCTTCGAATGGCTCTACCACCCCTCGGCTGGGCTCGTGAACGTCATGCTGGTCGGCCGGGCCCTGAACTGGCTCGGTGATCCTGCGCTCGCGCTGCCCGCCGTCATCCTGGCCGACGTCTGGCGCGCCATGCCCTTCGTGGCGATCCTGGCCTACGCGCGCCTGCTCACGATCCCGGCCGAGGTCTACGAGGCGGCCCAGGTCGACGGAGCCTCTCGCCTTGGGACGCTGCGGCACATCACGCTGCCGCTGCTGCGCCAGATCGTGATGATCGCCGTCCTGTTCCGGACCCTCGATGCCGTGCGGGCGTTCGACCTCATGTTCGTGCTGACAGGGGGCGGCCCCGCCAACACCACCGAGACGCTCACCGTGTACGCGTATCGCGGCCTGTTTCAGATGCTCCAGCTGGGCTTCGGCTCGACCATCGGCGTGATCGTCTTCGCCCTGGTCATGACGGTAGCCTGGGCGTATCTGAGGCTCCTTCGCCGGGAGGGCCTGACCACGTGAAGTCGCTGGCCCGGGCCCTTCCTGACGGGCTCATCGTGCTCGCGCTGACCGTGTACGCGGTGCCCTTCTTCTGGCAGCTGCTGACCTCGTTCAAGCCCGAAGCCGAGCTCCTGCGCCTGCCGCCCCTGCTGCCCACCCGACTCACTCTCGAGCACTATCGTGTCGTGCTCGAGCACAGCGTCATTCCCCGGGCGCTGGCCAACAGCTTCGGCATCGCCAGCCTCACCACGCTGGGCGCGCTCGCGCTCGGCGTCCCCGCCGCCTATGCCATCGCGCGCTTCCCCCTGCCGGGCAAGGGCCTCCTGCTCCTGGCGATCGTGGGGAGCACGGCCTTTCCACAGATCGCCACGGTCAGCCCGCTCTACCTGATCCTCCGGTTCCTGGGCTTGCGCGACACCTGGATGGCGCTCGTCCTGGCCCACACGTCGTTCGCGCTTCCGTTGACCATCTGGCTGCTGGCCGGCTTCATCCGGGAGATCCCGCCGGCCCTGGAAGAGTCCGCCGCGGTGGACGGCGCCAGCACGACCCAGACGCTCGGCCGGGTCGTCCTGCCCCTGCTGGCCCCCGGCCTGGCCTCGACGGCGCTGTTGACGTTCCTGTTCAGCTGGAACGAGTTCCTGTTCGCCTACACCTTCACCGCCACCGAAGCGAGCCGGACGATTCCCGTCGCCCTGGCGCTCTTCCCCGGCGTGTACGAGGTCCCGTGGGGAGACATCGCGGCGGCCTCGATGCTGGCCAGCCTGCCCCCGGTCCTCATCGTCCTCGTCTTCCAGCGGCACCTCGTTCGGGGACTCCTGGCCGGGGCGCTGCGCGAGTGAGCGAGATGACGAAGGCGGAAGCCCTCACGGGTTACCCACGACCGGCGGCGCCCTTCGTCGCGGCCGCATCGGCCTTCGCGAACTGAGCGTCCGTGAACCCGTAGAGCTGCGCGCCCCCCATGAAGATCTGCGCCGCGGTCTCACGGGACACGTTCTTCAACAAGTTCTCGGACACGTGGGGGAAGTTCGAGTCGAAGTGCGGATAGTCCGTGGAGATACACATGCGGTCGGCGCCGATGAGACCCGCGGTGGCCTCGATCTCCGGCTCGCTGCCCTCCACGGCCGCCCAGCAGTTGCGCCGGAAGTACTCTCTGGGCGTCAGCGCCAGATAGGGCGCATGGCTGTCACGGTACTGCGGGTAGTCCCACTCGATGCGCGACAGCAACCCGGGCACCCAGGAGTTCTGGGCCTCCAGGAAGCCGACCCGGAGCCGGGGATGGAACTCGAACACGCCGCCGATGATCATGGCGATCAAGGCCTGCTGCATCTCGATCCAGTGGCTGGCCACGTGACGGTAAAACCGGTTCTCGCCGTAGAGGGTGTTCATGTGCGAGTACCAGGCGCCCGTGCCCTCGTGGAAGCCCCAGGTCACGCCGAGCTCCTCGTGCAGGCTGTACAACGGCTCCCAGTAGTTCGAGTGCCAGTAGTGGCCGTTAACGAGGTTCGGCCGGATGAACGATCCGACGGCGCCCAGGTCCCGCACGCAGCGCACCAGCTCCCGGCAGGCCAGGTGCACGTCGTGCACGGGCAGCATCGCGGCGAACTTGAGCTGGTCCGGGCTGTGCCGACAGAACTCGGCGATCCAGTTGTTGTAGGCCTGGCACAGGGCCAGCGAGAGCCACGGGTCGAGGTTGTCACGGGCCAAGAGGCTGAGGCCGGTGGTGGGGAAGAGCACGGCGATGTCGACCCCCTCCATCCGCATGCCCATCACCTGGGCCACCGCGTCGTAGTCGCGCTCGATGGCGAAGTCGAGCCGTCCGGTGTCGGCCAGCCGCGAGCCCGACAGCGGTTGCGTGCTGTGGGTCGTGCCCGGGCGCGCGCGCTTGCGGTACTGCTGCAGCTCCGCGTCACGGGTGGTCGGCAACCCGTCGATGACGATCGTGCCGCGGCGCGGCCGGCCGTCCTTGTCGAGGGGGAGAATGACCCGCTCCTTGAACCGCGGGTCCAGGTAACGGTCGAAGAGATCGGGCGGTTCCATGATGTGCATGTCGCAATCCACGAACCTGAGTCCGTCCTTCATCGCGCTCTCCTTGGCATCGTCGTGAGCCTCCGGCGTCCGATGCG
>DATIAY010000176.1:0-2318 GCA_035457825.1 Candidatus Methylomirabilota bacterium
GTCGCTGTGGTCACGGACGGCACCGCTGTGCTGGGGCTCGGCGACATCGGCCCGGAGGCTGCGCTGCCGGTGATGGAAGGCAAGGCGATGTTGTTCAAGGAGTTTGCCGGGGTTGACGCCTTCCCGATCTGCCTGGCCACGAAGGACCCCGGCAGGATCGTGGAGACGGTCAAGTATCTGGCCCCAGCGTTCGGGGGGATCAACCTGGAGGACATCGGGGCACCTCGCTGCTTCGAGATCGAAGCGCGCCTGCGCAAGGAGCTTGACATCCCCGTGTTCCACGACGATCAGCACGGCACTGCCGTGGTCGTCCTGGCCGCGCTCCTCAATGCATTGCGCATCGTGAAGAAACCCTTGCGCTCATTACGGGTCGTCGTGACCGGGGTGGGGGCGGCAGGGACGGCGACGATCAAGATCTTGCAGTCCGGCGGCGTCCGCGACATCGTCGGCGTGGACGAGCACGGCATCCTGCATCGGGGCCGGGTCAAGGGCATGGATTTCATGAAGCGGTGGGTGGCGACCACCACGAACCCCCGGCAGGTCAAGGGCGGCCTCGTCGAGGCAGTGCGACAGGCCGATGTCTTCATCGGCCTGTCGGTGCCGGGCATCCTGGGGATCCGGGACGTGAAGCGAATGGCGCGAGACCCCATCGTCTTCGCCATGGCCAACCCCAATCCGGAGATCCAACCCGAGGAGGCCGCGCGGCACGTCCGCGTGATGGCCACCGGCCGGTCGGACTATCCCAACCAGATCAACAACGTGCTCTGCTTCCCAGGGTTCTTCCGGGGCCTGCTGGATAGCCGCGCCCGCACCGTCGACGACCAGATGAAGCTCGCGGCCGCCCGGGCCCTGGCCGGGTGCGTGTCCCGGGGCGAGCTGAGCGCGGAGTACATCATTCCGAGCGTTTTCAACAAGAGCGTGGCGCCGGCGGTGGCCGAGGGTGTGGCCCGGGCGGCCTGGCAGACGGGAGCGGCCCGCCGGCGCCGACGCTTCGACGTCTCCATCCTCCAGTGACGACAGCTCCCCGTCTGTCCGTCGTCATCCCCGCCTTCAACGAAGCCGCCAGGTTGCCGGCCTATCTCGATGAGGTCATCCGTTTCCTCGACGGGCTCGGCGAGGTGTACGAGGTCGTCGTGGTGGACGACGGCTCCACCGACGGCACCGCGGCGGCCGTGCGGGTACTGGCGGCGACCAACCCGGCCGTGCGTCTGCTGCCGCTGGGCCGCAACCGGGGCAAGGGGGCGGCCGTCCGGGCAGGCATGCTGGCGGCGACAGGGAGGTTCAGGCTCTTCACCGATGCCGACGGAGCCACGCCGATCGCGGAGCTCAAGCGGCTGGAGCCGGCGCTGGCAACCGGCGCCGACATCGTCATCGGTTCGCGGGCCCTCGTCGATCCGGCCGTGTCGGTCAGCGCCCGACCGCACAGGGTCGCGGCCGGACGGGTCTTCAGCTGGCTGGTGGGCCGCCTCGGTATTCGCGGCGTGGCCGATTCCCAGTGCGGCTTCAAGCTCTTCACGGAGCGGGCGTCCATCGCACTGTTTGGTGCGCTCGAGACCGCGGGCTTCGCGTTCGACGCGGAACTGCTGCTGCGCGCCCAGGCCCGGGGCTATCGCATCGTGGAGGTGCCGGTCAACTGGGCGGAGCGGCAGGGGAGCAAGGTGGGGGTGGTGTTCAACGGGCCTGGGATGCTGCTGCAGCTGCTGCGGGCGCGCTGGCGGGTCGGCTGGCGATGAGCGTCGCGCGCCGCCTGCAGAACATCGAGCCCTTTCTGGCGGTGGAGGTGGCCGAGCGCGCCCAGGAGCTCGAACGGCAGGGCGTGGACATCGTGCACCTCGGTTACGGCGAGCCCGATTTCGCCCCGCCAGCCGTCGTGCAGCAGGCACTGGGCCGGGCGATCGAGCAGGGGCAGATGCGCTACACCCACAGTCTCGGGATCCTGGCGCTGCGGGAGGCGATCGCCGATCACTACCGCTCGACGTATGGGGTAAAAGTCTCGCCCGAGCAGATCCTGGTCACGCCGGGCACCTCGCCGGCGATGCTGTTGCTCTTCGGCGCGTTGCTGGACCCGGGCGACGAGGTCGTTCTGAGCGATCCCTACTACGCCTGCTATCCGAACTTCGTCCGCTACGCGGAGGGCGTGCCGGTTTGCGTGGATACGACCGAGGAGGACGGCTTTCAGTACCGCCCGGAGGCGATCGCGTCTCGCCTGGGACCCCGCACGCGGGCCATCCTGGTCAACTCGCCGGCCAACCCGACTGGTGCCGTGCTGGCCCCCGAGCGGATGGCTGCCATCGCGGCCCTGGCCGAAGAACGCGGTG
>DATIAY010000177.1:0-8467 GCA_035457825.1 Candidatus Methylomirabilota bacterium
GAATGAACCCCTGGTCGCCCATCGTGATCTCGTTGAAGTAGAGCGTGGCCAGGTAGAAGGCCTGGGCCAGCATCATCGTCACGATGAGGAACGCCGGGCCCGTCGTCCGCAACGTGATGAGCCCCACCACGCCGGCGACCACGAGGCCGGCGACGACGCCGGCCACGAAGGCGGCCGCCACCCCCAGGCCCAGATGCTGGATGGTGAGGCCCGTGCCGTACATGCCGGCGGCGAAGAACATCGCGTGCCCCAGGCTCATCAGGCCCGTGTAACCGAGCAGCACGTTGTAGCCCGTGGTATACGCGGCCAGGACCATGATGCGGGCCATCATCCCGTGATGGAACGGCGGGAGCAGGAACTGTAGAAGCGCGAGGAGCGCCACCACGCCCAGGTGGGTCCCCAGGAGGAGGCCCCGCCGGTCTGGCGTCACGCCGGCTCCTCGCCGAAGAGCCCGCGCCCCCGGATGGCTAGCACGAGCCCGACCAGCAGCGTGGCCACGATCTTGGCCAGCGTCGGCGAAAAGAAGACCGACACCACGCCGTCGCTGAGGCCCACGAGCAGGGCCGCCACCAGGGTGCCCCGGAGGCTGCCGAGGCCCCCCAGGATCACGACGACAAAGGACATGAGCAGGGCGTCCAGCCCCATCAGGTAATGGGCCTGCTGCACGGGAACGATGAGGGCCCCGGCCACCGCGGTGAGGCCGGCGCCCAGGCCAAAGGCGATCGTGTAGATCCGGCCCACCGGCACCGCGAAGGCCTGAGCCATCTCCCGGTCCTGCTGGGTCGCCCGCAAGAAGAGCCCGAGCCGCGTCCAGGACAGCGCGCCCCAGGTCAGCGCCAGCAGGACGGCCGCCCCCGCGGCGACGATGAGCTTGTAGCCGGAATAGCCGAACCATGGAAAGTCGATCCGGAAGTAGATGGGAGCCTCGACGGGACGCGCATACGGCCCGTACGTCGTGAGGACGAGCTGCTGCAGGATGTAGAGCAGCCCGATGGTAGCCACGATGGTGCTCTCTGGCTCATAGCCGACACGCCGGAGGACCAGCCGGTCGGCGACGATGGCCACCGCGCCCACCACGATGGGCGCGGCTACCAGCCCGGCCAGGAAGCTCCCGGCCATCGTCGAGACGTACCAGGTCACGACGGCGCCGAGCATGAAGAACTCGCCGTGGGCCACATTGACGATGCGCATGACGCCGAAGACGAGCGACAGGCCGAGCGCGGTCAGCGCCAGGACGAGCGCGCCGACCGTGCCCTCCAGGAGGGCCAGGAAGAGATGGGCTTCGAGGCTCAGAGCGGCTGCTTGGTGTAGTCGGCCTCGGGCGCGTACATCGAATCCTCGATCGCCGTCCGGTGCACGGGATTCAGCCGGCGCTTCTCCACCCGGGAGATCACCTGATGGGCGAAGACCTGGTGCAGCCGGCCCACGAAGCGCTTGGCCCCCTGCGGGTGCTCCAGGCCCTCGGGAAAGGACGAGAAGCCCTCCAGGGTCTCGACGAACGCCCGGTAGTCGGCGGGCCCCGGCTTCTTGTAACCGCTCTGCTCCACGGCCCGCTTGATGACGAAGAGCGTCTCCCAGCACCCGAACATGTGCGAGAAGGTCGAGATGTCTTTGGGATCGTTGACACTGGCCCCGTTGTCGTTCACGCCCACCCGCTCGCGGTAGGCGCGCACGTGGGGAGGCGTGGCCGGGCCGGCGTAGCGCGGGAAGGCCTCCCAGAAGTAGGTGCCCTCCAGGAAGTCGAGCCCGGGGGCGCCGAGGTCGACCCCCTCCAGGGAATCGACGAACCCGAAGATCTGCGGCCGGCGGGGTCCGAAGTGCTCGCCCATCTCCTTGACGAAGGTGAGCACGCCGGGGCCCACCATCACGTGGTAGAGGACCTCGGTGTCGGCGGGCACCCGCGGGAAGTACTTGGTGAACGACGTCTCGGTCGGCGGAATGGGCACGAGCGCCTTGATCGTGCCGCCCTGGGCCGTGGCCACCCGGCTGAAGAAGTCACGGTGGTCGTGGCCGAAAGCGTAATCCGGAAAGATCAGGGTGACGTTCTTGCCCAGGTTCTTGAGGATCCAGGGCGCCATCGCCGTCACCTGGGCCCGCACGTCGGTGATGCCGGGCTGAAAGACGTAGCGGTTCAGCCGGCCGGAGGCGACGTGGTAGCCCTCGCTGACCACCAGGTAGGGAATCCGGAGCTCCCCGGCCCGCGGGGCCGAGGCGATGACCACGTGGGAGAACAGCGTGCCGAAGATCAGGTCGACCTTGTGCTGCACGGCCAGCTTCTCGACCACCTCGGCCCCGCGCTTGGGATCGGTGCCGTCGTCCTCGGCCACGATCTCGATCGGCCGCCCGGCGATGCCGCCCTTCTCGTTGATGAGCTTGACCGCCGCCGTGGTGGTGCGCTCGTACCACCGCCCGTAGACCGCGCCGATGCCCGTGCGATGGACCTGAAAGCCCAGACGCAGGGGGGCGGCGCTGCCCTGGGCCGCGGCGCGCGGTGTCCACAGGGCCGGCAGAGCCGCCGCGACCGGGACCGCACCGGCACCCTTCAGGAAATTCCGTCGCGAACTCCTCATCATGGGCCGACCTCCTCGTCGGAACATCGATCGGGCGCGATGGTCTATTAGCACGGCGCCGGGGTGGACTCAACCCGCGGTCGGCGTCGAGAGCAGCCACAGGCCGAGCATCGTGTAGCCGATCATGAGCACGAGCAGCGAAAGCTGGCCGCGGCCAGTGAGAATCGCCGACACGCCCTGGCGCAGCGCCAGGCCGTGAGCGATCACGACGGATGTCACATGAGCGGCCACGATGAGCGTCACCTGCGTGTGCCAGATCGCGTAGACGCGCGAGGGATCGGAGAGGAACGAGGTCACCACGGGCAGGTCCCGCGTGCCGAGCAGGTCCCAGCCGCGGCTGAAGGGGTCGGAGGCTGCCCGCAGGGCGTACTGGACGTCGACCAGCAGCACGGGCAGGTAATGGGCGAAGTGGTAGCCGCAGGCGATGGGAACCAGCGACAGGACGAAGAGCCCCGGCGAGCCGGTGCGACGCACGGCGACCAGATAGGCCAGCGTGAGCAGGGTGAACAGGGCGACCAGGCCCAGGCTGTTGGGCGCCATGAGCGCCGTGCGGCCAGGATGGATCAGCGGGTTGACGCCGAGCAACCCGAGCCAGGCGAAGGTCCGCGACAGGCCGTCGAAGGAGACCGCGGCGAGCACGAGCAGGACGAACGCGACTCCGCTCGCCTCCCGCGGTTCGAGACCGAGCAGGCGCAGCGCCGGCATTCGCAGCTCGATCGCTCGCCGGTGCCAGGCCACGGGCGCGATCCAGGAGATGATCCCAAAGAATACGGCGAACGTTTCGGCCCGGCGCAGCCATCGGGGACCGAACAGGAGCGCGCCGACCATGTGAGCGAGCCAATAGCCCGCGACGGCCTTCGCCAGTACGGCGGGATCGCTGGGGGCGGGATGGATCAGCTCGAACCACGCGAACAGGAGCAGGCCGGCCACGGCCGGCCACCGGCCGGCCCAACGCGGATACGACAGGGGCGGCGAGCCCCGCCAGTCCTGCACAGGGGCGAGGCTCGTCAGCACACGGTAGAGCCCGCTCCAGGGATTCAGGTGCGTCCAGAGATCGCCGAACCCAGCGTGCAGGTAGCTCAGCCCGATCCACCAGACGCTCCACACGAAGAGCGGGAGCGGATTCGCCAGCGGATCTCGGCTACCCACGAAGCCGGCGACCACGAGGGCGACCGCCACCGCCAGCGATACCAGGCTCGTCGCGGTCCCGAGATGGCGATGGCCCGCGACAGGCACGGGCACGCTCAGCCGGAGGGATTGCGCGCCGGCGATGAGCCGCGGCGACACTCGCGTCATCAGCGCGAACGATACGGCCACCGTGATCGCCCCGCCGGCGACGTACAGGTGGGTGGGCAGGAGCAGGATGAACCCGCTCCCGGTGGCGTGGGCGCCAGCAGCGAGGGGCCAGGCCACGGCCACCCCGGCGCCGAGCGCGGCGGCGACGCGCGGGAGGGGCCTGGCTAGGAGGCTTCCGATCGCGTGCGCCCGAGGCGGCGCTGGACGTCGACGACGTGGGTGACCATCGCGGCCCGGGCTCGCTCGGGCTCGCGGGCGGCGACTGCCGCCAGGATGATCTTGTGGGCGGTGTTGACCGTCGCGTCGTCCTCGATGCACACGCGGGGCCCGAGATCGCTGAGCGCGTCCACCAGCACCGCGTGCACCGGGTTGCGGGCGGCGGCCGCCATCAATCGGTGGAAGCGGTCCTTCGCCCCCGGCTGCCCGTCCAGGGCGGCGTCGAGCAGCTCCAGATCTGTCCCGGTGGCGCGCTCGGCGGCGAGGCGAGCGATCTCGGGCTCCACCATGAGTCGGGCTTCGGTGAGCTGGGGCAACGAGATCCGGGCCAGCCGGAACAGGGTGGCGAAGTCACGGCGCAGCAGCCCGGCGTCGACGTGACGGACGAAGTGGCCGCCGCTCGAGCCATACCGCACTTCGATGAGGCCGCGATGCTCGAGCGTTCGCAAAGCCTCGCGCACCGCCACGCGGCTGGCCCGGAACTGGTGAACCATCTCGCGCTCGGGGGGCAAGCGGTCCCCGCTGCGCAGGCGCCCGGCGAAGATCGACCGCTCGACCTGCCCGACGATGTGCTCGTAGACGCGGGGGGCCCGCACTGAGGTGGACATTGGCGCGGCAACTGTCAGACCAAACACCGATGAAGTCAAGGGGACCAGCGGCCGCAAGGGGGCGCCGTCGCTGTACATCGCTATGAGGTACACTAGGGCTCCCCGGGAGCCCAAGGTGCTCGAGCATGGGTAACGTGGAGCGCTGCGACAAGACCTTGCCGCTGAACGAGATGATGTTCTACGTGCGCAAGGACGCCCGGCTGCGCGCGCGCTGGCAGACCGACCTGGAGGGCCTCGGCCGCGAATTCGGGCTCAGCGCCGACGAAGCTCAGGCGCTGCGCGACCGCGACGTGCGGCGGCTGAACGAGCTCGGCGTGCACCAGTACTACATCCCCCAGATCATGCGCCTGTTCTTCGGGGCGGCGGCGAACTCGAACACCCACCCTGCCCTGGAGGCCTACCGCCGGGCCTTCCCCGAGGAGACGGCCCGGGCCTTCGCCCTGGCCGAGCGCCTCGAGCGCCGAGCGAAGGGCTAGCGCCATGGCCCGCATCGTCGCGGCCATGGCCATGACGCACGCGCCGGGGCTCACCGGGTGGTTCGACCGCGCCCCCGCCGAGCAGCAGCGGGAGGCCCGCCGCGCGCTGGGCGAGCTGCGGCAGCGGCTGGAGTCGGCCCGGCCCGACGTCATCGTGGCCTTCTCCAACGACCATCTCCTCAACTGGCCCATCAACAACACCCCGGAGTTCACGGTGGGCATCGGCGAGGAGCACGTGGGCCCAGCCGAGTGGTACGACGAGTGGCTCGCGCTCGAGCAATATCGGATCCCCGGCCACCCCGCGCTGGCCCGCTACCTCGTCAACGAGGGCGCCCGGCGGCGCCTGGCCTTCGCCTACCTGCGCCGGATGCAGTTCGACGACGGCATCTCGGTGCCCATGCACTACCTGAACCCCGGGGGGCACACGGCATTGGTCCCCGTCACCATGAACTGCACGGTGCCGCCCATTCCCACGCCGGAGCGCTGCTACCAGGTGGGGACGGTGCTACGCGAGATGCTCGCGGCCTGGCCGGGCCCGGAGCGCATCGCCATCCTCGCCACCGGCGGGCTCAGCCACGAGCCGGGCGGGCCGCGCTACTTCTGGGTCGACGAGGAGTTCGATCTGTGGTTCCTGGATATGATGAAGCGGGGCGATCACCAGAGCCTGCTCCGCGAGTGCACGCTCGAGCGAATGGAGCAGGCCGGCTCGGGGGGCACCGCCGAGCTGAACGCCTGGATCCTGGCCCTGGCCTTCACGCGCGGGCCGGCCGACGTGATCGCCTACATGCCGGCCATCGCCTGGCGTACCGGTACCGGGATGGTCGTGTGGAACGAGCTCGCCTGAGATGTACACGGCGCACGCCTGGGGCCTGACCATCCTGCGCGTGGTGCTGGGCGCGATCTTCATCATGCACGGTTACTACGCTCTCACGGTGCTGGGACTGGCCCGCACCGCCGATCTGATCGTACGGCTCGGCAACCCGCCAGCGATGGGGATTCCGCTGGCCTGGTACCTGATCGTCGCGCACCTCGTCGGCGGATTGCTCCTCGTCATCGGCTTGTGGACCCTGGTTGCGGCTCTGGCGCAGGTGCCGATCATGGCCACCGCCGTCTTCCTCTTGCACGCTCCCCAGGGGTTCTTCATGCGAGCAACCATCTCCCCCGCCGGCCAGCCCGCCGTCGCCGGCTACGAGTTCTCACTGCTGGTGCTGGCGGCGACGCTGACGATCGTCCTGGCCGGGCCCGGCGCGCCGTCCGCGGATCTGGCCCGCGGCCGCCGACGGCTCTCGGTGCCCTGACCATGGCCCGTACCCATCATCTCGACTCCAGCCAGGTCCATTACGAGTGGAACAACGCCCTGCCGCCCCGGCTCGTGATCGACCCCGGCGACACGGTGGTCTTCCAGACCCGTGACGCCGCCGACGGCTGGTACACGCCGACCTCCACGCCGGCGGACGCCGCGGCCAAGCCGCAATTCCGCGGCCATCCCCTCACCGGCCCCGTCCAGGTGCGCGGGGCGCGCGCCGGCGGTGTGCTGGTGGTCGAGATCGTCGACATGAAGCCGGCGGCGTCGTTCGCCTACACTCAGATCATCCCGGGGCGCGGGCTTCTGCCCGAGGAGTTCCGCCAGGCCTACGTGCAGATCTGGGATCTCTCCGACGGTCGCCACGCCCGGGTCGGCAACCGTATCGCGGTGCCCATCGACCCGTTCCCGGGTGTCATGGGTGTCGCGCTCGACGAGCCGGGCAGCCACACCACGATGCCGCCCCGGAAGAACGGCGGCAACATGGACATCAAGCAGCTCACCGCCGGCACCACGCTCTATTTGCCGGTGTGGGTGGACGGCGCGCTCTTCAGCGTTGGCGATGGCCACGCCGCCCAGGGCGACGGGGAGGTGTGCATCAACGCCGTCGAGATGGCGGCCCAGGTCACGCTGCGCTTCGATCTCCTGCCGGATCGGAAACTGCCCGAGCCGCGCCTGCGCACGCGGGGGCCGATCGGAGCGCGCACCAACATCGGCCCGCACTACGCGACGACGGCCCACGGCCCCGACCTCTACCGGGCGGCCCAGCAGGCCACCCGCTACATGATCGACCACCTCGTGGAGGAGCGCGGGCTCTCGCGCGAAGAGGCCTACGTGGTGTGCAGCGTGGCCGCCGACCTCAAGATCAGCCAGATCGTCGACGCGCCGAACTGGATCGTGTCGGCGTTCCTGCCGGAAAGCGTGTTCGTGTGAACGTCCAGCGCCTCGATCACCTGGTCCTCACCGTGCGCGACCTGGCGGCCACGGTGGAGTTCTATCGCCGCGTGCTGGGCATGGAGGTGGTGACGTTCGGGGAAGGCCGGACGGCAGTCCGCTTCGGTGACCAGAAGATCAATCTGCATCCGGCCGGCGGCGGGGTGAAGCTGGTGGCGGCCCGACCCACGCCCGGCTCGGGCGACATCTGCCTGCTCACCGACGAACCGCTCGCCGCGTGGATCACGCATCTGAAATCGTGCGGGGTGGCCGTGGAGGAGGGTCCGGGACGGCGCGCGGGCGCCCGCGGTCCCATCGAATCCATCTACCTGCGCGACCCCGACGGGAACCTGGTGGAAATCTCCAACGAGGTGGCGGTAGCCGACCCCATCGCGCCGCTTCGCGACTGGCTGCGGCAACTGCAGGCCTGCGTGCGGACTCAGGACTTCCCGGCGGGCCGTGCCCTGTGCGCCCCCGAGCTGCTCGCCTTCGGTACCAGGGCCGAGATGGTGGAGGGCGTGGACCAGGTCATGGAGCAGCAGTGGCGGCAAGTGTGGCCACACATCCGCGAGTTCACCATCCACGCCGATCGAGCGCGGGGCGCCATCCACGCCAACCAGGGTTGGGTCGCGGCCCGCTGGGATTCGCTCGGGGTGCGTCCCGACGGCTCCACGTTCCCGCGGCCCGGGCGGCTGACCATCCTCTTCGCGCGGCGGGCCGGGCGCTGGCTCGCCACCCACACGCACTTTTCCCTGTCGCCGACTTCGTAAGGAGGAGCCATGGACATCGGCCTCTGCATCTTCTCCACCGAGTACGCGATCCGCATCGACGAGCTGGCCCGCGAAGCGGAGAGCCGCGGCTTCGAGTCGCTGTTCGTGCCCGAGCACACGCACATCCCCACGAGCCGCCGCTCGCCGTTCGCGGGGGGCGAGCTGCCGAAGGAGTACTGGCACACGGTGGATCCGTTCGTCGGCCTCATGGCGGCGGCCGCGGCCACGAAGACGATCAAGGTCGGCACCGGCATCTGTCTCATCATCGAGCGCGACACGATCACCACCGCGAAGG
>DATIAY010000178.1:0-17183 GCA_035457825.1 Candidatus Methylomirabilota bacterium
CAGCACGCGCTCGAAGAAGACGACCATGCCGGCAGGATCGATGCCGGCCTCCAGCAGCATCTGCAGCCCGCCGACGTCGGCCTCCTCCTCGGCGCGGCGACTGTAGCCGAGTGCGGCCACCACCCGCGCGCCCTCAAGCGCGAAGGTGACCGCCCCACTGACATCGCCGGCGATGGCCGCCACCATCAGGCCGGTGGACGCATGCTGGATGATCGCCCGGGTGGTGTGGCGTTTGAGAACGTGCTGCACCTCGTGGGCGAGGACCCCGGCCAGCATCTCCGGGGTGTCCGTACGATCGAGGAGACCACGCAGGACGACGATGTTGCCGCCCGGCAGGGCCAGGGCGTTGACCTCGGCCCAGTCCACTACGGTGACCCGCACGCGATAGGGCGTCGTGCCGTGAGCCGCCGTCAGTCGGGTGACGATGCTGTCGAGTAGCCGCTGGCGCTCAGGATCGACGCACCGCGACTCCGGCCGAGCCATGCGGGCGAACACTTCTTCTCCGACCCGCATCTCCCAGGCCACGGGGACCAGGTGCGTCGCAACGCCGGCGATGAGCGGGATGCCCCACCGGTAGAGCCCGCCGGCCAGGCCCACTGCGGCGAGCCCGGCGACCAGGGTCAGCACGCCGCGCCGCCGGCGCCGGCGAGGATCGTGGAACCGATGACCGGCCGGGGCCGCCCTGCGGAGCGCCGTGAGCAGGGCGAGGTCTTCGACGATCAACGACTCCGCCACGTCGCCGCCCCGCTCCAGCCGTATCGGCTCACCGGCGTACGCGCCCTGCGTCTGCCGGATCTCGGTGAACGGCCAGTGATAGGTCGTGCCGTCGTCGGTGGTGATGTCCAGGCCGAGCCGGCCCACCCACACGGTGGCGGCGCGGCGGTCGGCCCGGCGGCCGTCGAGATAGTGGCCGCGCCAGCTCATCCGATGTCGAGATCCGCTTCGAGCAGACCGAGGAGGCCCTCGCCGGTCGCTGACGCGGGCTGGGCTTCCTGCTGGATGGCGGCCAGATCGACGGCGCCCTCCAGGGTCAGATGCCGGCACCAGAAGCGCGCGATACGGACGGTCGCCCACGGCCAGCCCAGGCCGAACGTGAACAGGATCAGCATCAGATTTCCGAGCCGCAGCCGGAACAATCCCCAACCCGTGATCGTCGCGCGAAACCGCGCGGTGAGGAGGGTCGTGTGGTTCCAGAAATAGCGCCGCTGCCGGGCGACGTACCAGAACCAGACGAACCCCAGCGTGGGCAGGGTCAGGAGCAGAGCGTAGACGAAGTCGGCGAGCAGCTCGGCCCCCCGCCCGTCGAAGTTGAAGCGCGCGGTGCCGAAGTGCGAATGCCCGATCAGGAAGGCCTGATTGCGCGTGGCGAATACAGGGTAGTAAAGGCCGAGGGTCAGCATGGTGAGTAGCGCGCCCACCACGTAGATGCGGACGAACTCCACGGCGCGGCCCCGGAAGGAGAAGCGGATGCCCCGCCACGACGTTCGGCTCAGCCGATAGCGGCGGGCCCCGGCACGAGCCAAGGGGATGATGACGGTCACGAGCGCGTAGGCCGCCACCGACGTCGCCACCGTGACCGCCCTCCCCGCGTCGGCGAGGTGCGGCAGGTACTGCAGCGCGGCCAGCGGCAGGCCGAAGACGATGATGGCCTTGACGAAGCCGAGCAGCATCTCCAGGCCGCGGCCGTGGAAGGCAAAGCGATCGCCCTCGAGCTCGGTCTGAGCGAAGAGGTATCGCCGGACACGGGCCTTCGCCCAGAAGGAATAGATGCCGAGGGTCAGGAGTGTGAGGAACACATTGACGATGTGGATGCCGAGCAGTGACCCGGCGCGGCCACGGAAGACCACGTGGTGCGTCCCGGCCGTTCGCCGCGGAGCGGCGATGGGAGGCCGTTCGAGCGTGACGCTCACCGGACAGCGACCGAGGGCGAGGACAGCGAGCGAGGAGCCACGCGCGCGCGAGGGAGCAAGGCATGGGCCAGTCTTCTAGTGCCCGCGCGCTAGTTGGCAAGTGGGCGGAAAGCCTCGGGCTTTCAGTCGCCTGCGACTGGCTTGCGCCAGAGGGCGCAGCGCGTGACACGCACCGAGCGCCGCCCGTGCCAGGCGGGCAAAGACTTTGCGAGCGGTGCCGCGGCTACCACGGGGACGGCAGGGGTTGCGCCTCCGGCGTGGCCCGGATGATGTGCACCTCGAGGACGTCGTACGTCGCCATCCCCTGGCTCTGCAAGCGCTCTTGTTCGGCCTCGCTGAGCCGATGACGGATGACGAGGTGCGTCGGCGTGATCTTCGAAACCTGCCCCCAGCCGGGAATCTGAGTGCCGACGGTGACCTCATAGACTCCGCCGGCCCCGAGCTCGATCCAGCCGTTGGACGTACCGGGACTGGGACCCAAGTAGCGAAGCTCCTGGGCGTGCCCGACCATCACCGACCCGAGCCACAGGGCGCATACCAGCAACGCCGCCCGCCAGGTCTTCATCGCTGTCGCCTCCTACTCCGGGGCGAGTTCACCGGGCACCGCCGTCACGGTCGGGGGCAGCGTGAAGGTCTGCGGAAAGCAGGACGATCCGGTAGAAGTCGTTGTGGCGATCCCATGGAGGAACCGCAGGCCGCGAAACTGGAGGGGAACAAACGAGGTCTGCCTGACGATCTCGCCGTTGAAGTCCAGGCCCAGCATATTGAAGATGCCGCCCAGCCGGAAGAAGCGCAGAAAGCGGCGGCGAATCTGCCCCGTCGAGGTGTCCAGGAGCTCGTCGGTGAAGACCCCGACGTCATAGCCGAACTGGTCCTGGAGCAGGACGAACTGGCTGTACTGGCCGCCGGTCATCTCGGGGATGTGGAGATCGAAGCGCTGCGCGGAGGGAGTCGTCCGGACGTTGGCGAGGTCGACCTTCACCAGGACCCCGCGCTCGTGGTGCGGCCCGAAGAGATCCGGAAGCCCATCGCCATTCAGGTCTCGGGCGGCGGGCGGCAGCCCGGCCACGAAGTAGGGCTGACCGGCGAAGCAATCGTAGTCGGTGGCGTTGATCACGACCACCGGATCGGGTTCCGGAATGTCCTTGCCCCCCACTGCCACCGCATCGGCTTCCAGGCCCAGGGTTCCCCGATAGACGACGGTGAGGAAGAGATCGGCCGAATTGGTCGGGAGCGGCTGCCCTCTGAAGTCGAAGCTCACTTCCTGAAAAGTTTCGGTCAGGACGATGTCCCGAGGCTCGGAGACGGCCGTGAAGCGGATCTCCGAGAGCGGAGCCAGCGGCTCTTCGAAGAGGTTGCTGGGAGAGATCCGATACTGCACGACGGCAACGATGGTACCGGCCCCGGCTATCTCGCCAGGGGTCGTGTTGCGGACCTTGAAGCGCAGGGTCGAGAAGGCCCCGGCGTTGCCCGCGGTGAATGGGGCTCGGGCGTAGACGAAGCGATCCGGCGGGGCGATCTCGATCTGACCCCGGAAGAAGTAGTCGAGCACACCGCGCGCATAGCTCACCGCGCGGGGTAGCATCTCCAGAGCCGTCGCCGTCCAGACGTTCTCATCCATGCACGCGATGGTCCGGGGCTCGAGAACTCCGTCGCGCCGCGCCCCTTCGTCGAGCGCGCACTCGGCCAGCACCGGGTCGACGGGAAGGCCGCCGTCGGCCGCGCGGCCGGATGTCGGGTCCGTCTGTTTCTTGAGGTAGGCGCGCGCGCGGCCGGTGAGGGGGGCCGGGTGGGTCGAGGGTTCCAGTAGATCGAGCGATGGGAACGGATAGTTGCGCCCGAGCAGCTTCCGGCTTGCCGTGTCCTCACTGAAGAAGTTGGCGTTGGCGAACTCCGCGATGCCGATGGCGGGACGGAGCGTGACTGATGGGTCTGCGCCCGTATAGGTGTCGGTGTCGATCAGGCGCGCGACGGGGACCCGGGCGACGGCGTCGCCCGTCGCCTGCCGGAGCATCGTCGCGTCGAAACCGAACGGCTGGTCGAGGTAGTCACGAATGAAGGTGCTTTCCGCCGCCGATTCCCGGCGACCGTGCTGAACCTCGGCCCAGTACTCATAGCTGCCATAGAGGGATCCCAGCGGGTGGATGTCGTTGCGCGTGTGCTCCGGCACCGAGGCGTCGACCACGAGGTGCATGACCTGGCCAAGGGTTCGAAAGGTGTCGGCGAGCTCTTGCTCCTGCTGGAGGCGGGTTTCCCCACTGGTCACCCTGGAGGTCAGGCCGGCGTAGTAGCGATCCCGCGCTCTCGACCAGGCCCACTCCTGGTCTGTCTGTTGCGTCCATCGGATGGAGGATTCGAAGGGCAAGGGAGTCTGAAGGCCGGCAGCGTCCCAGGGCAGAAGAGGGTCATGGAAGTGGCGAAGGAAACGAAGGCCATCGTCTTCTCGACGACCACCGACCCGCAGCCACTCGAGGACGTCCTGTCCGCGCAACGGCTCCTGGAATCCCCTGAGAAAGCCAAGACGGCGGGTGAGCATGTCGTTGAACTCGGAGTATCGGGCCGCCTGGTGATTGATCAGCTCATGGGTGGCTTCGTTCAGCGCCACGGCGGGAGTCTCGCCCAGGCCGGCGAAGACGAGCGCGAAGAGCGGCGTGCAACGGAGCGCGCGGTTCATGGTTGGTCTCCTGGTGTCGGACCGATCTGACCAAGCCCCAGCATCTTTCTCTCGATGTTGATCGCCCGCAGGAACCCCGGCATGTTTTCGTCGGGCACACCTCCGGGGCGCGCCCGGCGCTTGTTCATGAGTTCAAGGCGGGTCTTGAGCCGGCGCATTCGAATCTCCGTAGAGTCGACGAACGCCTGGCCCCCCTTGGGGGTCACGTGCTCGCTCTGTTCCACGTACCCGGGCGCGAAGAGCACGATCTCGGCGGGGAGGATGCCAAAGCTGAAGAAGGGAGAGGACAGCCGTGGGGTGACGAAGCGTCCCTCCGGGTCCGTCACGGTCTCCCGGGAGTCGAAGAATCGTCGCTGTCCCTGAACCGGGTTGGGGATGCTTGCCCACCAGATCACGAGCACCGCCACGCCGGCGATAGGCTCGTTCGTCTCCACGTCCACGATCCGGGCCCGGAACGGTCCCCACTTCTCGACGGCGTCAGCCCTGGCGGGCGGAGAGCCCAGCAGAAGCATTCCCAGGAAGGCGGGAACCGCAAGTCTGGGTAGCACGCCGGCGTCCGTTACAGCAGGGACAGTCGCCAGGCGCCGTCACGATCGCGACGCAGTCCCACCTGGCTCCGAGCCGTCTCGCCCCGGTGCTCGCACAGGACCCGGTAGATGACCTCTTCGAGGGCCACGATCACCGGATCAGGATTTAACCGACAGTGGGCCATCTCGCTTGCCATCTGCTGCAGTTCCTCCCGCTTGTGGGGTCCCGGGAACAGGTGCTGCCGCTCCGAATGGACGTACGTCCGTGCGTCCTCGAGATCACCGACGATGAGGGCGTTCCAGAATCCCCTCCAGACCGCTTGCGCCTGCCCGAGCGGGAGGGTTGCCTCGGAAGACGATTGGGCCTGGCCGGGCGGCACTCCGCCCGGGGCGAGCTGAAGGCCACTCAGGAGGAGGCAGCCGATAGTGGACCGACGCAGGTGTGTGGGCACCGCTTGCCTAGAACCGTCGTAGCCGCCAGAGGCCGTCCTGATCGAGCTGGAACCATACGGCGAACGAGAGCGTCTGGCCGTCGCGGTCCCGCAGCATTTCGTACTGAGCGCCGCCGGGCCCGACCTCGACCAGTTGGATGGTGGTCATGTGGGTATCGATGCTCGCCAGCGTGGTCGGGCTGAAGCGATTGAGCTGGTCGGCGTAGGCGGCGCGCGTCTCGCTGTGTATGAAGGTGGAGGCTCGCGCCAGGTCTCCTGCCCGCAGCGCATCTTTGAGGCCGTGCCAGATGGCCTGCAGGCGGGCGTCGAGCGCGGCCTGATCCGACACCGGGACGACGGTTGCCGTGGTGTGGACCCCTCCCCGCTCATCGGTGATCCGCACCGTGGCCGTATAGATCCCGGGCTGCTGGTACGTGAAGGTCTGTCCTTCGAGGCTCTGGCCCGTGAAGTCGACGGCCCCGTCACCGTCGAAATCCAGGGCCGTCGTGTGGGCCGGGATCAGACTCGACACGCTGAAACCTACCGTGAGCGGTCCCACGCCGCCGGCCGGGCTCGCCTGCAGACGCAGCCGAGGCTCCTGGGACGATAGCTGGACCGCCACTGGAATCGTGTCGGCCCCGACGTCCCCGGAGGGGTCGACGGCCCGCGCCGTCAGGGCGGTCAGCTCCGGGTTCACCGGCACCAGCGCGGCGAACTGACCGACTTCGACGAGGGCGGGGACACCGTTGACCGTCACGCCCGTGTTCGCGCCGGGTCGCGTCTGTACGGTGCCGCGTACGATGACCTTCGGCTCGGTCAGAATGCTGCCGGGTATGGGCGAGGTGATCCGGATTTCACAGGACTGCCTGCTCTCGACGCTGACCGTGATCGCGACGCCCGGCTTGCTGCCGAGGTGAACCTCCAGGAGGTTTTCCTCGCGAACGTTCTGGAGCGGGCGCTCAATCTTGGCAATTCGCTGGTGGAAGTTGCGCTCGTGGACCACCTCGATCCCATTGAGGACGATCGACCCACTGCTCACGCGGTCGTGGCCCCCGGGGCCGTTGAGGACGATCAGGCGGAAGGTGCCGCCCGGGTCGCAGACGGAAAACGCGTCGGAGACGGTGACGGGGGGCCCGTCCGCCCGGACGTACTGCTTCGTGAAGATGGGGGTGAACGTACTACCGGCGACAGGGCAGGCCGGGAGCAGGAGCAGCAGGACCGAGGCCAGGAACCGAGCCGTGCGGCGAGACGAGCCATTCATCGAGCCCGACCAGACGCAAGGAGCCGGCCAGGCGTGCCGTGGCCCCGGTCACGTCACCTAAGTATCGGCTCCGACGTTCGCTTTACCCCGATCAGCGATGCGGACGCGGAGCGGAGCGGAGAGCTCAAGTGCACGGCGGGCGGGGCACCTCTCCAGCGAACAGGGCGCCCGCCCTTGGGCCGGGCAGGCCGGGCCGCCTCAGGCGGGGCCGAAGGCGATGGTGGTGTGGCCGTTTCTCGTGAGTGGTCGGAAGCGGACGGACAGGCCGACGGCAACCTGCTCGAGCGGGACGTCAACCACGCGTCCGAGGAGCTGGACGCCGTCCTTGAGCCGGACGACGGCGATGGCATAGGGAGCGTCGGCGGCATGCGCGGGCGGCGGCACCCGGATGATCGTATACGAGGCGATCGTCCCTTCGCCGGACAGTTCCACCGCGTGCCAGGCGTGGGCCCCACACGCGGGACAGAACTCCTTGGGCGGAATGGCCAGCTGGCCACACTTTCCGCAGCGGACGCCAGTCAGCGTGCCGGCCCGGACGCCGTCGAAGAAGCTCTTGATCGTGATCCCGGACTCACTCACGACCGAAAAGGCTCACGAGGACGGTGGCGGTGTTGCCGCCCAGCGTGTGAGTGAGGCCGACACGGGCGCCGTCCACCTGCCGCGCCCCCGCCTCGCCGCGGAGCTGAGTGACGACTTCCACGATCTGGGCGGCGCCGGTAGCGCCGATCGGGTGGCCCTTGGCTTTGAGGCCCCCCGACGGGTTGACCGGGATCTGACCACCCAGGCTGGTCCAGCCCTTCTCGGCGGCCATGCCGCCGGTCCCCGGCTCGAAGAGTCCGAGCCCCTCCGTGGCGACGATCTCGGCGATCGTGAAGCAGTCGTGCAACTCGACGACGTCCACGTCCTCGGGACCGAGCCCGGCCTGTCGGTAGGCGGCCGCCGCGGCGCGCTCGGTGGCCGGCACCCGCGCCAGGTCGGGCTTGTCCTGCATCAGCATGGAATCGGAGGCGGCGGCGGAAGCCAGCACCCAGATGGCCCGCCTGCGCGGGCGCGCGACCTCCTCGGAGGCGAGCACCACGGCGGCGGCGCCGTCGGTGAAGGGGCAGCAGTCGAAGAGCTTGAGGGGATCGGCGACGTACGCCGACTTCATGACCTGTTCCAGGGTGATCGCTTTCTGGAACTGGGCCTTGGGGTTCAGCGTCCCGTGGCGGTGATTCTTGACAGCCACGTGAGCCATCTGCTCCTCGGTGGTCCCATACTTCGTCATGTGGGCCCGGGCAATGAGCGCGAACACGCCCGGGAAGGTCAGGCCGGCCGGTTGCTCCCAGATGGCGTCCGAGGCGTAGGCGAAGTATTCGGTGGATTCGGCGGTGGAGACGTTGAGCACGCGCTCGGCGCCGCCGACGAGGACCACGTCGGCCAGGCCGGCGGCAATCTCCATCACGCCGTGGCGGAATGCCGCGTGTGAGGAAGCGCAGGCCGTCTCGAACCGCGTGGTGGGCACGGTGGGGATGCCCAGTACCGAGGCGGCCTGGGGACCGGTGTGGAGCTGTTTCTCGGTCTCTCCGCCCACCACGTTGCCGTAGTAGATGGCCTGTACCGCGCCCGGCGTCAATTCGGCATCGGTCAGCGCGTCGCGGGCAGCTTCGGCGAAGAGCTCGGCCGACGTCCGCTCGTGCTTCCCGAACTTAGTCACCCCGGCCCCGATCACCGCGACCCGGCGCATACGACCCTCCTTGTGAGGATGTCCAATGATAGCATTCGGCAAATGGCCGACAGCGGGCTCGTCATCCTCGGTTGTGGATGGATCGCGCTGCGCCACGCGGCCGCCGCCCGGCGGCTGGGACTGCCGTTGATCTTTGCCAGCCGCGACCTGGATCGCGCTCGGGCCTACGCCCGCCGGTTCCGGGGAGTGGCGGCTCACGGCTCCTACGAAGCGGCCCTCGCCGATCCCCGGGCGGTGGGGGCAGTCATCTGCACTCCGCACGGCCATCACCTCGCTCATGCCCGGCTGGCCTTCGCGGCCGGCAAGCACGTGCTCGTGGAGAAGCCCATTGCCCGCACGCTGGACGAGGCCGATGAGCTCATTGCCGCTGCCGCCGCCGCCCGACGCGTCGTGATGGTGGCCGAGCAGTTCCACTTCATGCCCGCCTTCCGGCGGCTCAAGGCCCTTCTCGAGGGCGGGGCGCTGGGCGAGTTGCGCGAGATCCACCTGGTGGCGCGCGGCCTCCACGACCGGTCAGGTTGGCGGCTGCAGGCCGATCTCGCCGGGGGCGGCGCTTTGATCGACGGGGGCATCCACTATGTCCACGCGCTGCGGTGGTGGGGTGGGGGTGTGCGCCGGGTCTTCGCCCTCCGGCCCCCCCAGACGTTTGCCGCCTTCCCGGGTGAGGACGCGGTGAGCCTGCTCGCCGAGCTCCCCGGCGGCGCCGTCGGCTTTCTGTCTAATTCACTTGCAGCGCCGGGCCTTCCGAAGTTTCAATGGTCCACGGTGACAGGCTCCCGGGCCACCTGCTTCGCCGACAACCGCGGCCGGTGGATCGCCGTGCGCGGCGGCCGACGGTCCCGACTGTGGCTGACCAGGCGCGACGTTCGCGGCTATGAGGCCATGCTGGCCTGCTTCGCGGAGGCCATGGCTCGCGGCAAGGCCGAGGAGATGGACGGCGCTGCCGGCCGGGCCGACCTGGCCGTAGTGACGGCCGCCTACCGTTCCCTCGCGGAGCGTCGCCCCGTCGAGCTGGCATGCTGAGCGAGGAAGCCCTCGTCCTGATCGGAGTAGTGGTGGCGGTTGGGCTGCTGATTCTCGGGGTGCTCGAGCTGATTGCGCCGACCCGCTCCCGGTATCCGGGGCGTCGCGGCGCGCCGAACCGGGACCCGTGGCGGCGCGCCCGTACCGGCACCGCCCCGGTCCGCCCGCGCGCGGCTGATCCGGTCCCCGCGACCGCCGTCGCGCGGCGTCCGATCTTCAGCGATCGTCCCGGACCTTTCGCCGACGTGCTGCCGCTCCGACCGATGCCTGTCCCGGCCTCGTCCGCGCCCGCCGGGATCGTCAAACCCGACACCCCAGCGTCCCTCGGCGTCGCCAGTGTGGTGGGCGAGCCGTCGATCCGGCCGGAGCCGGTGGCGCTGCCGACGGCGCCCTCCCCGCCGCTGGGGGTTGTGCCCGTTCCCGAGCCCGAGCCGGTCGTCGCCAGCGCGAGCCCGGACGAGGTGGAGGCGCCGGGGCCGCCGGTTCCCCCCGTCGAGCGCTGCTACGCGCTGTACGAGGCCCAGCAATTCACCGAGGTGGTGACGCGGGCTACGGCCGCGCTGGAGGCCGGCACGACCTCGCCCGGAGAAGACGCGGCCCGGTTGTGGGGCGTGATCGGCCTGGCCCAGCAGGCGCTGGGTGAGCCCACTCTGGCGCGGTCGGCGTTCGAGGCCGCGATCGCGGCCGCTCCGCCCGGCGAGCACGCGACCTGGGAGCGCCATCTGGCCGTGCTCGCTCTGCGGGTGGGTCGTGAGCGCAGCGCGTGGGCTCAGAACCCCAGCCTGGCGGACGGCGAAGAGCGCCTGGCCGCGATCCGCGACGCGCTCAAGTGGCTGGAGCGCGGCCTGGAGATCGCGCCCGAGGACGAGGCCCTGGGCGCGGCCCAGGCGGCGGCCCGGGAGGCTCTGTGGCCGGCCTACGAGCGCGTCGCGCTGGAGCTGATCCAGCGGCAGGAGTACGACCGGGCCCGCCAGGTCTTGCAGCAGGCTCTGGCGGCGATTCCGGCGCCGCCTGCCGACCTCGAGATCACCCTGCGGGAGCTGCTGTCGGGGACCTACGGTGGCGAGGTGGGACAGCTCACCGCCGAGGCCCTTCGCCGCATGCGGGACGGCAAGGAGGCGGAGGCGCTGGCCACGCTGGAGCGGGCCGAGGAGCTCCTGGCGGTGATTCCCGAGGAGGGGCTTCCCGAGCGGCGGCGCCAGGAGCTCGAGCGCCGGTTGTGGTGGAGCTACACGAAAGTGGGCATGCGCTGGCTGGAGGGGGACATGTACGAAGAGGCGCTTTCCCCTCTGCTGCACGCCCTGCGCTTCACGAGCGTGGGGTCCAATCGCCTGGAGGAAACCCGCCGGCCCCTCATTCGGGCGTTGGAGAACCTCGTCGACGCGTGGCATTCGCCGGTCGAGCGGCTGGCCCACGAGGGCAGTCGGCACGAGGCCCAGGCGCTCTGCGAGCGGCTGTGGGGGTTCATCCACGACGCGCGGGCCAGCGGGATGACCGAGGACGAGCTGGCCGGCGTCATCGCGAACACGCAGGCCCTCTTCCAGCGCCTGGGCGTCCCGCGCTAGCGTCCTACACGCGCGCGAAGAACCTCGCCGGGGCGCCTTCGGTGCCGGCGATCTTGTAGAAGGGGGCCGCGAAGTCCACTCGTCGGCCGGGCAGCGCTCCGAGGTTCGTGAGTCCCTCCATGATCACGATGCCCGCCCCGAGGATCACCCGGTGCATCGGGAAATCCTCCGAGCTGAAGTCGGGCAGCCGGGCGCAGTACTCCTCGAAAAAGTCGAAGCCGATGGACTTGGGATCCTTGGCCACCAGCCACTCCGCAGACTCCGGCGGAAAGAACGGCGACTGGGTGAAGAACTCCGGCCAGGTGCCGTACATCTTGTCAGTCCACCCGGTGCGCAGCAGCACGATGTCCCCGGCCTTGACGGCGTCGGCGCCGCCCCGGCGGAGATCGTCGATGGTCACGCCGTGATTGGAGCCCACAAAGGACAGGTCGACCACGAAGGCCTCGCCCATGACCTGGTCGAGGCGGATCTCGGCGGTCGTGATGCCGTCCTTGAAGACGTGCAGGGGCGAGTCGATATGGGCGCCGGTGTGCAGGCTCTGGTGAACGCTGGACGCCTGCCAGAATCCGGGGCCCCGCCGGTGGGGGGTGAGCTCCACCTTGAGGTTGGTCGAGGGCGGACTCATGGTGGCGTTGTTCACGGTCACAGAGAGGTCGATGTAGCGCTGGGCCATGCCAGGGCCTCCCTCAGGAAGAGAGTCGGTCGACCAGGGCCCGGGCCCAGGCCATACGCTCGGGGTTCATCGCGAGCTTCCTTGCGAACGGCTGCCCGAAGGGTCGGGTGGCATCGACGCCGAGCTTGGCGGTGACGCCACGCTCGTCGGCGCTGGGGTCGAGCAGCGCGCCCAGGCTGCCGGAGACGACGACCAGATCGCGGTCGGCCTGCATGCGGGTGGCCACGGCCCACAGCACCTCGGATTCATCGAAGACGTCGATGTCGTCGTCCACCACAATGACGAATTTCAGATAGTGGTCCACGCCCAGAACGATGGGGATGACGTGCTTGGCCTCGCCGGGCCGGCTCTGCTTGAGAGCCACATAGGCGCTGAAGGACGAGGTGCCCGACAGCGGGACGTGGACGGCCGTCACGTTGGGAATCGCCCGGCCCAGGGCGTTCAGGATCTCGGCCTCGCGAACGAGGCCGAGCGTAGTGATGTGATCGCCGGCCCGGCCGGAGCCGATGGACTGGAACCAGGGGTGGTTGCCCATGGCGATGGCCCGGGCCACGAAGACGTGCTCGGTCGAGCGCTGCGAGAAGTATCCGGTGAACTCGCCAAAGGGGCCCTCGGGCTCCCGTACGCCGGGCAGGATCTCGCCTTCGATCACGATCTCCGCCGTGGCCGGGACGTGCAGATCGATCGTCGCGCAAGGCGAGATCTGCAGGGGCTCGCTCAGCAGTCCTCCCACCACCTCGAACTTGCCGACGTCGGCAGGCGGGTAGGCCAGTGAGCCCATGGACACCAGCGGGTGCAGACCCAGCACGACGGCGCAGGGCAGGGATTCGCCGCGGGCCTCGGCCCGGCGCTGGTATTCGAACATGCGGCGCCGGGAGTGCAGGCTCACGCCCATCCGGGTGCGGCCCTTGACCTGGAACCGGTGGTACCCCTCCGTCTCCACACCGGTGTCGGGGTCACGCGCCACCAGCATGCCGGCGGTGAGGTAGGACCCGGCATCGCCGGGGAAGTAAAGGGGGATGGGCAGGGTAGCCAGGTCCACGGCGTCCCCGGTGATCACCCGGTGACGAAAGGACGCTTCGGGGACCACGACCGGCTTGATGCGCTCCTTGATGCGCCGGGCGTACTCGGCGGCCAGCTCGGTCTCGGGCACGCCCAGCGCGAAGCCCAGGGCCCGGCGACTGGCCACCACGTTGGCCACGATGGGAATCTCGTGACCGCGGACGCACTCGAACATGAGAATCGGCCAGCGCCGGCGCCGCTCGTACTCGAGGACGATCGCCATCACGTCGTGCTCGAGGCCCACCGGGTCGGCGATGCGGACCACCTCGCCGGGAAATGCCCGCTCGTATTCGGCCACGAAGTGGCGGAGGTCCTGATTCATGGCGCCCTAGTCTAAGCTAATGTCCCGGCCTGAGCAGCCCCACGCTTCGGCTCGATCCCGGCAGCACCGCCGTCGTGGCCATCGACATGCACCGCGGCCATCTGGACCCGGCCGTGGCGACGTTGCCGTTGCTCGCCGAGCGCTGCGGCCCCTCATCAAGCGCGCGGCCGTGCTGTTCGCCGACCTGCGCGGCCGCGGCGTGCCGATGGTGCACGGTACAACCCGTTCCAGTCCACCGACCTCGCTTGGACCTCCTCCCTTCACACAGGGCGCGACGAATCGTCGCAGTCTCTAGCTACTTATCCAGCGGCAGGCTGACCGGGGCGTGACGCTCGGCCGAGAGATCCGCGGCCAGCGTCACCTCCATCACCTGCCGGGCCTGCTCGGGGGTGACCAGGAGCGGCCGGTTCAGCGCCACGGCCTCGATGAAGTGGATCGTCTCGGCCTCCATGGGTCCCTGGTAGACGTGGGCCACCTGCTCGCCCGGCATGGTGCTGAGCGGCAGGACCATGCCCTTCTTCATGGTGTTGAGCACGATGTCTCGATGGCTGTCGTCGATGAGTAGCCCGCCTTCGGTGGCCACGAACTCGATGGTGGCCGAGGAGAAGTGCGGGTAGCCCGGCGGCAGCGCCCAGCCGGCACCGATGGTGAACACGGTGCCGTCATCCATGGTGACGACGATCCACTGGCAGTCGGGCACGCCGTGCTCGCGCTCCATGATGCGATAGACGCACTCGGAGTAGACGCGTACGGGCCGGCTCCCCTGCAGGCACCACAGGATGAAGTCGATGTCGTGGGTGGCCTCCATCACGGCCGGCGACAGGCGGATGCGGCCGCCGATCTTGTTGCCCAGGGAGCGGGAGATGTTGCGACTCACCAGCGCCGTGACGGGCCGGCCCAGCGTGCCGTCCTCCAGGCACTTCTTGACGTAGGCGTACTTGGGGTTGAAACGCTGGGTGTACCCGATGGTGAGCTTGAGGTTGCTCTCGCGGGCCAGGCTCATGAGCTCATCGGCCTCCTTGAGCTCGAGCCCCATGGGCTTTTCCAAAAACGTGTGCTTACGGGCCAGCAGGCAGTCGCGGGTGAACGGGTAGTGGGTGGTCTCCGGCGTGGTGGAGACGATGACGGCGTCGATCTGGGGGCGCTTGAGCAGCTCGCGATAGTCGGTGGTGGCGGTGCGAGCGGACGTTTCCCTGGCCACCCGGCGAAGCCTGGCCTGGTCGATCTCGGCCAGGTGGAGCCCGGCGACGAGCGGGTGAGCGGCACAGGTCTTGGCCCGGATCTCGCCGATCCAGCCGGTTCCGATGACGCCCACCTCGATCTGCTTCATGGCGACCTCCTCGGGCGCGGCGCGAGGCACTCTATACGAGCGCCTGGACGCGCTCAAGTGTTATTGCATTCGTCGGCGTCCGCCACTATCTTGAAGCTCACCCGCCGGGCAACGCGGCTACGCACCGGCGCCCACGCGGCGAGAGGAGGCGTTTCATGCGAGACAAGTGTGCGCTGGCCATGGTGCTGGCGATGCTGCTGGTGATCCTGCCCGGCGGGCTCACCGTGTCAGCCCAGGAGTTCCCGAGCAAGCCGATCGAGCTGGTGATCCCCTTCGGTCCCGGCGGTTCGCACGATCTCACCGCTCGGGCGGTGGCCAGCGTTGCCCACCAGCACCTGGGCCAGCCGCTGCTGGTCGTCCTCAAGCCCGGTGGGGGCGGCGCCGTGGGATCGCAGTACGTGATCCGGGCCAAGCCTGACGGCTACACGCTGCTCTTCGGTGGCTCGGGGCCCAACACCACGTTCGCCCTCGTACAGAAAGCGCCCATCGGACCCGATCAGTTCATCCCGGTGGCCCGTGTCAACTACAGTGCCCCCTTCATCGCCGTCCGCAACGACGCGCCCTGGAAGTCGCTACGCGAGATGGTCGACTATGCGAAGAAGAATCCCGGCAAGCTGAATTTCGCCAACAGCGGGCCCTGGGGCGCCGCCGATCTGCCCATGCGCATGCTGGGTAAGGCCGGCGGCTTCGAGTACAACAACATCCCCCATGACGGCGGGGGTCCGGCCCTGCTCGCGGTGCTGGGCGGTCATGCCGATGCCACGTTCGGCTTCACCGCCCAGCTGGTGCCCCAGATCGCCGCGGGCAAGATGCGGGTCCTCGCCAACACCGACGTCAAGCGGCACCCCGACCTCCCGAACGTCCCCACCATGAAAGAGGAGGGGTTCGACGTCGGTTTCACGATGTGGCGGTCGGTGTTGGCCCCCAAGGGGACGCCCCCGGCGATCGTCGACAAGCTGGAAAGCGCGTTCAAGAAGCTCGCCGAGGACCGGTCATTCAAGGCCTTGATCAAGAGCCTGGGGGACGAAGTCCACTTCCAGGGGGGCAAGGACTTCGAGAAGACCTGGCGCGAGGAGTGGGAGCAGCATGCCAGGATAGCGGCCGGAGCCAAGTAGGCCGCTCCGCGTGATGGCCGGACGTGACGCCGTCGCGGCGACGACGCTGCTGCTCTTTGCCGCCCTGGCGGCATTCGAGTCGGCGCGGCTCCTGCCCTTCGGCGTCGTCCGCAACCCCGGGCCCGGGTTCTATCCCTGGTGGGTGAGCCTGGCCCTGGGGTTGCTGGCCCTCGCGCAGCTCGGCAACGCGTTCCGCGGACGCCGGGCGCTAGCGGCGTCCGGCGAGCGGGGCCAATTCCTCAAGGTCCTCGGTGTCCTGGCCGTCCTCACCGGGTATGCCCTCGCCCTGGACACCGTCGGTTATCCGATCGCCACCTTCGTCGTCGTGCTCTTCATGCTGCGGGTGACCGAGCCCCATCGCTGGCCGCTGGCGCTCGGCATCGCCCTGCTCGCCGCTGGCGGATCGTACGTGCTCTTCGCCCTCTGGCTCGGCGTTCCGCTTCCCCCCGGGCTTCTCGCGCGCTGAGGCGGCATGGACTTCCTGGGCAGCCTGGCCAACGGGTTCGCCGTCGCGGCCACGCCCGTCAACCTCCTTTATTGTTTCCTGGGCGCCCTGGTCGGCACCGCCATCGGCGTCCTGCCCGGCCTGGGCCCCCCCGCGACGATCGCGCTCCTGCTCCCCGTCACCTATGGCATGCCGCCAGCCTCGGCCGTGATCCTGCTCGCCGGGATCTTCTACGGCGCCATGTACGGTGGCTCCACGACCTCGATCCTGCTCAACATCCCCGGTGAGGCGGCCTCGGTGGTGACGTGCATCGACGGCTACCAGATGGCCCGCCAGGGCCGGGCCGGGCTCGCGCTGGCCGTCTCCGCCATCGGATCCTTCGTGGCCGGGACCCTGGGCATCGTCGGTCTCATGCTGCTGGCGCCGCCGCTCGCCAACTTTGCGCTGAAATTCGGGGCGGCCGAGAACGCCGCGCTGCTGCTGCTGGGGCTCATGATGGTGGGTTACCTTGGCGGGGGCTCGATGGCCAAGGGCCTCAGCATGGCCGCGCTGGGGCTGCTGCTCGGCACGGTGGGGCTGGACCCCATCATGGGCAGCCCCCGGTTCACCTACGGCTTCTTCAAGCTCTCGGAGGGCTTCGAGTTCGTCATCGTGGCCATGGGGCTGTTCGGCATCGGTGAGGCGCTCGTCAACATCGAGCGGACCGTCAAGCCGGAGATCCTCAAGGCGAAGATCAGAGGGCTGCTGGGCAGTCGCAAGGAATGGCGGGCGGCGTCGGCTCCGATGGCTCGCGGCTCGCTGATCGGGTTCCTAATCGGGGTGCTGCCGGGCGGCGGGGCCGTCATCTCATCCTTCGTGACCTACGCCCTGGAGAAGAAGCTCAGCCGTCATCCCGAGCGCTTCGGCAAGGGCGCCCTGGAGGGCGTCGCGGCGCCGGAAGCCGCCAACAACGCGGCCGCGACCAGCTCGTTCATCCCGCTCCTCACGCTGGGCATCCCCGGCAATGCCTCCATCGCGCTGATCTTTGCCGCGCTCTTGATCCACGGCATCCGGCCGGGACCGCTCCTCATCCAGCAGCGACCGGAGATCTTCTGGGGGCTGATCGCCTCGATGTACCTG
>DATIAY010000179.1:0-35389 GCA_035457825.1 Candidatus Methylomirabilota bacterium
CGGCGTCGGTGGACGTGAGTATCTTTATACGGAGCCCGCCGCGGATGTGTCAACAAACGCGGCGAGCGTGGCGGAGGCGTCAGCCCTCGGTGCTTGTCGCCTCCGGGTGGATGCCGTGCTCGGTGAGCTTCTTGCGCAGGGTGTTGCGGTTGATGCCCAGGATCTGGGCGGCGCGGACCTGGTTACCGCCGGTCTCCCGGAGCACCGCCCGGAGGAGCGGCTTCTCCACCAGCCCCAGGATGAGGCCATAGAGGTTGGCGCCCCCCTGGTGGCGCAGCCCCCGCACGCACTCCATGAGCTTCCGCTCGATGATGTCCTCCAGCGAGGCATCCATGGCCACCGAGGCCGCGGCCGACACCGGCCCGATGGGCAGGTGCTCGGGAAGGATCACCCCGGTGGTGGCCAGCACCATTGCGCGCTGCACGATGTTCTCGAGCTCGCGGACGTTGCCCGGCCAGCCGTAGCCGACCAGACGGTCGAGGGTGTCGGGCGCCACGGCGCGCTCGCCAAATTCCTCGGCGTACTTGGCCAGGAAGTGCTCGACCAGGAGCGGGATGTCCCGCCGCCGTTCGCGCAGCGGCGGCAGGTTGATGGTGACGACGTTGAGGCGGTAGTAGAGGTCCTCCCGGAAGCGCCCCTCCTGCATGAGCGACTCTAGATCCCGGTGGGTAGCCGCCAGCACCCGGACGTCGACGGGAATCGGCTCGCGCCCCCCGACCCGCTCGATCACGCGCTCCTGGAGCGCGCGCAGGAGCTTGCTCTGCAGCTCGAGCGGCATGTCGCCGATCTCGTCGAGGTAGAGCGTGCCGCCGTGGGCCAGCTCAAACTTGCCGAGTCGCCGCTCTTTGGCGTCGGTGAACGCCCCCCGCTCATGACCGAACATCTCGGACTCCAGCAGCGTGATGGGAATGGCCGCGCAGGAGACCGCGACGAACGGCCGGCCCGAGCGCCGACTGTAGTGGTGGACGGCCCGGGCCACCAGCTCCTTGCCCGTGCCCGACTCGCCGCGCAGCAGGACGGTGACGTCGGTGCCGGCGATCCGGCCGATGGTCTTGTACACGTCCTGCATCCGCGGATGCCGGCCGATGAGGGCGCTGAACTCCCGCACTTCCTCCAACCCCCGTCGGAGCCGCGTCACCTCCTGGCTCAGGCGGGTCGCCGTCAGGGCGCGCTCGGTGAGCAGGAGCACCTCTTCGAGGTCGAAGGGCTTGGCCAGGTAGTCGTAGGCGCCCCGCTGCATGGCCTTGATCGCGGTGTCCATCGTTCCGTGCGCGGTCATCACCACCACGCAGGCATCGGGACGGATGGCGCGCAGCCGCTCCAGGACGGTCAGGCCATCCAGGCGAGGCATGCGGATGTCCAGAAAGACGAGATCGACGGGGTCGGCCTCGAAGGCTTTGATGGCCGCCTCGCCGTCGGCCACGGCGGTGACCTCGTAGCCGGCCTGGCGCAGGCCCCGCTCGAGGACCCAGCGCAGGCTCTCCTCGTCGTCGGCGATCAGGATCCCCGGGTTCATGTCAGCGGGCGACGGGCAGGAAGCAGGTGACCACTGTCCCCCGCCCCTCGACGGATTCCACGTGAATGGCGCCCCGGTGCTCCTCGAGAATGCGGTGGCACAGGGCCAGGCCGAGCCCCAGCCCGCGTTCCTTGGTCGTGAAGAAGGGATCGAAGATCTTGGCCCGGACCGCCGCGGGGATGCCCGGCCCTTCGTCGCCCACCTGGACTTCGACCATCGGGCGCTGGCCGCCGCCCACGTCGACTTTGCCGTAGAGCGCGTTGAGGCTGACCCGCGTCGTCAGGATGAGCCGCCCGCCGGCCTTCATGGCGTCCAGCGCGTTCACCACGAGGTTATGAAAGACCTGGAGCAGGCGATCCTCGTCCCCCAGGATCGGGGGCAGGCTGGGATCGTAGCGCCGCACGAATGTGATGTTGGCGAGCCGAGCCGCCTCTTCGTGCAGCAGCGTGACGCGCTCGAGGATCTGGTGGAGGTTGAGCGGCGCCGGCCGAACCTGGACCGGGCGACCCAGATCCAGGAGCATCTCGATGATGCGGTTGACGCGATCCACCTCTTTCAGCAGGACGTCCGTGTACTCGCGCAGGCGCGGATCGGCGCCCAGCTCGCGGGCCAGCAGCTGCACGGCGCCCCGGATGGCGCCGAGCGGGTTGCGAATCTCGTGAGCCAGCCCCACGGCCATGCGCCCGGCCGCGGCCAGCGTCTCCCCACGGCGAACCTCGTTCTCGAGCTGACGAATGCGGGAGAGGTCGCGGACCACCGCCACCGCGCCTTCCACCGTGCCGTCCCTGGCGAAGAGGGGGGCGGTAACGACGCTGACGGGAACGGACCGTCCCCCGACGGTCTCCACGAAGGCCTCCGCCTCCGAGCGGCCCTCGCCGGAAGCGACGGTCTCGGCGAGGCGACTCACGAGGGAGGCGCCGGGCGGGAATACCTCTTTGACCACGCGCCCCTGCACCCGCCGGGCCGAGCGGCCCGTGAGCTCCTCGGCCACCGTATTCCAGAAGACCACGTGGAGCACGTCATCGACGGCGATGACCGCATCCGGAAGCCCCGCCAGCACCGCAGCGTAGTTCATCAGGCCAGGGCCAGATCGGGCCGGGCGTTCATGTCCAGGCCCGCCCGCTCGCCAGCCTGCAGGCGGGCGGTGCCCGCCGCGGCGATCATGGCGGCGTTGTCGGTGCAGAGCCGGGGCGGCGGAATGTGCAGCGCGACGCCGTGCTGCTCGGCCTCGGTGCGCAGAGCCTGGCGCAGCGGCCCGTTGGCGGCAACACCGCCCGTCAGCGCCACGCGCTTGACGCCGAGGTGCAGCGCCGCCCGGATCGTCTTGCGGACGAGCATCTTCACCACCGTCGTCTGGAAGGAGGCGGCCACGTCGGCGACCTGGGCCGCCGACAGGGGCGCCTGGCGCTTGACGTAGAGGGACACCGAGGTCTTGATCCCGCTGAACGAGAAGTCGCGGGCGCCGTCGGTCATCTGGGCGAGCGGGAACGCCACGGCGCGCGGATCCCCCTGCTCGGCGATCCGCTGGATGGCGGGCCCTCCGGGAAAGCCCAATCCCAGCAGCTTGGCCACCTTGTCGAAGGCCTCGCCGGCAGCATCGTCGCGGGTCTGGCCGACGAGGGCGTACTGCAACGGTTCGCGGGCGTGGTACAGGGCCGTGTGGCCACCCGACACGACCAGGGCCAGGAACGGATGGATCGGCGGGTCGTCGGTCAGGAACGCCGCGTAGATGTGTCCCTCCAGATGGTTGACCCCGACCAGAGGTGTCCGGTGGACCCACGCCAGCGCTTTGGCCACCGAACAGCCGATCAGGAGGGAGCCGACGAGACCCGGCCCCTGAGTCACGGCGATGCCGTCGAGGTCGCCCAGCTTCACGCCGGCATCGTCGAGGGCCCGCTGGATGACGGGACCGATCACCTCGAGGTGTCGGCGCGAGGCCAACTCGGGCACCACGCCACCCCAGGGCGCGTGGAGCGCGTCCTGGGAGGCCACCACATCGGACAGGACACGGCGCCCGTCGGCAAGCACCGCCGCCGCTGTCTCGTCGCAGGAGCTTTCGATTCCGAGCACGATCATCGTGAGGACGCCGAAACAGATGGGGGGCGGTGCCTGGCGCACCGCCCCCCAACTGCGATAAACGCCGTTACTTGACTTGCGCCCGCGGCTCCGTCCCGCGCTGCTCGAGCACCCGCATGGTCTTGATCACATCGAGCGCGCGCTGCAGCTGGACATCCCGCTTGAGCTCCTCCAGGGGATCGAGCGGCGGCGGCTTGGGCTGCGCGTCCTTGTCCTTCTCCTTGGGCACCTCGACCACGATGTCGGGAGCGATGCCCTTGCCGTGGATGGAACGGCCCTTGGGGGTGAAGTACTTCGCCGTCGTCAACCGCAGGCCGGAACCATCCGACAACGGGATGATGGTCTGTACCGAGCCCTTGCCGAAGCTCTGAGTGCCCACCACCACGGCCCGGTTGTAATCCTGCAGCGCTCCGGCCACGATCTCCGACGCCGAGGCGCTGCCCTGGTTGATCAGGATCACCATGGGGATGCTGCTGAGCGCCTTCTTGGCGTGGGCCGTGAAGCGCATGTTCTGATTGCGCACGCGGCCCTCGGTGTAGACGACCAGCTTGCCGTCGTCCAGGAACTTCTCGGCCACCTCCACGGCGGACGTCAGCAGGCCCCCCGGGTTGTTACGCAGATCCAGCACCATCGCCTTCGCCCCGGCCTTGGTGAACTTGTCCAGCGCCGTCTCGACGTCGTGGGCCGTCTGCTCCTGGAACTGCCGGACGCGCAGGTAGCCGATGCCGTTACCCAGGTCGTGGGTGCGCACGGACTGCACGCGGATCTGCTCGCGGGTGATCTCGAAGTCCTTGGTCTCCGTCCAGCCCTCGCGCCCGATGGCGATGGTGACCTTGGTGCCCGGCCGGCCCCGCATGCGCTTGACCGCATCGGAGAGCTGCATGTCCTTGGTGACGATCCCGTCGATCTTGATGATGCGATCGCCCGGGTGGATGCCGACCCGGTACGCCGGCGTGCCCTCGATGGGGGCCACCACGGTGAGGATATCGTCGCGCAGCGTGATCTCGATGCCCAGCCCGCCGAAGCTGCCCGATGTCTCCACCTGCATCTCACGGTAGCTCTCGGGATCCAGGAACGAGCTGTGGGGGTCGAGCCCGCGCAAGGTGCCCTTGATCGCGCCGTAGATCAACTCCCGAGGCGGGACCTCGTCGACGTACTGGTTCTGCACAATCGACAACACCTCGGTGAACAGCTTGAGCTGCTCGTAGGTCGCGCCGCTCTCCGTGCTCTTGCTGGCTACCGAGCCCCCGAGCGACAGCGTGAGCACGATCAGCAGTGACCCGATGACGAACGCCTTCTTCATGAAGCCCCCCTCACCCTCGTTGGCGGAGCCAGTCGGCGGGGTCCAGTGCCCGGCCCTGGTACCGCACCTCAAAGTACAGCCGGGCTCCGGCCAGCGAGCCCGTGTCCCCCACCGTCCCGATCTTCTGGCCTTGCCGGACGTCTTCGCCTTCCTTCACGCCGATCTCGGCGATGTGCGCGTAAAGCGTATAGAAGTCATTCCCGTGATCCAGAATAATCAAATTCCCGTAACCTTTGAACCACCCCGTGTAGACGACGTGGCCCCCGAAGACCGCTGCGATCTCGGTCCCCTCGGGGGCCTCGATATCTACCCCGTTCCGGAAAGTCCGTGTTCCGAACCGAGGATGCACCTGGGGCCCAAAGGCGCTGACGACGCGGCCAGCCGCAGGCCAGGGCAGCCGGCCCCGGAGCGCGCCAAAGCCCGTCCGCGGGGCCTCCCCCGGCACGGCGGGCGGCACCCTGGCGATCCGACGCTGCTTGGCCGCCAGGTCGCGGATGAACGCCTCCAGGCGCCGGGAAGCTTCCGTGAGCTCGCCCACCATACGGTCATGGTAGACCCGCTCATCCCGGACCTTGGCCAGCAATATCCGTCGCTTGGCTGCTTCGCGGTCCGCCGCCGCCTGCTCGCGCTTGGCCTCGGCTCGAAGCTCGGCCAGCTCGGTCCTTCGAGTCTCCTCCCGCTGCTTCCGGTCCGACAACCGGTCCGAAGTGACACGATACTCTTGTATAAGGCGGGCGTCCAGGGCGGCCAGGCTCGCCAGATGGCGGACGGTGGCCAGGCGATCGACAGGATTGTCGCCGCTGACCAGAAGGGACAGCGCCGAGCCCTGGGCATGGATCTTGTACATCACGCGCAGCCGCCGGGCCAGGGCACGCTCCTGGCCGGCGCGATGGCCCTGCAAACGATCGATGTCGCCGCGAAGGCCGGTGATCTCGGACTGGACCCGCCGGATCTGGCGATCCAGACGGGTCGCCTCGCGCTGCTTGTCTCCCAGGCGCCGCTCCGTCTCCTCGAGCTCGACCAGGAGCGAGCTCTCACGCCGGCGCGCGTCGGCAGCCTTCTCGCGCTCGTGCTTGAGCTGGCGCTGGGTTTCTTGTAATCGCCGCTGCTCGGCCTGCAGCGGATCCTCCCGCCTGGACTGAGCATCGGCCGATGCCGCCAGCAAGAGCAGACCCACCAGGAGGAACCGCCTCACCAGGCGCCTCGCCGACCACGGGTGAGCCAGCCCCCGAGCGCCCCCAAGCCGGCTCCGGCCGCCAGCAGGGTCAGCATGCCGGGTGGCGTGAGAAACTCGAGTCGCGGCAACCCGATGGTGAGGTTCGTCAGCGGTTCCAGCCAGGGCGCCGCGAAATGATGAGCGATCCGCAGGGCGGCCAGGGCCAGGAGCGCGCCGAGCAGCCCCTGGATCATGCCCTGCAAGAGCAGGGGCAGGCGGATGGCCAGCTCCGGCGCGCCTACCAGTCGCATGATCTCGGTCTCCGGTCGGCGCGCATGGAGCACCAGCGTCGTCGCCGTCGTCACCGTGAGGATCGCCGCCAGCGCGAGCACGGCGCCCACGCCCAGACCGATGGCCGCGATCAGACGCTGCCAGTCGGCGAGACGCTCGATCCACTCCAGCCCGCCCTCGACCTCCTCGACCTCCGGCACCGCGGCCAATCGCTCGATGAGGATGCGCGCGCCCTGGGGTGTGGTTGCCGTACCGGCGGGCGTGATCTCCATCGACGCCGGCAGCGGGTTGCTGGGGAGCTGGTCGGCGACGTCGGCGTCCTTGCCCAGTATCCGCTTGAGCCCGGCCAGGGCTTCGGCCTTGCCGACGTAGCGGACGCTGCCCACATCGGGCAAGGCCTGCACCCGCTGGACCAGGGCAGCAATCTCGGACGGTGACGGCTCCCGCTTGAGATAGACGATGATGCGCGCGTGGCCGCGCCACTCGCTGACGGCGCGCCCCAGGTTCATGGAGAGCAGCCAGAACGCGCCCGCCGCCCCCAGGGACAGCGTGATCAGCATCACCGCGCTCACGGCCACGCGACCGGCCCGTCGCAGGTCGCGCAGCGCCTCGCTCAGCAGAAAGCCGAACATCTAGCCCTCGTCCTTGACGAGCCGCCCCCGCTCCAGCACGAGCGTGCGCCGGTGCATCGCCGCGGCCAGGCGCGCCTGGTGGGTGGCCAGGATCACCGTGGTGCCGCCAGTCCAGATGTCCTGGATGATGCCGAGCACCTCGGCAGCCATCGCCTCATCCAGCTTTCCGGTGGGCTCGTCGGCGATGAGCAGCGGTTGCCGGCGCACGATGGCCCGGGCCAGCGCCGCCCGCTGGGCCTCGCCCTGGCTGAGGTGCGCGGGGTAGGCCTGGGCCCGTGAAGACAGCCCCACGGCCCGGAGCGCCTCGAACGCCCGCGCCGTGATCTCCCGCCGTGGCGCGCCCGTGACCCGGAGCACGAAGGCGATGTTCTCGTATACGGTCCGGCCGGGCAGGAGCTTGGCATCCTGGAAAACCACGCCGATGGAGCGTCGCAGCGTCTGCACCTGCCGGCGCCGGAGCCCGGTGAGAGACTGCCCGAGCACCTCCACCTCGCCTTCGGTGGGCACCTCGTCACGGTAGAGGAGGCGGAGCAGCGTCGTCTTGCCGGCGCCGGTCGCCCCGGTCACCACCACGTACTCGCCCTTGTCGACGCGGAAGGAGACGTCGGTGAGCGCGGGAAACTTCTGGGGTCCGGCGTCGTAGACCTTCGAGACGCGGTGCAGCTCAATCATCGGGGATCGGCCCGATTATAGCCGCCCGCCTCTGGCATCCGAGAGTTTCTCCTCCAGGAGCTGGTTCACCAGCGCGGGATTCGCCTTTCCCTGCGTGGCCTTCATGACCAGGCCCACCAGCGCCTTGGCGGCTGCCGTCTTCCCGCGCCGGTAGTCCTCCACGGGCTTGGGGTTGGCGGCCAGCACCTGGTCGACGATGGCCGCCAGGGCCCCGGCGTCGGCGACCTGGGTGAGGCCCTCCCGTTGCACGATCGTGTCGGCGGCCTCGCCGGAGCGGAGCATCCGATCGAACACGTCCTTGGCGATCTTGCCGCTGATGGTGGCGTTCTCGATCAGCCGCAGCAGACCTATGAGTCGTTGCGGCGTCACCCGGCAGGCCTGGATGGCACGCTCGTCATCGCCGGGAATCTCGCGCAGCAGCTCCGACATGATCCAGTTGGAGACGACCTTGGGGTTGGGAAACTCGCGCACCGCACTCTCGAAGTATTCGGCCAGCGCGCGGCTCTGCGTGAGCACCGTCGCGTCGTAGGCGGGCAACCCGTACTCGCTCACGAACCGCTGGCGACGGGCCCGTGGCAGCTCCAGCAGCGCGGCCCGTATCGCGGCGATCCCGGCGGGCTCCAGGACGAGCGGTGTCAGGTCTGGCTCCGGGAAGTACCGGTAGTCATGCGCGTATTCCTTGGACCGCATGGATCGCGTGTAGCCGCGATCGGCGTCCCACAGCCGCGTCTCCTGCACGATGGGCTCTCCCGCCTCCAGGGCCCGGGCCTGACGCTGCACTTCGAACTCCAGCGCCCGCTGGACGTTGCGGAAAGAGTTCATGTTCTTGATCTCGACCTTGGTGCCGAACTCCCGGGCGCCCGGCCGTCGCAGCGAGACGTTGGCGTCACACCGCAGCGAGCCCTCCTCCATATTGCCGTCGCAGACGCCCAGGTAGACGAGCACGGCGCGGAAGGCCCTGAGGTACTCGGCGGCCTCTTCGGGGGAGCGGAGCTCGGGTTTCGACACCGTCTCCATGAGGGGGACTCCTGCGCGGTTGAAATCCACCAGGCTGGCCTGGGCCGTCTCCAGGGTACCCTCGTGGATGAGCTTGCCCACGTCCTCCTCGAGGTGCAGGCGCTGGATGCCGATGCGCCGCGAGGTGCCGTCCGGCCGATCGATCTCCAGCCACCCGTGCTCGGCCAGGGGCTCCTCGTACTGACTGATCTGGTAGTTCTTCGGCATGTCCGGGTAGTAGTAGTGCTTGCGGGCGAACCGGCAGCGCGGATTGATCTGACAGTTGAAGGCCAGCGCTGTCCTGAGCCCGAATTCGACCGCCCGTCGGTTCACCACCGGGAGCACGCCGGGCATCCCCTGGCACACCGGACAGGTTTGGGTGTTCGGCGCCGCGCCAAAGGTCGTCGGGCACCCGCAGAACATCTTCGAGCGGGTCAGGAGCTGGGCATGGACCTCGAGGCCGATGACGATTTCCCAGTTGGTTGTAGCGAGTGCCGCGTCGCTCATGTCAGACCGGGGCGCCGCTCGAGCCAGGGCGTGGCTTGCTCGTAGGCGTAGGCGGCACGGAGCACCGTCGCTTCCTCGAGCGGACGGCCGATGAGCTGCAGGCCGATCGGCAGCCCGTCGCGGCTGAAGCCGCAGCGAATCGACACGGCCGGGATGCCGGCCAGGTTCCCCGGCACGGTGAAAACGTCGTTGAGGTACATCGAGAGCGGGTCTTCCTTCTCGCCGTGCTTGAAGGCGACGTTCGGGGTGGTGGGGGCCACGATCAGATCGACGTTGGCGAAGGCGGTCTCGAAGTCGCGGCGCACCAGTGTGCGCACCTTCTGGGCCCGCCCGTAGTAGGCGTCATAGTAGCCGGCCGAGAGCGCGTAGGTGCCGAGCATGATGCGGCGCTTGACCTCGGCGCCGAAGCCCGCCGCGCGCGTCCGGCCGGACATCTCGATCAAGTCGCGGCCCGGAACCCGCAGCCCGTACTTCACCCCATCGTAACGGGCCAGGTTCGACGAGGCCTCGGCCGGGGCCAGAATGTAGTAGACAGCGATCCCGTAATCGGTGTTGGGCAACGAGATCTCCGCCATCGTGGCCCCCAGGTCACGCAGCACCGTGATGGCCGTCCGGACGCTGCGCTCGACGTCAGGATCGACCCCCTCGTTGAAGTACTCTCGCGGCACGCCGATGCGGAGCCCGCGGGCGCCACCCCCCAGCGCGGCCGCGTAGTCGGGAACCGGCGCCGCCAGCGAGGTGGCGTCGCGCCGGTCGTGACCGGCGATCACACTCAGCAGCAGCGCGCAGTCGCGGACATCCTTGGCGAGCGGGCCGATTTGATCGAGCGACGACGCAAAGGCCACGAGGCCATAGCGGGAGACTCGCCCGTAGGTGGGCTTGAAGCCCACCAGTCCGCAGAAGGCCGCTGGCTGCCGGATGGAGCCGCCGGTGTCGGTGCCCAGCGCCACCGCAGCCAGATCCGCCGCCACCGCCGCCGCCGAACCACCCGAGGAGCCGCCGGGCACGCGGGCCAGGTCCCAGGGGTTCCGAGTGGGCTTGAACGCCGAATGCTCGGTGGACGAGCCCATCGCGAACTCGTCCATGTTGGTCTTGCCCAGCAGCACGGCCCCGGCAGCCTTGAGGCGCGTGACCACGGTCGCGTCGTAGGGCGGGACGAAGGTCTCGAGGATCCGGGAGCCGCAGGTCGTCCGTACCCCGACCGCGCAGAGGACATCCTTCAGGGCGACGGGCACGCCGTCCAGTGGCCCGAGCGCGGCGTTCTTGCCGTAGCGCGCGTCGGCAGCCCGGGCCTCGGCCAGCGCGGTGTCACGGGTCAGGGTGAGGTACGCGCCGAGGTCGCCATCGAGGCGCTCGATGCGGGCCAGGTACGCCTCGACGGCCCGGGTCGGGGTGGCCTCGCCCCCTCGATAGGCGTCGGTCAGCTCGTGCGCCGTGAGTCGTGTCAGATCGCCGGCCACGCGCTCAGTCCTCGATGATGCGCGGCACCCGGAAGAACTCGCCCGACCGGTCGGGGGCGTTGCCCATCATCGTCTCGTGGTCGCCGGGGGGCTCCACCTCGTCCTCGCGCATCACGTTGACGACGGGCACGGCGTGAGACGTCGGCTCCACGCCCTCCACGTCCACGGCCCTCAGCTTCTCGATGTACTGGAGGATGGCGGCCAGCTCTCCGCGCATGCGCTCGAGCTCCCCCTCGGTGAGGGCCAGGCGGCCCAGGCGCGCCACATGCTCCACGTCCTTGCGGTCGATCATCGCCTCACAGCTCCTCCAGGTGCGCGTACTGCAGTGACAGGCGCTTGCGACCGACGCTGGCGAAGCGCACGGTCACCAGGACGTCGCTGCCCTCCCGCTCGACGCCGACCACCATGCCCTCGCCCCAGCGCGCGTGCCTCACCTTGGCCCCGACCCGAAGCGGCAGGTCGTCGTCCACAGATGCCGCCGGCTCCTCGCTGACCGCCATGGGCCCCGGCTCGGAGCGGGCGTTCAGGGCGGCGAGCTCCGCCTCCGGCATCTCTCTGAGGAAGCGGGAGGGCTCTCCCACGCCGTAGCCGTGAATCCGCCGGTGCAGGGCCCAGGTGAGGTAGAGCCGCTCGCGAGCGCGCGTGAGACCAACATAGCAGAGACGGCGCTCCTCCTCGATCTCCTCGGGCTCATTCAGGGAGCGCGCGTGGGGGAAGACCCCCTCCTCCATCCCGGTCAGGAAGACCACCGGGAACTCCAGCCCCTTGGCCGCGTGCAGCGTCATCAGGGTGACCCGGGACTGCCCCTGCTCCCACTCGTCGACGTCGCTCATCAGCGCGACGCTGTCGAGGAAGCCGGCCAGGGTCGGCTCGGCCTGGGTCACGGTGTAGTCCTCGGCAGCCGCCACGAGCTCTTCCAGGTTCTCCAGCCGGGCCTCGGCTTCGGGCGAGCGTTCCTGCTTGAGGGCCTCACGGTAGCCGGAGGCGTCGAGCACAGCATCGATGAACGCCGGCGGGGTGACCAGGGCTCGCTGGGCGGCCAGGCGCGGGAACAGGGCGGCGAAGTCCTCGAGGGACTTCCGGGCGCGCCCCCGTACGTCGAGCGGCGGGTTGGCGGCCACGGTCAGCAGCGGGGTGCCATCGCGCGCGGCCACCTCGTCCAGCCGGGCCAGCGTGGTGTGGCCGATGCCCCGCGCGGGCGCCTGCACGGCGCGACGGAAGGCCACGTCATCGGCGGGATTCAAGGTGAGGCGCAGGTAGGCCAGCGCGTCCTTGATCTCCTTGCGCTCGTAGAATCGCACGCTGCCCACGATGGCGTAGGGAATCCGGGCTCGACGCAGCGCGTCCTCCAGCACGCGTGACTGGGCATTGGTCCGATAGAAGACGGCCACGCCGTCCCAGGACACCGCCTCGGTCCGCAGCCCGAGGATAGCCTGGGCCACGAAGTTGGCCTCCTCGTGCTCGTCCCACGCGCGGTAGAGACGGGCCTTCTCGCCCTCGGGATTCATCGTCCAGAGTCCCTTGTCCTTGCGCTGGACGTTGTGGGCGATGACGGAGGCGGCCAGCGCCAGGACCCGCTGGGTCGAGCGGTAGTTCTGCTCGAGGCGCACGACACGGGTGCCGGGGAAGTCGCGCTCGAAGTCCAGGATGTTGCGGATGTCCGCGCCCCGCCATTTGTAAATTGAGTTGTGGACGACGAGGCCGCCAGCCCCGTAATTCCGGAGGTGTTCGACGGTCAGGTCGTAGACGAATCCCTGGTATCCGCTGACTTCGACCGAGGCTACTCGAACCTCACGCACCTTACCGGAATCGAGGATGGGAACGAGCATGCCGGGGCGAACGTGGCTGGCCGGCATGAACTGGAACGCCTTGTTCGGTGTGAGGCGCGCTCGGCGTACGACCTGCAGATCGGCCACCTGGCAGAGGCTCCCGGCAAACTCTAGCCCCTTGTCATAGTCCTTCCGGGATGTCTCTATTCGCCAAGTCCGTCGCCGCCCTGGCCGCGGCCGAGCGACGAGTGACACGGCCTCCCAGAGGCCCTGATCCGAACTGACGAGCTGGATCCGGTGCTCGTGCCAGGCGTGCGGTCGCGGGTCCCCGAACATCGTGAAGTGGACGGTGTTCGCGCCGATTCCGCGATGGGAATTCGCGACACGGGCAAAAAGCACATGGTTGGGCGTAGTCCGGAGCTCACGGCCACCCTCGGTCCGTATGCGGACGGCAGTTCCATCGAACCGGCTTCGCCGCACCGCCTCAACACGTGCGATCCCGGTGGATCCCCAACCGGCGGCCGCAAGGACATGATCGCCTTCCCGGACGTGCTCGACTAGTTTGGCACCCTCAGGGGTCTCGACCATCGTACCTTCGACCACACACTGGTCAGGGTCGCCCACGACGCAGATGTTGCGGTGCTCGCTCGTGAGCAGACAGATGATCTTGTACTGGGCCCGGTTGGTATCCTGATACTCGTCGACCAGCACGTGGCGCCAGAGGCCGCGGTACCAGGCCAGCACCTCGGGAACCTCCTCGAGCAGGCGCCCGGTCAGCAGCAGCAGGTCGTCGAAGTCCACCGCGCCGACCTCCCGCAGCCGCTTCTCGTAGCGGGAATAGACCAGGGCCGCCTTCTGCTCCCACGGGCCCCGGGCGTCGCGCAGGGCGTCGGCCACGCTCACCATCTGGTTCTTGAGGTAGGAGATGCGATGGACGGCCGCCGCCGGCGTGAAGGCGCGGTCGGCGAGCTCGCCCTCCTTCATGCATTCCTTGACCAGGGCCAGCCGGTCCTCCTCGTCGTAGATCACGAAGTGCGACGGCAGCCCGATGGACGAGCCGTGCTGGCGCAGGATGCGCACGCAGGCCGAGTGGAAGGTCGCGATGAGCGGGGCCTTGAGGCCCACGGGCAACAGCAGGTCGTCCACCCGGCGCGCCATCTCCTCGGCCGCCTTGTTGGTGAAGGTGACGGCGACCACGTTTCGGGGCGAGAGGCCCTGGACTCCGATCAGCCAGGCGATGCGGTAGGCGATGACACGGGTCTTGCCGCTGCCCGCGCCGGCGAGGACCAGGAGGGGCCCGTCCCCGGCGGTGACGGCTTCGCGTTGGGCCGGATTCAGATCGTCGAGGATACGCTCAAGCGCGGCGGGCACACGCGATTGTACTCCCAGGCGGTCGCTGTATGAGAACTGGCTAGGATGGCATCACGACGGGGACGGCCTGGCGGCTGTGACGCCGGAAGGTGCGAAAGTCGGTATCAGTAGTGAGCAGGACGGGGTCGGGTAGCGATTCGGTCATGCGCACCAGGCATGCGTCGGCGATGCTCATCCAGACGTCGGCGTACTTCTGCATGAGCTTCAAGACCTGCTCCATGTAGGCTTCCAGATCGAAGGCAGGGACGACAGCGCAACGCCCGCCGGGCGGCCGCGCTACTCCACCGTCACCGACTTGGCGAGGTTGCGCGGCTGGTCGACGTCGCAGCCCCGACGGACGGCAATGTGGTAGGCCAGCAGCTGCAGGGGCACCACGGTGAGGATGGGAGCCATCAGGTCGGCGGCCGCCGGCACCTCGATGATGTGCTGGGCCTTGGCCGACACCAGCCGGTCGCCCTTCTGCACCACCGCGATCACCTGGCCCTCACGGGCCCGAACCTCCTCGATGTTGCCCAGCATGCGCTCGTAGGAGCCGTCGCGGGGGGCCAGGGCCACGACCGGCAGACCATCGTCGATCAGCGCGATCGGCCCGTGCTTCATCTCGCCGCCGGCATAGCCTTCGGCGTGGATGTAGGAAATCTCCTTGAGCTTCAGCGCGCCCTCCAGCGCGATGGGGTACTGCAACCCCCGGCCCAGGTAGAGGAAGTCGCGGGCGCTCGCCAGGTGTCGGGCCAGCGTCGCGATCTGTCCCTCCAGCTCCAGGGTCTGCTCGATCAGCCGGGGCACCTCCACGAGGTCGCGGATCCGCTTGCGCACGTCCTCGGCGGTGAGGACCTCGCGCTGGCGTCCGAGCCAGAGGCCCAGGAGGTACACGGCGACGATCATGGCCGTGAAGGCCTTGGTGGAGGCGACGCCGATCTCGGGACCGGCGTGCATGTAGATGGTTCCGGTGGCCTCCCGGGCCAGGGCCGAGCCCACCACGTTGGTGATCGAAAGGATCGGACAGCCCTTGAGGCGGGCGGCCTTCACCGCGCCGATAGTGTCGGCGGTCTCCCCCGACTGGGACACGGCCACCACCAGCGTCTCGGGCCCTACGATCGCATCGCGGTAGCGGAACTCGGAGCCGAGGTCCGACTCCGCGGGCAGGCCGGCCAACCGCTCGATCATCGTTCGGCCCAGCATGGACGCGTGGGAGGCCGTGCCGCAGGCCACGAAGACCACCCGCTGGAGCGCGCGCACGGTGGCCGGATCGAGGTTGACGTCCGGAAGCACCACCGTACCCGTCTCCGGGGCGATCCGGCCACGGAAGGTGTCGGAGACGGCCCGGGGCTGCTCGTAGATCTCCTTGAGCATGAAGTGCCGGTACCCGCCCTTTTCCGCCATGAGGGGATCCCACAGGATGCGGACCGGCTCCCGCTGCACCGGCTGGTCGTCTACCGTGGAAAGCACCACACCCTCCGCGGTGACCACGGCGACGTCGCCATCCTCCAGGATCACCACATCGCGAGTGTGGGACAGGATCGCCGGGATATCGGAGGCGATGAACATCTCGCCCTGGCCCAGGCCGATCACGACGCTACCGGCCCCGTGCTTGGCCGCGACCACGCGGTCCGGCGCCGCGCTGGACACCACGCCGACGGCATAGGAGCCCTTGACCTCCCCCAGCGCCCGCTTGACGGCTCCCTCGAGCCGCGGCGTCGATTTCAAGTATTGCTCGATCAGGTGGGCCAGCACTTCCGTGTCGGTCTCGGACTTGAACGCGTGGCCCTCGGCTCGGAGCCGCTCCTTGATCTCCAGGTAATTCTCCAGAATCCCGTTGTGGACGACGACCAGCGTTCCCGCGCAGTCGGTGTGGGGATGCGCGTTCTCATCGGAGGGCCGGCCGTGGGTGGCCCAGCGGGTATGGCCGACCCCGAGCGAACCGCTGAGCGGCCGCTCCTTGAGGATCCCCTCCAGGGTCTTGATGCGCCCGGCCGCCCGCCGGACCTGAAGCTGGCCGTCACCGCCGAGAACGGCGACGCCGGCCGAGTCGTACCCCCGATACTCCAGACGCTTGAGGCCGTCCACGATGATCCCGACGGCGCTCTTGCCTCCCACGTAGCCCACAATGCCGCACATGGCTATTCGTCTTTCCGGGTCGGTCCCGACTTACCGCCGCCGCGCCGGGCCGCCCGCCGGGCCACCCAGCCTTCCTTGACGACCTGCGTGGAGCGCTCGACGGCGAGCGCGCCCGGCGGTACGTCTTTGGTGATCACGGACCCGGAGCCGATATAGGCGCCCTCGCCGACCGTGAGGGGCGCCACCAGGCTCGCATTGGTCCCGACGAAGGCCCCATCACCGATGATGGTCTGGCTCTTCTTGTCACCGTCGTAGTTGCAGGTGATGGCGCCGGCGCCGATATTGACGTGCTCGCCCACCGTGGCGTCGCCGATGTAGGACAGGTGGGGGGCCTTGGCACCCCGGCCGATGCGCGACTGCTTGACCTCGACGAAGTTTCCGATCCGGGCCCGAGCGCCGACGTGGACGTGGGGGCGCAGGTGGCAGAAGGGGCCGAGCTGGGCCTCCTCTTCGATGACGGCTGCGCTGAGCACACAGTAGGGCTTGAGCGTCACCCGGTCGGCGAGCCGGCTCGCGCTGATCTGGCAGCCCGCACCGATGACACACTCGGCGCCGATTTCCGTGGCGCCCTCGATCACGACGTTCGGATAGACCACCGAGTCGGGGCCGATCGTGACGGTGTCCTCGATATAGGTGCTGGCGGGGTCCAGCAGCGTGACCCCGCCTTCCATCAGCGCATCGAGGATCCGCCGACGCTGGATAGCGGCTACCGCGGCCAGCTGGCGACGGTCGTTGACGCCCTGGGCCTCCACCGGGTCAGGCACGGCGACGGCTTCCACCCGGGCGCCCCCGCGGGAGAGGACCCCGATCACATCGGTCAGGTAGTATTCGCCCTGGTCGTTGTCGGGCTGCACCGCCTCCAGCGCGGGCCAGAGCCGTCGCGCGTCGAAGCAGTAGACGGAGGTGTTGATCTCATTGACCCGTCGCTGGTCGTCGGTAGCGTCGCGCTCCTCGACGATACGGGTCACCCGCCCCCGCTGCCGGAGCACGCGTCCATAACCGTGCGGCGCCTCGACGTTGGCCGTGAGAATGGTCGCGGCAGCCCCGGTCGTCGCGTGGTGGCTCACCAGGCGCTCGATGGTCTCCGCGGTCAGCAAGGGCATGTCGGCCGGCAGAACGAGGATCGTCCCGTCCCCACAGTCCTGGCGGGCCCGGAGCACGGCGTGTCCTGTCCCCAGCCGCTCGCGCTGCACCACGGCGCGCACCTCGGGGCCGGCGGCCTGGATCACGGCGTCGGCGTCCGGAGGCACCACCAGGACAATCTGGTCCGAGAGCGCGCGGGCGATGCGCAGCGAATAGCCGATGAGCGGACGCCCGCACAGACGATGGAGCACCTTGGGCTGGCGCGAACGCATGCGCTTACCCTCGCCTGCCGCCAAAACGAGAACTGTCAGCGCATCCATTCGGTGCCTCACATTTTAGCACTCGGATTCCGCAGACAATGATGTGTTGCCCGACGGTGTAAAGAATCCAGAACCGGCCAATCCCGCGCCGGCTTGCCTAGCCGGTGTCTCGCAGATGGGACAGCAGGCGCTCCATTCGTGCCGGAAGTGGCGAAGTAAATTCCATGCGTTCTTGGGTGGACGGGTGCAGGAACCCGAGCTCGGTCGCGTGGAGCGCCAGCCCTTCGAAGGGAAACGCCGGCCGCCCCCAGGCACGTCCGTAAGTCAGATCCCCCACCACCGGATGCCCCAGCGAGGCCAGATGCACGCGAATCTGGTGCGTTCGACCGGTTTCCAGCCGAACCTCCAGGTAGGTGAACCGCACAAATCGCTCGAGGACCCGGTAGTGAGTCACCGCGCGCTTGCCCTTGCCCGGGGGCCGAATGGCCATCCGCTGCCGATGGTGTGGATCCCGCCCGATGGGGGCGTCCACGACGCCCTGGTCGAGCCCGACCCGCCCGTGCACGACCGCTCGATAACGACGGTGCACCGTGCGTTCCGCGAGCTGGCCGGTGAGCGAATCGTAGGCGGCCGCATTCTTGGCGAGGACGAGCACGCCCGAGGTCCCTTTGTCCAGACGATGCACGACACCAGGACGTCGAGGTCCGCCGACGCCGGCCGTCCCGGGCGCATGGGCCAGAACGGCCGCGGCCAGCGTGCCGCGGGTGTGGCCGGCGCCGGGATGGACCACCATCCCAGCCGGCTTGTCGACGACGAGAACGTGTTCGTCCTCGTAGATCAGGGCCAGCGCGACGGGCTCGGGCTCGAGCGTCTCCGGCGGAGGCGGCGGCACCTCCAGCTCGATGGCCTCGCCACCGCGCAGACGGTGCGAGGCCTTGCGCACGGCGCCGTCCACCTGGACACGGCCGGCTTCGATCAACTCCTGGAGCCTGGCTCGGGACAGCTCGGGCACCGCGTCGGCGAGCCAGCGGTCGAGCCGGGCGCCCTCAGCCATCGGGGCCACCCGCAACCGCCGTGCGGTCACGCCGTGTCCGCTCGCCCGGGCGGTCCAGCGAGGAGGCGCAGGGCGAGGAGCGCCACGCCGACCGTGATGGCCGAGTCGGCGACGTTGAAGGCGGGCCAGTGCCAACCGCGGTAGTGGACATCGATGAAGTCCACGACGGCGCCGAAGCGCGCGCGATCGATCAGATTGCCGACGGCCCCGCCAAAGATGAGCCCGATCGCCGTGCGGTCGACCACCGTCCCCGGCGTGAGCACCCGCATGGCCACCCGGGCCAGCACCACGAGCGCGGCCACGGATAGCCCGGCGATGACCCAGCGCCAGGCCCGGGGCAGGCCTCCGAGCAGTCCGAAGGCCAGACCGGGGTTCAGAATCAGGGTGAGGGCCAGGAGCCCGTCGATCAGCGCCACCATCACGCCGGGACTCAACCGCTCCAGCACGATGGCCTTGGTGAGCTGATCGAGGACGAGGATCACGCCCGCGATCGCCAGCACCGCGGTCATGCGCGCGCCGTGATCACCGACAGGCAGCGCTCGCAGAGAGTGGGATGCTGGGGGCTCTCGCCCACCCGGGGGCTGTACCGCCAGCAGCGCTCGCACTTGCGGCCCGACGCGCGACCGATGGCGATCACCAGCCCGGGGATCTCGCTGCTCTCGGTGGGCGGCAGCAGGACATCCCCCGAGGGGGATTCGAACAGGCGAACGTCGGAGACGATGAAGAGCGTCGGCAACAACTCGCGCTTGGTTCGTAGCAGCGCCGGCAAGTCCTCGGGCGCCGAAAGGATCCATACCGCCGCCTCCAGGCCGCTACCGATCTTCTTCTGTCCGCGCACGGTCTCCAGGGCCTTGGCCACTTCCCGTCGCACCTCGAGCAGCCGGTCCCACTCGCCCTTGAGCGTGTCGTCGATCCACGCCAGCGGCACCTCGGGGAACCGCTCGAGGTGCACCGACTCCCCGCGCGCGCCGGGTCCCAGCCGCCAGGCTTCCTCGGTCGTGAATGTGAGGATGGGCGCCATGAGGCGCAGGAGCGCGCCCAGGAGGTCGTGACAGGCCGTCTGCGCGGCGCGCCGGGCCGGATCGGCGGGGGCCGAAGTGTAGAGCCGGTCCTTGATGATGTCCAGATACTGGGCGGACAGCTCCACCGCGCAGAAGTTGTGCACGGTATGGAAGACCGTGTGGAACTGGTACTCCTCGTAGGCCCGGGTCACGCGGTCGATCAGCCGCGCCAGTCGATCCAGGATCCAGCGGTCGACCTCGTCGAGCCGCGCGTACGGTTGGCGATCACGCGCCGGCGCGAAGTCGTAGAGGTTGCCTAGCAGGAACCGATAGGTGTTGCGGAGGCGCCGGTACGCGTCGGCCAGACGGTCGAGGATCTCGAACGAGACGCGGATATCCTCGGTGTAGTCCTCGGCCGTCACCCACAGTCTCAGGATTTCGGCGCCGTACTTGGGCAGCATGTCTTCGAGCGAGAGGACGTTGCCAAGGGACTTGGACATCTTGCGTCCCTCGCCATCCACAAAAAAGCCGTGGGTGATGACGCTGCGGTACGGAGGCGCGCCACGGGTGCCCACGGCCTCGAGCAGCGAGGAATGGAACCAGCCGCGGTGCTGGTCGGAGCCCTCCAGGTACATCTCGGCCGGCCAGTGCAGCTCCGGCCGCGTCTCCAGCACCGCCGCGTGACTGCAGCCCGAGTCGAACCATACGTCGAGGATGTCCGTCTCCTTGCGGAAGCGGTCGCCGCCGCACTCGGCGCACCGGGTGCCGGGTGGCAGGAGCTCGGCGGCCGGGCGCGCGTACCACTCGTCACCCCCCTGCCCGGCGCGAAACACCTCGGCCACGTGCTCGACCACGCGCTCCTCGAGCAGCAGCCAGCTGCACGCGTCACAGTAGAACGCCACAATGGGTACGCCCCAGACGCGCTGCCGCGAGATGGTCCAGTCCGGCCGGTGGGCGATCATGTTGAAGAGCCGCTCCTCGCCCCAGGTGGGAATCCATCGCACCTCGCGACGGATGGCGTCGAGTACGCGCGCCCGCAGGCCCTCCTTGTCCAGCGCGATGAACCACTGCGCCGTCGCCCGGAACAGCGTCGGATTCTTGCAGCGCCAGCAGTGAGGATACGTGTGCGTCAGCGACGCCTCGGCCAGCAGCGCGCCGACGGCGCGCAGGTGCTCGACGATTTTCGGATTGGCCTCCCACACCGTGAGCCCCGCGAAGCCCTCCACCTCGCCGACGAAGCGGCCGTCATCGTCCACGGGGTTGTAGATGCGCAGGCCCAGGGCCCGACCCAGGTCGTAGTCCTCCTCGCCGTGGCCGGGGGCGACGTGCACAAGCCCGGTACCCGTGTCCATGGCCACGAAGTCGGCGGCCGCCACCTTGCCCGTGCGATCGATCCACGGATGGCGGTACTCGAGCCCGACCAGGGCGCGCCCGGACATCACCGCGCGCTCGCGCGGCGCGGTGAGCCGTGCCGTGCGGAGCACCTCGGTAGCGAGCTTGGCCGCGACGACCAGCGTCTCGGTCCCGCGACCCCCGCCGGCGGCAACCTCCAGCGCGACGTATTCCTCCTCCGGGTGCACGGCGATGGCGAGGTTGGCCGGCAGCGTCCACGGCGTCGTCGTCCAGATCACGAGGCTCGTTGCCGGCGCGTCGGAGACGGCGGGCAGCGGGGAGACGAGCGGGAACTTCACGTACACGGACGGCGTGCGCTGCTCTTCGTATTCGACCTCGGCCTGAGCCAGCGCGGTCTTGCAGTGCATGCACCAGTGCACGGGCTTGAGTCCCTTGTACACGAGGCCGCGCCCGACGAAGCGCCCGAACTCCCGCGCAATGACCGCCTGATAGGCGGGGGCCATGGTGAGGTAGGGATTCTCCCAGTCGCCGAACACGGCCAGGCGCTTGAACTCGGCCCGCTGGATGTCGATGAAGCGCAGCGCGTACTCGCGGCAGCGCCGGCGCTTTTCCACGGGATCCATGGCGCGCCGAACGTCGATCGACGCGGTGTCGAGCCCCAGCTCCTTGTCCACCTGGTGCTCGATGGGCAGCCCGTGGCAATCCCAGCCCGGCACGAAGACGGCGTTGTAGCCGAGCATCGTGCGTGACTTCACCACGACGTCCTTGAGGACCTTGTTGAGCACGTGGCCGACGTGGATGTGGCCGTTGGCGTACGGCGGACCATCGTGAAGGATCCACAACGGACGGTCCGCGCCCACTTCACGCAACCGCTTGTAGATGCCGATGCTGTCCCACCACGCGAGCATCTGCGGCTCGGTCTGGGACAGGTTCGCCTTCATGGCGAAGGCCGTTTTCGGCAGATTTAGCGTGGTCTTGTAGTCCATGACGAGACCGTCATGGTATCACGGCACTGTCTGATTACTTGGGATCGAGCCTGACGACGCCAGCGCCAGCGTCGATGCTGACATTGAACAGCGCGAGAAAGTCCTGCCCGAGCAGGCCATCCATGTTCGGCATGTCCATATCGTAGGCGACCACCATCAGACGATCCACCCGGACCTCGCCCACTTCGAGAGAGTCCACGAACACCCGCTTGACCTCGACCTCCGCGTCCTTGGCGAGACCGCGCGCGCGGACCGACGGGGCGGCGTGCGCGAGCGAGACGCCGGCCGCCGCCAACACCCGGGGACTGATGAGGGTGGCGGCCGCCCCCGTGTCCAGCATGAGCCGGCACGCCGCGGATCCGTTCACCAGGGCCGGCACGATGATCTGGCGGCCCGGAGAAAAGCGGATGAAGGTCTCCCGCGACGGTCCCCGCGCCGGTGGGGCCACCGGGGGACTCGGGGCGACGCGAGGGCTGACGGTGACGGCCTGGGACCGGTAGCGCGCGGGGACACTGCTCAGTCCCTCGGTGAAATGGACCGTGCCGTGCTCATCGGTCCACCGGTAGATCTGGGCGGACGCCGGGGGGATGAGGCTCGAGCCGATGATCAGGATGGCCAGCGCGACGAAGGCGGCGGCGCGCGTCATGTGTTTCGATCATAGCGCACGGCCGACGAGCCCCTACACAACCATATTTTCCCCGGCTACGGTCCGCCCGCCGCGTTCGCCGCGAGGGCGGCGGCACCGACCACGCCGCTCCAGTCACCCAGCCGCGCGCGCTCGATGCGCAGGTCGCGCGCGAGGACGGTGGTGAGGCGCGGCACGTCAGCGGCGACGGCGTCGAAGAGCCGGGGCACGGTCTCTATCACGCCACCGCCCAGCACCAGCACCTCGGGATTGAGCAACGTGACATAGTTGGCCACGGCCAGCGTGAGGAATCGCTCGGCGTCCTGCCACACCTCGCGCGCGAACGCGTCGCCGGCGTCGGCAGCGGCCTTCACCATGGTCGCGGTCAGCCGGGCGGGATCGTCGGACGACTCCCGGGCCAGCCGGGTCGCCACCCCGTCGGCCAGGGCCAGACGCAGGCGTCGCTGGAAGCCGCTCCCCGACGCGTATTGCTCGAGACAGCCCCGGCGGCCACAGGGACAGGGCAGGCCGTCCCACACCACCTGCGTGTGCCCCACCTCGCCGGCGCCGTTGCGGGCGCCCCGCCACAGGGTGCCGTCCAGCACCGCGCCCGAGCCGACGCCCGTGCCCACGTAGACGGCCACCAGACTCTGCGCGCCGACGCCGGCTCCGAAAACGAACTCGCCCCAGGCCGCGGCCCGGACATCATTCTCCACCGTGAGGCGTCGCCCGAGTCCCTGCTGCAGATGCGCGGCCAGCGGGACGTCGCGCCAGCCCAGGTTGGGAGCATAGACGACGGTGCCCGTAGCGGGATGAATCTGCCCCGCGCAGGCCACGCCGACAGTCTCAGTGGAGGGATGCGAGGCGAGCAGCTGGAGGATCACCTCGAGGAGGCTGCCCAGGACGACGTCCGGGCCACGTTCAGCTTCGGTGGAACGCTCGATGCGGGAAACGACCTTGCCGTCGGTCGTCAGGGCCCCGCCGCGGATGCGGGTACCACCGACGTCGACGCCGATGGGGAGGGCTACGCCTTCTTCTCCTCTTCGCGCTTGGCGGCGGCGTTCGTGTCCTCGCCCTTGAGCTCGTTCACGCCCTTCTTGAACTCTTTCACGCTCGATCCCAGCGACCGCGCCAACTCCGGCAGCCGGTTGGCACCGAAGAGAATCAGCACGATCACCAGGATGATCAGCAGTTCCTGGTAGCCCAAGCCAAACATATGACGCTCCTTTCCGGAGCCTCAACCATACTCCGACCTCACCCGCCCCGCAAGACCCGCTTCTCTCCCATCCGGGTCGTGATCCGCCGAGCATCCAGATGCTCGAGGAGCGGGATGGCGTACTTGCGCGAGATGCCGAGCAGATCCTTGATGTCCCCCGGCGCGATCTCTTTTCGCTCGCGCAGCAGAGTCACGACCTTGTCCTGGATGGCGTCCAGGGCCGCGGCGTGAAAGTAGAGCGATTCCTTGACCCGGATCAGCTTCCGGTCGGCCACGAGAAGCTGGAACAGCTCATGTTCCTCGTCACCGCGGAGGCCGGCCCGGCCCAGCGCCTCCTCGGGGCTCGGCGGCGCCGCCTCGGCCTTGAGAAATTCCTGCTCGATGCGCTCCACCGCCCGCTGCTGCTCCGGGCTCAGGCGGACGGTGTGCGAGCCCAGGCGCACTTTGTCCCGCTCGGCCCGCACCTGGCCCTCCGCATCGAGAGCGGCCAGGAGGTGGGCGAAGACGCGCTCATCAGGAGCCCCGGCGCGTCCCCGCAGCTCCTCGCGCGACATCCCGGCCCGCAGCGGGTTCGCCCGGTGAAACTGCTCGAGCGCGCCGATGACCAGGCCCCGCAGCCGATCGTAGCTCTCGGGGTGGATGTACCAGTCGCGCTCGATGGCCAGCGCCCGCCGCCCGGCCTCGAGCCGGCCCAGGATCTGCCGGAGCTCGTCGGGACCGAAAGGAACGCGACCGGCCAGCGTGCTCGTGCGCGCGCCCGCCGCTCCGACGTGACGCACATGCTCCTCGACGACCTCTTCGGGGCTGCCGGATTCCAGCAGCGTGAGGTGGGCGAGCAGGGCCGGCGCCTTGCGCCTGAAGCGGGGAGGATCGACGTCGAGCAGGGTACCTCCGCCGATCGTCACGATCGGCGAATACGAGCGCACCACGAAGCGATCGCCGGGCATGGCCACCAGGGGCGCCTCCAGCCGGAAGCGGGCAAACGCCCGCTCCCCGGGGACGAGCTCGGAGCGGCCCAGCAACAGCACGCGGGCCATAATCTCGCTCGTGCCGGCGTGAAAGCGCACGCGGTCCCGCGTCTTGAGTGGGCGCGGAGCATCGGCCAGCAGCTCGAGCGTGCCGTCCACCAGCGTCGAGGCGATCAGGGTGGAGGCCAGGCCCACCACGTCTCCGCGCTCGACAGCGGCCCGTTCGATGCCCTGAAAGTTTACGGCGGTGCGCTGCCCGGCCAGAGCGTCCGTTACGGAGTGGCCGTGGGTCTGCAACCCACGAACCCTGGAGCTCAATCCCTTCGGATAGATCTCGACACGATCGTCGACCGTGAGGCGGCCCGCCGTCAGTGTGCCGGTGACCACGGTGCCGAATCCCTTCACGGTGAAGACGCGGTCGATGGGGAGCCGGGGCAGCTGGTCCACGTGCCGCGGCGGCACCGTGGCGGCGATGCTCCGCAGGGCAGCCCGGAGGGCAGGCAGACCCTCGCCGGTCTTGGCCGACACGGCCAGGATGGGCGCCCCCTCCAGAAAGGTCCCGCGCACCAGCGTGGCGACGTCGTCGCGCACGAGCTCCTGCCAGTCAGGCTCGGCCAGATCGGCCTTGGTCAGTACCACCAGGCCGGTCTTGATGTGAAGCAGCGAGCAGATGGCCAGGTGCTCCCGCGTTTGCGGCATGACGCCCTCGTCGGCCGCCACGACGAGCATGGCCACGTCGATTCCCCCGACGCCGGCCAGCATGTTCTTCACGAAGCGCTCGTGGCCGGGAACATCGACGATCTCGATGGTGAGTCCATCGGGCTCTTCGAGGAAGGCGAAGCCCAGGTCGATCGTGATGCCCCGGGCCTTTTCCTCAGGCAGGCGGTCGGTGTCGGTGCCGGTCAGCGCCTTGACCAGTGCGGTCTTGCCGTGGTCGATGTGCCCGGCGGTGCCGACGACGACGTGCTTGGGCATGTGTTGTAGCGGGAGCCGCTAGCCTCGGCTATGACCGAGGGTCGAGGTGATCAATCGGGAGGATCAACGCAGCCACACCGCACCTAGGGCAGGCCACCCACGGTCTGACCCGGGCTCGCCGTCCCCGCTACAACAATGGCGGCGGCCAGCACGGCGACCTGGGAAGGCAGCACGGTGCGGCAGTCGAGCAGCAGGCGGTCGTCGGCAATGCGACCCACCACCGGTGGATCTCCTCGACGCAGCGCCTCGTCGAGGGCGCGGGCCGCCTGAGGGCCAGCTCCGAGCGCGACCGCCGCTGTCGGCAGCTCGACCGTAGGTAAAGCCCCTCCGCCGACCTGGGCGCGATCCTCGATCACGCGTACGGCCAGACCAGCCCGCACATCGCTGGGGATCCGGGCCACCACGCGCTGGGCCCGGCGTCGAACCTCGGCCATGGGCTCGGTCAGCATCCGGAGCGTGGGCACGGTCTGCAGCGCCCGGCCGGCGTCATATTCGTAGAGCGTCGCCTCCAGCGCGGCCAGCGTGAGCTTGTCGATACGGAGGGCGCGGTTCCAGGGGTTTCTCTTGAGCTGCTCGACCAGGTCCCGGCGCCCGACGATGATCCCCGCCTGCGGGCCGCCAAGGAGCTTGTCGCCCGAGAACGAGACGAGATCGACCCCGGCGCTGACGACCTCTTGCACCGTCGGCTCGTGGGGGAACCCCCAGGGGCGCAGGTCCACCAGCGAGCCCGAGCCCAGGTCTTCCATGACGGGCAGCCCCCGTTCTCGCGCGAGCTCGGCCAGCTCCCGGGAATTCACGTCGGCGGTGAAGCCGACGACCCGATAGTTCGACGTGTGAACTTTGAGCAGCAGGGCCGTGGCCGGCCCGATCGCGCCGGCGTAGTCCCGAGCATGCGTCCGGTTCGTCGTGCCCACTTCCTTGAGCATCGCGCCACTGCGCAGCATGATGTCGGGGATCCGGAATTCGCCGCCGATTTCGATGAGCTCGCCACGGGAGACGATCACCTCGCGCCCGTGGGCCAACGTCTCCAGGGCCAGCAGCACCGCCGCCGCGTTGTTGTTCACGACGAGCGCATCCTCGGCGCCAGTGAGCCGGCGCAGCAGCGCCTCGACGTGGACGTAGCGAGAACCCCGTTCCTTGGAAGCCAGGTCCAGCTCGAGGTTGGAGTATTCGGCGCCGACCCGTCCCAGCCGTTCCAGGGCCAGGGGGCTTAGCAGGGCCCGCCCCAGATTGGTGTGCAGCACGACACCCGTGGCATTGACGACGGTGCGAAGTGAGAAGGGCCCGGTGCGCCTGACCTCGTCCAGCACCCGGGCTGCCAGGTCGCCAGCGTCAGAGGCCTGCTGGCGCCCGGCCCGGACCCGCGTCCGCTCGGCATCGAGGATGTCGCGGACGAGAGCGGTCAGGCGTGCCCGCGGCAGCCCCCGGGTTTCCGGGCGCCCGGCGACCCGCCGAACGAGGGCGTCTACGGAGGGCAGGCCCCGGAGGGCCGAGGCTCCTTCAGTGCTCACGGAGCACGGCCTCCACGCGCTCGCGGACCCGCGCCACGATCTCCTGGGCTTCCCGGCGCCACGCCTGTTGTGACCACCGGCCGTCGCTGACATGGCCGGCCCGCCGCACGGCTTCCTCGGTCAGGCCCGCCCAGAACTCCTCCAGGTCGGTGGCCGACAGCCGCTGCCCGCGCAACGCGCGCGCCCACTCGGTAGCCAGAGAGTCCACGAGCCGGTCACGCTCGGCGGCCAGGCGGCGGGCTTTGCGGACGAGGTCGGCCAGGCGGGGCGGCACCCCTATTTCCTCACGAACTCCCGAACGGCATCGACCAGGTTGGCCTCGAACCGCCCGGTGGACGCGCACTGGTACACCGGGCTCGATCTGAGCCTGCCCGATGTACCCCGCCGGTGCGCCTGAGTGCGCATCTTGGAGTTGACCTGGATCAGGGTCGAGGCGCCATTCGGCTCGGCGAAAATCGTGAAGGACACGAGGGCCTCTCCCTCGAGTTGATCGCCGCTCACCTGCCCGCAGTCCGCGTAGAGATTGATGGGCGACACGAACTCGTCAGAGGCCACCACCCCGGAGTCACGGGCGATCGCCCGGAGCGGCACGTTCTGGTGAGCCAGGGCCCGGATCAAGGCCGCCCACGTATCCTCGTAGGTGGCGCTCACCTCAGCCCGGAACGTCGGCGGGGAGAGTGGCGACACAAAGAGGCGCGAGCACCCGCAGAGGGCGAGCAGCAACAATGCGAGCGCGGCCCTACTTGTGGTGGTCGATTCCACGGTACCTGTCGATGAAGCGCCGGACCCGTCCCTCGTCGAACTCTTCGAGCGTGTCGATGCGGGTCCAGGCGGTCAGGGCGATCCGGTGCTTCATGGTGGGATACGGAGCCAGGATGACGAACTTGTCGTACTTGGACACGATGGCCCTGAGCTGCTCGACGAGCTCGGGACACTCGCAGTTGTACTGGACCACCACGCCGCCGTCTTCGAGGTTGTGCACCTGAAGCTCACGCTCGATGGGCCGCGTGTGGACGCCCCACGGGGCCAGGTACGGCAGGTGTGGCCCGGAGGTAGGGGGGTCACTGTTGTAGGGCTCGTGAGGGTCGGTGCCCTTCTGGAGGTGGCGATTGCCCTGGTCGGGCATGGAGGTCCCGGGCAGGTTCGCCGCGGCCCGATAGGCGAAGTACCCGATACCGACCGCCACGAGGGCCACCACCACGAGCGCAACGGCCTGCCAGCGCCTCCGGGTCCGTCGAGTCATCCTCCGCCGCTGATCGCCTTTAGCCATGCCCCCTCGATGGCGGAAGCGTGTGGGAGTCGAACCCACCTCCAGCTTGTCTAGAGCCGGACACCGGATTTGAAGTCCGGGAGGCCCACCGGGTTCCTTGACGCTTCCGTTTCAGTCAACTGGGCTCCCCCGAAACGCCTTTCGAGTGTACCACCCGGCCCGGCCCATCCAGTACGCGTCCCCGCCGGGCGCAGAGACGACCCTTGCCTACCCCCCGGCCAGCGGCGGAAAGAGCGTCACGATGTCACCTGCATTGAGGCGACGGTCAGGCCCAGCGTCGTGACCGTTTATCAGTATGATGCGCTCCAGGCCCGAAGGTATGCCGAGGCGAGCGGCCACATCGCCCGCGGTGCTCCCCGCGGGCATCTCGATCATTGCGGCGTCCCCACCACTGCCCGGCGGCAGATACGAGGCGAAGGTGGCGAAGAGCCGGACCTCGACCCTCACCTGGCCGCGGATGCCGGCTCGGCCGAGACTCTGGTCCCGGCGACCCGCAGCCGATCGCCGGCCCGGATCCGGTCAGGATCCGGCAGGCTGTTCCAGCGCAACAGGTTCGCCACTGAGACACCGTAGTGGTGCGCGATGCTCTTGATCGTCTCATTGGGCTGCACCACGTGGATATCGCCGGTCGTGGAACCGGATCCGGTCTTCCTGGACCGGACCGCTGTGGTCGGCTTCCGCGGAGCGACTGCTGCCAACACCCGTTCCGAGGCGTCTTCGGGAACCGTGAGCTCGTAGGGCCGGCCCGGCGGCGTCGTCGCCCGAACCAGCACCGGGTTGAGGGCCCGGAGGGTGTCGAGGGGGATCCCGCTCTTGGCCGACAGGGTGTTGAGGCTGGTCCGCGGGGGGACGCGCACGGTCGTGGTCACGGGGGCCTCGCTGGGGCTGGGCTCGAAGCCGTAGCGCGAGGGATCCCGACCGATCACGGTGGCGGCATGAATGGCCGGCACGAAGTTCTTGGTTTCCTGGCGGAGATAGCGGCTCTCGGCCAGCGCCCAGAAGTCGCTCGTCCCGGTCAGCCGGATCGCCCGGGCTACCTTCACCTCGCCAGCGTTGTATCCGGCCTTGGCCAGGGCCCAGGAGCCGAAGAGGTTGTGCAGGTCGTGAAGGTATGCGGCAGCGGCGGTGGTCGACTTCACCGGATCGAGCCGCTCGTCCACCCACTGGTCCACCCGGAGCCCGTAGCGGCGCGCCGTCGCCGCCATGAACTGCCACATCCCCTTGGCACCGGCCCGCGACACCGCCCTGGGGTTATAGCCACTCTCGATCATCGCCACGAAGGCCAGCTCCTCGGGGAGGCCCCGGGCCCGGAAGACTTCACGGATCATGTCGAGATAGCGGGTCGAGCGTTCGAACCACCGGCTCACGACCTCCCGGCGGTCGCCGGTATAGCGATCCATGAAGTACTTGACCCTGTCGTTCACCACCACCTCGTAGGCCGGCCGGAGCGGCTGGGTGGCCTCGGCCACCTCTTCCGTCCACGGCTCCAGCTCGATGGCGACCTCGGCCTCTGCATCGGGGATGACCGCGAGAGATCCGGGTTCTTCGGTGGGCCGTTGCACGAGGGCGGGATCGAAGTCGTCGTGCGCAGGCGGGGACGCAGCTTCCTCGACGATGTCGTTCAGGAGATCCGGATCGGCGCCAGCGGGCGCAACGACAGCCAACGCTAGCCCGATGATGAGAAACGTGGCGGTTACATGGACGAATCGGGTCTCAATAGCCATAAAATGATAGGGCAGGTCGTTTTTACCACGGGCGGAGAGGAGGGGTCAACCGCGGATGACGACGAGGCGCCACGCCCTCGCGATTAGATCAGTTTTGACCCTATTTATCCGATAGTTATCTCTGTGGGCCCTGAAATGAGTATGACCAGCGTCCAGAACCCGGCGCATTGGCCGGACCGAGAACATCCGACCAGAAACCGACAGCAGCGAGGAAGGACGCGGTCGGAACGGTCACCGGAGCATCGCCAGACAGTTCGTGGTCGCGGGCAAGATCAAGGATCAGGAGACCGAGTGGACGTTCGCCATCGACTCGACGACCAGGGTTCGCAAGCAGGAAAGGAAGTGACCGCGACCGAGGTGAGGCCGGGTGACCCGGTCCGCGTGCCCTACATGGAGCAGGACGGCAGGAGCGTCGCGCAGAACATCGCGGTGACACGCCAGCAGGGAAAAAGTGAACGACGGCACCAGGATGGAGGTCAGCGGCCCCCCTCTGGCGCCCGCTCTTCCGCGATCGCCCGCATCCAGGCATTACGGTCTGTCAGCTCGACGGACTCCGATTCCCCAGGACGCACGCTCAGGGTGCGAAGCCAGATCGTGACCGCGTAGTAGCCGGTCATATGCGGCCGCGGTCCGAAGGTCTCGCGCTCGCGCCGGGATGGGGGAGCACCAGGCTTCGGGACGAACACAGCCCGCTGGGCGATCAGCACCCAGGCTCCGGCCGGGACCCGTTCGAGGACAAAGGCCCCATCAGGCTCCACCGCCGTGAAGCGAACCAGGTCGGCGGTCCCCGCCTCAGCCAGGGCGCGCTCGAAGTCCTGGCGAGCCCGGGCGACCGCGCGCGCGGACGAGCGAAAGGCATCGGGCTCGCGCCGGGCTTGAGTGCGAATCCGATCGAGCTCGACCAGGAGGGCGCTGGAGCGGGGGACCAGGGTCACGCTCACGTCAGTGAGGGAGGCCGGCGGCTCGCCAGGTCGCTGCGGATCGGCCACGGCGCGGCCGGCGACGGTCCCGACGGCGCCGGCCGCCGCCGCCTCCCGGTACGCTTCGGTCGGCACGTCGAGAGCCGAACTCGGCGCCGATCCCCCGGTGAGCAGCAACAGACCGAGTAGCGCGACCGTCACCGGACCTCCAGCGGCCGGGTGCGCCAGCGATTGTGCACCCAGAGCCATTGCTCGGGCGCCTCTCGAATGGCGGCTTCGATCACCTCCGTGCAGCGGCCCGTCAACTCGGCCACCGCCGTCTCGCGATCGCCGGTCTCCGGGACATCGAGCGGAGGGCGAACGATGATGCGATGGCGTCCGTCCCCCTCCCGGCGCGAGAAGATCGGGACGATGGGAGCACCCGTGCGAAGCGCCAGCAGGGCGACAGAGCGAGACGTGCTGGCCAGGCGTCCAAAGAAGGGGACGAAAACGCCTTCGGAGCGGGTGGCGTTCTGGTCCAGCAGGATGCCGACCATGCCTCCGCGCGACAGCGCCGCTAGAATCGGGCGGAGCGCCTTCCGCTTGTCGATCAACTCGATCCCCGTGCGAAGCCGCAGGCGCTCGGCGAGGGGATTGATCCAGCCCGCGTCGAGGGGCCGGACCACCACGGCCAACGGGTACGGGGTCACCCGGTGCGCCACGCTGAGCACCTCCCAGTTCCCCAGGTGGCCGGTCAGGGCCAGGACCCGACCATGCGCCGCCATGGCCCGATCGAGGTGCTCGCGCCCCTCCACGACGATCCGTGACAGGAGATCGTCCAGGGGGCGGCTGAGAAGCGCACAGAGCTCGACGAAGACGAGCCCCAGGTGCTGCCAGGAGCGTCGGCAGAGGGCCCGGCGCTCCGCCGCGGTCATCTCCGGGAAAGCCTGGGCCAGGTTCTCGAGGGCGATCCGCCGCCGATGCGGCAGGGCGAGATAGGCGAGGTCTCCCATCCGGCGTCCCAGCCAGCTCGCCACGCCCCAGGGCGCGCGCCCCAGAGCGATGGCGAGCAACGTCAAGGCGCCGGCGACCGTCTTCTCCGCTCGCGGACGATCTCGATTCCGATCGGGATCACCGAGAGCACGATCACGATCGCGACGACGATGTGGATGTACTGGTCGAGGTCGGGGAGCACCTGACCCAGGAGGTAGCCGGCCCACGTCATGCTGACCACCCATCCCACTCCACCTGCGACATTGTAGAAGAGGAACCGCCGGTAGGCCATCTGACCCACGCCGGCGACGACCGGAGCGAAGGTCCGGATGATCGGCACGAAGCGCGCGATCACGATCGTCCTGGCCCCATGACGGGCGTAGAACTGTCGTGTCCGTTCGACGTGGCGGGGATTGAAGAGGATCGATCGCTCTCGGGTGAACAGACGGGGGCCCAGTCGGGCGCCGATAGCATAGCCCGTACTGTCGCCCAGGATGGCCGCCGCGCACAGGGTGAGGTTGAGCCACCAGATGTCGAGGGCGCCGGCAGCGGCCACCAGCCCGGCCGAGATCAGGAGCGAGTCGCCCGGCAAGAAGAAGCCAACCAGCAGGCCCGTCTCGGTGAAGACGATCGCGATGAGCAGGGCATAGCCGCCCCACCTGATGAGGTCGTCCAGGGCGTAGCGGCCGCTGGCCAGATCAACGAGAAACTCCACCGCCTAGTTGCCGCTCGCCGTCTCGCGCACTCCGCTCCGCACGGCATCGGACCCGGCCCCCGCGCCCCCCCGGATGCGCATGCGGTAGAAGGAACGCCAGACGAAGACCAGGGAGACGGCGAAGAACCCCAGGGCCAGGACATGGCTCAGCGCGGCGCCCCGCTCGGCCGTGATGGTCACGGCGAGCTCCACCGCCAGCAGGCCGAAGAGCGTGGTGAACTTGATGACGGGGTTCATGGCGACCGAGGACGTGTCCTTGAAGGGGTCACCTACCGTGTCGCCGACCACCGTGGCCGCGTGCAGAGCCGTGCCCTTCTCCTTGAGCTCCACCTCGACGATCTTCTTGGCGTTGTCCCAGGCGCCCCCCGCGTTGGCCATGAACACGGCCTGATAGAGTCCGAAGAGCGCGATGGAGACCAGGTAGCCGATGAAGAAGTAGGGTTCCAGGAAGGCGAAGGCCAGGGTGGAAAAGAACACGGTGAGGAAGATGTTGAACATGCCCTTCTGGGCGTACTGGGTGCAGATCTCCACCACCCGCTTGCTGTCGGCGACGGAGGCCTTCGTCGCGCCTTCCAGGCGGATATTGGCCTTGATGTACTCCACGGCGCGATAGGCCCCCGTCGTCACGGCCTGGATCGAGGCGCCGGTGAACCAGTAGATCACGGCGCCCCCGGTGATCAGACCCAGGAGAAATGGGGGATGGAGCAGCGAGAGCTTGTCCAGGTTCTGGGTAAGCCCGTGAGTCAACAGCACGATGATGGAGAAGGTCATCGTGGTCGCGCCCACCACCGCGGTACCGATGAGGACGGGCTTGGCCGTGGCCTTGAAGGTGTTGCCGGCCCCGTCGTTCTCCTCCAGCATGTGCTTGGCCCGCTCGAAGTCCACCGCGAAGCCGTGCTCGCGCCGCACGGCCTCGGCCACGCCCGGCGTCTGCTCGATGAGCGAGAGCTCGAAGACCGACTGGGCGTTATCCGTCACCGGACCGTAGGAGTCGACGGCGATGGTCACCGGCCCCATGCCCAGGAAGCCGAAGGCCACCAGACCGAAGGCGAACACGGCGGGGGCGACCATCAGCGCCGCCAGCCCCAGCGTGCTCACCAGGAAGGCCAGGCCCATCAGCAGCACGATGACGATGCCGAGCCAGTAGGCGCTGAAGTTGCCTGCCACCAGCCCCGAGAGGATGCCGAGCGAGGCCCCACCTTCCCGCGCCGACGTGACGACCTCGCGCACGTGACCCGACTCCGTCGAGGTGAAGATCTTGACCAGCTCGGGAATGATGGCCCCGGCCAGCGTGCCGCAGGTGATCACGGTGGAAAGCTTCCACCACAGGGAGCCATCGCCCAGGTCGTGGATCAGCGCGTACGAGGCCGCGTAGGTGAGGACCACCGAGACCGCCGAGGTCAGCCACACCAGCGACGTCAGCGGCGCCTCGAAGTTCATCCGCATCGCGGTGGCGTACCGCCGGCGGGTGACGACCTCGTTGATAAGGTAGGAGGCGCCGCTGGCGATGATCATCAACACGCGCATCACGAAGATCCACACCAGCAGTTGCACCTGGACAGTCGGCTCGCGGACGGCCAGCAAGATGAAGGAGATGAGGGCCACGCCCGTCACCCCATAGGTCTCGAACCCGTCGGCCGTCGGCCCCACCGAGTCGCCGGCGTTGTCGCCCACGCAATCGGCGATGACCCCGGGGTTGCGCGCATCGTCCTCCTTGATGTTGAAGACGATCTTCATGAGATCGGAGCCGATATCGGCGATCTTGGTGAAGATGCCACCGGCGATGCGGAGGGCGGCGGCGCCCAGCGACTCGCCGATGGCGAAGCCGATGAAGCACGGGCCGGCATAGTCCCCGGGGATGAAGAGCAGGATGCAGAGCATCAGGAACAGCTCCACGCTGATGAGCAGCATCCCCACGCTCATGCCGGCCTTGAGCGGAATGGAGTACACGGGATAGGGCTGGCCCCTGAGGCTGGCGAACGCCGTGCGCGAGTTGGCAAACGTGTTGATGCGCATCCCGAACCAGGCCACGGCATAACTGCCGCCGATCCCGATGAGACTGAACAGCAGGATGATGACGACCTTGACCGCCTCGAAGTGCAGGAGCACCCCGAAGTAGAGGACGATGATGACGGCGATGAACGCCTCGAGGATGAGGAGGAACCATCCCTGCGTGATCAGATAGGTCTTGCAGGTCTCGTAGATGAGCTCGGAGATCTCCCGCATGGAGGCGTGGACGGGCAAGCTTCGGAGCTGACCGAAGATGACGAGCCCGAACAGCAACCCCAGCACGCACACAGCGAGGCCGCTGATCAGGAGGGCGCGACCGTCGAAGGCGCCGAAGCGGACCTGATCGAGATCGGGGATCTTGAGGCTGGCCTCACCGCCGGCCGGGTGGGCCGGACCCTGGGCCCCGACCGGCCCGGCGAGCAAGGCCAGCACCACCAGCAGGCCGAGGGCGACGACGAGCGGGAGCGAGCCCGGCGTGCGCGGGTGTCCCATTCGATTCATGCGTTCAGGGTCTCCTGCAGACAGCGTGGCGTGTTGGAGGCAACCGCTTTTCGCCCGGTTTCCACGTCTCGTCGACGCTCACTGTACGCGACGCCTTCGTCGAGTGTCAATGGGAAAGGTGGCTTCAGCAAAAGCCAAGTGCGCGAGTTGACAGGCTTTGTCGCGGCTGAGTACGATGCGTCGCCTGAAGCCATGCGCAGTGATTCCGGAGCCGCGGCTGCGGGTGGGGGTGAGGCCACGCCACACGGGCGCGGCGTGCGGTGCCCACGCTGCCGGCGCCGCACCGCCTGGTTGGGAAACCCCGACCGGCCGTTCTGCTCGCTGACCTGCCGCCTTCTCGACCTCGGCGTGTGGCTCGACGAAGGCTACCGGATCGAC
>DATIAY010000180.1:0-24991 GCA_035457825.1 Candidatus Methylomirabilota bacterium
GCTGCCGCCCCCGTCACCCGGTTCGCGGTGGAGTTTGGACCATTCGTCACCGCACCGGAGGCCGAGCGCCTCGAGCGCCAGCTCAATCAGGCGGGGTACCAGACCGTGCGCTTCCGCCAGCAGATGGGCGCCGAGGTCTTCGCCGTATTGATCGAGCGCCTGCCCAGCCGGCGCGAGGCGGAGACGGTGGCCGCGGCGCTGCGCGAGCAGGGCTTCCCCGATCCCGTCGTCCTGGACGGCGAGCCGGGGCCCTCGGTGCGAATTGGCGAGCCGCTGGTCCTGCGCGGGGCCGTGCAGCTCGGCGAGCGACTGCGGGCCCGGGGCCATCACGTCCGGATCGCCGTCCAGCGAGGAGAGGCCGTGACCTTCGTCATCCGTCACGGCAACTTCACCTCGCGCCAGGAGGCCGACGGCAAGAGCCAGGAGCTTGAACGGCTCGGTCTCGCCAACCACGTGGTTCGGGTCAGGTAGCGGCGGCCCGGCGCTTCCCCGCGCCCCGATGCAGTCTCCCCGCCTGCTGCTCCTCGGCCTGGCCTTGATCGGCGTCGCGCTGCTGCTCGCCGAGAGCATGGCCGGCGTGCGCTCCGACTACGTGCTAGGCATCGCCTTCGTCGTGGTGGTGTTCGTCTTCGTGTTCGTCAAGACCGAGGCCGGGCTCTACCTGGTCCTTTTCTCCATGCTGCTGTCCCCCGAGTTCGCCATCAACGCCCCGCGCCTCGCCGAGAGCCGCGCCGTCATCATCCGTCTGGAGGACCTGCTCCTGGTGGCCATCGCCCTGAGCTGGCTCGCCAAGACGGCGGTGAACAAGGAGCTCGGACTGGTAGCCACGACCCCGCTGAACCGGTGGATCTTCCTTTACTCGCTGGCGACGTTCAGCGCGACCCTGATCGGCTACCTCCTGGGGACTGTCAAGACTTCGGCCGGCTTCTTCTACGTGATCAAGTACCTCGAGTACTTCGTCGTGTACTACCTCACCGTCAACAACCTCCGCGATCGCCCCCAGGCCTGGCGGCTGGTGATGACGGCCTTCCTCACCGCGGCCGTGGTGAGCGTGGTGGGGGCCGCTCAGATCCCCAGCGGGCAGCGCGTGAGCGCGCCGTTCGAGGGGGAGATCGGCGAGCCCAACACGCTGGGCGGGTATCTGCTCTTCATGTCCGCCGTCGTGGCCGGTCTGGCCCTGGAGACCGAGCGCTTCCGCCTGCGCGCGCTCTGCCTGGGGCTGCTGGCGGTGATGGCGGTGCCCTTCATCTTCACGCTGTCCCGGGCCTCGTACCTGGGGGTGCTGCCCGTGGTGCTGACCCTGACCGCGCTGGCTCGCCGTCGCTTCCTGATGGGAACGGTGGTGGGGGCGCTGCTGCTCGCCTCGCCCCTGCTCCTGCCAGCCCTGCTCCCGCAGCCCGTGAAGCAGCGCGTCGTCGCCACCTTCCAGCCCGAGCGCGGCCAGCCCACGGTGCGCGTGGGCCGTGTCGGCTTCGACCCCTCGACGTCGGAGCGGCTCGTGGCCATGCGGGCCGCGCTGGACGGTTGGCTGCAGCGCCCGATCCTGGGTCATGGCGTCACCGGGTTCCGCTTCATGGACGCGCAGTACGCGCGTACGCTCGTGGAGACGGGCGCGATCGGCTTCGCCGCCTTCCTGGCCCTGCTGTGGGTGGTCTTGCGGAGCGGGCTCTCGTCCTATCGCCAGTTGAGCGATCCCGACGGCCGGGGCCTGGCCCTGGGCTTCGTGGCCGGCGCCGTGGGGCTAATCTTCCACGCGGTGGGCGCCAACACCTTCATCATCGTCCGCATCATGGAGCCGTTCTGGTTCTTCGCCGGGGTCGTGATCGCCCTGCCGGCGCTGCGCGAGGCTGCGGCGCCGGCGCCGGTGACGGGGCCGACTCCCGTCCTGGGGTATTCGGTGTGACCGCGTCCCGCGGCGTTGTCGCTCGCGCCCGGCAGGTGCGATTACTGGTCGCCGACGTCGACGGTGTGCTCACCGACGGCCGCATGGTCCTGTCCGACCGTGGTGACGAGCTCAAGGCCTTTCACGCCCGCGATGGGGTGGCCGTGGCCCTGGCCAAGCGGGCCGGAGTCAGGACGGCCTTCATCACCGGTGAGACGAGCCCGCTGGCCAAGACCCGCGGCGACAAGCTGGCCGTGGACGCGGTCGTGCTCGGCGCCCGGCGCAAGGGCGAGGCGCTGGCCGAGCTCTGCGCGCAGTTCGGCCTCACGCCGGGGGCGGCGGCCTACGTGGGCGACGATCTCCTCGATGTCCCCGCGCTGCAGCGGGCGGGCCTGGCCATCGCGGTGGCCGACGCGGTGAGAGAGGTCAAGGCGGTCGCCCATGTCGTGACGCGGGGGCGGGGCGGCAGCGGGGTGTTGCGGGAGTGCGTCGAGCTGATCTTGAAAGCGCAGGGGAGCTGGCGGGCGACGGTTTCCGCTTACGTCCTCGAGCACGGAGGGCAGACGCCATGAGAGTGCTCATCGCCGGCGTCGACGGTTACCTGGGCTGGCCGCTGGCCCTCACGCTGGCGCGCCACGGGCACGAGGTCGGTGGCATCGACGCCTACTACCGTCGCGACTGGGTGGCCGAGATGGGCTCGCAGTCGGCCACGCCGCTCAAGCGGATGACGGAGCGGCTGCACGCCTTTCACGATGCCTTCGGAGAGAGCCTGGACTTCCGGCGGGGCGATCTGCGGGACTACAACGTCGTCCTCAACCTCGTGCGTGCCTTCGAGCCCGACGCCATCGTGCACCTGGGCGAGCAGCCCTCGGCCCCCTACAGCATGATAGACGTGCAGCACGCGGTGTACACGCAGACCAACAACATCGTGGGCACGCTGAACATCCTGTTCGCCATGCGCGATGCCTGCCCGCGGGCCCACCTGGTGAAGCTCGGGACGATGGGCGAGTACGGCACGCCCAACGTCGACATCCCCGAGGGCTTCTTCACCATCGAGTACCGCGGCCGCACCGACACGCTGCCCTTCCCCCGCCAGGCCGGCTCCTGGTACCACCAGAGCAAGGTCCACGACAGCCACAACGTGGCCATGGCCTGCCGCGTCTGGGGGCTGCGGTCCACCGACATCATGCAAGGCGTGGTGTACGGCACCCGCGTGGAGGCGATGGGCGAGGACGAGCGCCTGGTCACCCGCTTCGACTTCGACCAGAGCTTCGGCACCGCCATCAACCGGTTCTGCGCCCAGGCCGTCATCGGCCAGCCCCTCACACCCTACGGCAAGGGCGGGCAGCAGCGGGGCTTCCTGCCGCTGCGCGACTCCGTGCAGTGCCTGGTCCTGGCGCTCCTCAATCCGCCCCCCACTGGGGAGTACCGGGTCTTCAACCAGTTCGAGGAGACGTACTCCGTCTTCGACCTGGCCGAGAAGGTCCGGAAGGTGGGCGACCAGCTCGGGCTCGGCGTCGAGATCCGGGCCACCGAGAACCCCAGGATCGAGAAGGAGGAGCACCACTACAAGCCCGACCGGGAGCACCTCATCCGTCTGGGTTATCAGCCCACGCGGGACATGGAGGGCGAGATCCGGATCGTGCTCGAGGACCTGATCCGGTACCGGGACCGCATCCTGGCGCGCAAGCGGGCGCTGCTGCCGGACATCCGCTGGGATGGGCGCCGGCAGAAGGTCCGCTATCTGTGCTGACGGCCTCCATCGCCGGCAATGTCGTCTTCACCTCTCTGCGCTTCCTCGTCGTCCTGTTGGCCGGCCTCGGCACCTCCGTCCTCGTCGCCCGCGCCCTGGGGCCCCAGGAGTTCGGCACCTACCGGCTGGTGATGGGCCTGGTGTGGGGGTTGGAGGTTGCCGCCGTCCTGGCCTTCCCCAACGCCGTCACCAAGTTCACCGCCGAGCTGTCGGGACTCGACGAGCGCGGCCGGGACGCGCGGGTGCTGGGGTTCTTCGCCCGTGGGGCCACGCTGACGTACCTGGGCGCTGCCCTCCCCGTCCTCCTGTTCGCCGATCGCATCGCAGACTTCTTCCACGACGCGGCCATCGCGCCGTTGCTCGTGCTCGGCGCGCTGGCGGTGCTCCCCGGCGTCTACAACGGACTCCTGGCCGGCGCCCTGCGCGGCCGGCAGCGCTTCCGCGAGCTGGCCGCCCTGGGGCTCTGGCAGTCGATGCTCGGGGTAGCGGGCACCGCCCTGGTGCTGATGCTCGGCGGGGGGCTGCACGGCTTGTTCGTCTTGTTCCTCGTGCTCAACCTCGTGAACCTGGCCCTGGTCGCGCTCGCCATGCGAGGCCAGTGGGCGAGCGGGGACATCCTGGGATCGGCGCTCACCGGTCGCATGTGGTGGTACGGCGCGATCATGGGGCTCATCGCCGTCCTGGGGGCGGTCATCTGGGAGCGTTCGGAAGTCTTCTTCCTCGGGCGCTGGACGGTTCCGGAGCAGGTCGGGTTCTACAGTCTGGCCTATACGCTGGCCCTGCACCTGCGCAGGCTCCTGACGACCTCGTTCGGTGAGGTGCTCTTCCCGGTCATCGCTCACCTGCAGGGCCGGGGCGACGAGAATCGGATCGCCACCGCGTTCGTCCAGGCCACACGCTACCTGATCATGGTGGCGTGCCCGCTGGTCGTCGGCGGCGCGGTCTTCGCGGAGCCGGCCATCCGCCTGCTCTTCGGCCCCGCGTACGTGCCGGCGGCCCCGGTGCTGGCGATACTGATAGTGTCGGCCGGCGCGGTGGCGCTGGCCCAGCCGGCGGCGGCCATCCTGGTGAACAAGGAACGGTTCCGCTTTCTCACCGTTTCTTTCGCGGCGCTGGCCGCGGTGAACGTGGCGCTCGACGTGCTCCTGATTCCGGCTGGGGCGGCCCTGGGCGCCGCCGTCGCCAACACCACCACCCAGCTGACCGCGGTGTGCGCCCAGCTGGTGATCGTGGTCCGCCTGCTGGGGATCCGCTTCCCGCTGGGTACGCTCCTGCGCGCGCTTGGCGCGGCCGGCCTGGCCGCGCTGCCGGCCTGGGGGCTTGGCGGCAGTGGCGACGCCATCGGCCTGGCCCTGGGCCTCGTCGCCCTGGCCATCGGGTACCCGCTCGCGCTCCGTCTGGTCGGGGCCCTCGACGGTGAGGACGGGGAGCGGCTGCGCGAGGCCGCCTCGGCGTTCCCTGACCCCGTCCGCCGGCTCGTCGCGGGCGTCATGGTCGTCCCCACGCTGCGCTTCGGGTCACGGCACCAGTAAGATGCCGGGCCCGGCGTCGGCCGTGGATCGGTTGCGCTATGAGCCGAATCACTGGGCCCGGGACGAAGACCCCGGCCGCGCGCTGGCCTCGTACCTGGAGCTCTGTCAGCGCCCGTTCAACCGCACCAAGCTCGAGGTGATGTCGGGAATGCTCCCCGCCGAGCTCGCGGGCCAGAGCGTCCTCGACTACGGGTGTGGGGCGGGATCCTTCACCGTGTTGTGCGCCCGCCGCGGGGCGCGTGTGGTCGCCGTCGACGCCGAAGCTGCGGTGCTGCGGACGGCCAGTTACTACGCGCGCCGGGAGGGTGTGGCCGAGCGCTGCCGGTTCCTCGACCGCGATACCTTTGCCCGCCGGCTACCGGGCGAGACCTTCGATGTGATCGTCGCCAAGGACGTCATCGAGCATGTGCCCGACGATCAGGGGCTGCTGCGCGACTTCGCCCGCTGCCAGCGCGCCGGCGGCCGCCTGCTCGTCAGTACTCAGAGCGCGCTCTCGCTGACCTTTGTCGTCGAGAGTCTGTACTTTCGCGTCTGGCGGGGGGAGGCCGGCTGGTGCGGCTGGGATCCAACCCACCTGCGCTTCTACACTCCCCGTTCGCTGGCCCGGAAGCTGCGCGCCGCCGGGTACCACCCGCGCCGGCGCCACGGCTTTGCCATCGTGCCCTATCGGATCCTCACCTACGCGCTGCTCTTCCGCCGGTGGATCGAGCTGCCCGCGCTGCGTTACGTGGACCTCTGGCTGGGGGGCCGCTTTCCCCTCAACCTCTTCGGCTGGGACGTCGCCGTGCTGGCAGAGCGCGCGTGAGCGGCGCCCTCGGCCGGTCGCCCCGGGACACCGTCGTCATGCCCGTGTACAACGCCGAGCCCTATCTGGGCGAGGCGCTGGCCGGCATCCTGGGGCAGACCTTCGGGGATTTCGAGCTGCTGGCGATCGACGACGGCTCAACCGATGGCAGTCTGGACGTGCTGCGAGGGTGTGACGACCTCCGCCTGCGCGTGGTGTCGCGGCCACACCAGGGCGTGGTGCGCACGATGAACGTGGCCCTGGCGCTGGCGCGGGCCGACCTGATCGCCCGGGCCGACGCCGACGACGTGTGTTTGCCCGAGCGCCTGGAGCGGCAGGTACAGTTCCTGACCGCCCATCCCGGTGTCGCTCTGGTGGGCGGAGTGATGCGCAGTGGCACGCGGCTGTTCCGGTACCCGTGCGACGCGGCACGGATGCGCTGGCTGGCGCTCTACCAGAGCCCGGTGGCGAACACGACGATCCTGTTCCGGCGCCGGGCTGCCCTCGCGGTGGGCGGCTATCCCGAGGACTTCCGTCTCGTCGACGACTACCCGTTTGTCTCGCGCCTGCTCACCCGCTACGACGCCGCCAACCTGGCGGACCCGGTGGTGCTGCATCGCCCGAACCCCGAGGGGATCAGCGCCCGTCACCCACAGGCGCAGGCTGCTGAAGGCGACCGCGTGCGTCGGGCCAATATCGCCGCTCTGGTTCCCGAGCCCGTCGCCGCCGAGGCTCTGTTCCGCCTGCTCCTGGGCCGCGCCGCGACGGCCGCCCGCGCGGTGGCGCCGTTGCTCGACCGGTTGATCGGGGCCTTCCAGCGGTGCTGGGTGCCGGACGCCGGCGGCTGGCGCAGGCTGGCCCCCTGGATCGGGCGGGAGCTGTTCCAGCGCGCACTGCTTCACGGCACCACGGCGCCGGCCGTGCTCGTGCGGATGGCTTTCTACGCCTGGTGGATGGACGGGGGGCTCGTCTTCCGACCGTCCACCCCGAAGGCGCTCGTTCGACACCTCGTGGTGCCCCGGATCGGCTGGTGAGTCAGAGCCGCCGGCCGGCCCTCCTCGCGCTGGCCGGTGTGGCCGCACTCGCCCTCGCCGTCAGGCTCCTGTTCTTGCGCGAGGACTCCACGTTCCAGCGGACGGACGAGGTCATGTTCGTCCTGAGCAGCCTGAAGCTTCACGAGCTCGTCGCCCCGGCGAGTGTGGGCGGGGCCCTGCGGGAGCTGTTCTGGATGTTCGCGTTTCCCTGGGGCTACCCGGTGCTGCTCTTTACCTGGGGGCTGCTGGAGCTCTCGCAGGCCCTGGGCATCGCGGTCCGGGAGGCGACCGTGATCGCGCCCTTCGCGGTGCTGGGCGCGGCGACCACCATCCTGGTCTTCTTCCTGGGTCGGCGCCTGTTCTCTCCCGCGGTCGGTCTGGCCGCCGCCGCCGCGGTGGCCGTGCTACCCTCCCACGCCGCGCAATCGCGCACGATTGCCGCGTGGATCCTGGCCTCCAACCTTTTCCTCGTGATGGTGCTCGCCTACCTGCGCTATCGGGACACCCGCGCGCGCCGGGATGCCTGGCTCTTCGGCCTGGCCCTCGCCGCCTACGCGCCGTCGGACAACCTGGTCCCTGGTGGCGTGGCCCTGTTGAGCCTGCACGCGTTCATGGGGACCGCCGGGTCGCTGGCCGTGCGGGCCCGCGACCTGCGCGGCCTGTTCTGGCGGCGCGAGATCCTCGCGTTGCCCGCCCTCACGCTGGCGCCGCTGGTGGTGGTCCACATCGTTTTCGTGCTGGCCGGGCGGGGGACCTACGGGCTCATCGGCCATTACTTCGTCAGCAAGGTCGCCCCGGGGATGCACGTGATGCCGTCGCTGGCCGGCCTGGTCGAAAATGCCGGGCCCGCGCTGTCGCTCCTGCTGGCCCTGGGCGCGGCCCGCGGAATCATCGCCTTCGTGAAGCGCGACCGCGGTCTTCTGCTCGCTCTCTGGGTGATCGCGTTCGGCGTGCCCACCGCCTTCGTGGCGAACCCGACTGGCACCGTGGTGAACGCCTACCTCACGCCGGTCCTGCTGCCCTTGCTCGTGCTGGGCTGCGCCGCTGTGGTCGAAGCGGGCGAGCATGTCTCGGCCGCGGCTCGCCCGCTGGCCCGCACCCTGGCCGGCGTCGCGTTCGCGCTGCTGATCGGATGGACCGCGCTGATGATCCCATCCCGCGTCTACGGCAGGCCCTTCCTGGGTCCCGCGGACCCCATCGGGCTCTGGGGCGGTGAGACCTACCTGAACGACGGCGCGAAAACCGCAGGCTACTTCATACGCACCTCGACTCGGCCGGAGGCCGTGGTCCTGTCCGATCTCCGCGTCCTCGTCGGCAAGTACTATTTCCACCGCAAGACGCGATTGGCCGCAGATGCACGGGCCGGCGCGGGTACGCTTCCGGCATCTCCTGCGGGGGACGTCGTGGCCGTGACGCGCGAGGCTCGTCATCGCCTCGACACCACCGGCTACACCCTGGCGGCCACGGTGACCCATGGCGGCGTGGCCGTATTCTACGTGTACACGCGCGCGCCGGCCTCTCACCGCGTGCTGGCGGCCGAGGACTACGACCGGAGGTTTGACCGTGAGTTCGGACGGATCGAAGCGCTTCGCTACCCCGTGATATGGGGCGACTGAGCGCCGACCTTCCGGTAGACCTCGAGCGTCGCCGCGGCGATCTGGAGGGCATCGTGCCGCTCCAGCGGGTAGGCGGGCGTCTTGCCAGCCCGCTGGGTGCGCACGATGTGGTCGGCGATGGCCGCCGGCGTCACCGCCGGCAGCACGGCCTCCGGGCAGGCGGCGGCAAACTCGGGTACCCCTGGCGGCAGGATCGCCTTGCGTCCCAGCGCGATCGCCTCCAGCCCGGAGCGGCCCAGACCCTCTGTCCACGAGGGCAGGACGAAGAGCTCGGCGGCCTGGAGCAGGAGCAGGACGTCCGAGTGAGGAACCGGGCCGAGGTAGTGCAGGCGTCTGTCGCGCGCGACGTGCGCGCGGAATCCGCCGGGAAAGTGCGCGTCGCCCTCGGGGGTCAGGGGGCCGGCGAGCGCCAGGTGAAGCTCGGGCAGCTCCCGCCACACGAGCGCCATCCCGGCCATCAGCTCGGCGATGCCCTTGGCGGGCAGGATCGCACCGATGAACAGGACGTAGGGCACGTCGCCCACGCCGTAGCGGACCCGGGCGGCGGCCACCTGGGCCGGCGCCGCCGGCACGGGTGGCACGAAGGGAATGGGAACGTGGACGAGTCGCGCGGGCGGGAACCCCGCGGCGAGGAGGTAGTCACGGATGTTCTCGGAGGCGCAGATCAGCCTGCTACAGTGCCCGTACTGGGCGATGTCGGCGCCCTCGTGGCGCGCCGCGAGGTCCCGCATGTCGCCCACCAGGGGTGCCCGGAACAGCCGGGCCAGCCGATGGATGGCGCGATAGGAGACGAGGGTGTGGTAATGCACGACGTCGCTGCGCAACGCGAGGGAGACGAGCAGCATGATCACGACCGTGGCCAGGGCCGCGCGGCGCTCGCCGAGCCGGGTGCGGCGGGCGCGAGCGGCCGGCAGCAGGCGGAGGACACACACCGCCCCCCGCCGCTCCCGGCGCGGGGCGCCGGCCACGGCGCGAGTGAGGATGGTCACGCGGGCCGTGGGCGCCACGCGTATCAGCATCTGGCTCAGGGTGTCGAAGTACACGGCGGCGCCCGACAGTGACGGGAAGAAGAGCGGCGTGACGAGCAGGACCCGCATCGACGTCGCGACCATATCATAGGCCATGCACATCCCCAGCGGGGCGCTCTTCCGCCTCTTCGACGCCGACCGGCTGCTCCGCCGCGCCGAACGACGGGGCGCTCGGCGGTTCGCCACGGCGTGGGTGCGGGGACTCGGCGACGTGCCCTTCATCCTGGGCGAGTTCGTCCGCTACGTGCGGGGCCGGATCCCCGACGCCGAGGTCTCGGTGCTGGTTCGGCCCGGCCTCGAGCAGGCCTGCCGGTGGATCGAGGGCGTGCGTCGCGTCGTCGTCGTCGAGGACTGGGTGCGTGAGCAGACGCTGACCTCGCGCTGGGGCCTGGCCTTCCCGCCGCCCTGGGAGATCCGACGGGCGCTGGCGGCTCGCAACCTCGTCCGCGAGTGCGATGCGATCCTGCCGTACCCGCTGGGGCGCTGGTACGATCGCGATCCGCTGGTCCGGCGGCCGCGCCTGGTCTGGACGGAGACCGAGCGCGCCTTCGGCCGCGCCTTCATCGATCGCGCCTTTCCCGACGGGGGCCGCTTCGTCATCACGCTGGACACCCAGATCGGGACGGCGCGCCACTACGATTTCAACAAGGAGTGGGGCGCCGCCCGCTTTGCCGTGCTGATCACGGCGTTGCTGCGGACGATCCCCGAGTGCCGGCTGATCCTCGTGGATGCTGGCAAGACAGGGCCGCTGCCCGGGGACGCCCGCGTCCTCGACGCGCGGGGGACGTTATCGGTGGCCCAGAGCATGTCCGTCATCGCCAACTCCGATCTCTTCATCGGGCTCGATGCCGGCCCGGCCAACCTGGTCTACTTCCTCGACGGCATCACCGTGGATCTCATCGTGCTGCTGGGGCGCACGGACTGCTTCACCCCCCTGCGCCACCCGCCGGCCAGCCCCGGCGTTCGCCTGACCACCGTCGTCGGCCCCGGTGAGGACATCCTCGCGATCAGGCCGGAGGCGGTGCTGGAGGCGGTGCAGTGGATGCGCTCCCGGCGGCGCGCGCCCACGCAGGCGTGACGGGGGCGCCCTCGCCGCCGAGCATCGCCGTCCTCATCGTGACCCGGAACCGGCGCCGCGATGTGCTGGAGGCGCTCGCCGGTGTCGCTGCCCTCGACTATCCGTCGGACCGTGTGGAAGTGCTCGTCGTCGACAACGGCTCCCACGACGGGACCGAGGCCGCGGTGCAGGACTGGCTCCGCTCCCAGGGTGCGCGCCTCGCTCGGGGGGCCTGCTTGCGCTCGCCCGACAACCTCGGAGCCGCGGCGGCCAGAAATCTTCTGGCCGCCAAGGCCTCGCCGGCCAGCGATGTCTGGCTCTTCCTCGATGACGACGCCGTGCCCGCCCCCGGTGCCCTCGCTCCGCTGCTGGCGGCGCTGGACGAGCCCATGGTAGGCGCGGTGGGCGCGCGGATCGTGGCCTACGACGCGCCCGACCGCGACCTCAGCGGCGCGGGCTGGATCGACCGCCGGCTCGGCCGCCTGCGCGAGACCCCGGCGGCTGCCGCCATCGACTGTGACTTCGTCATCAGCTGCGCCATGGCGGTTCGGCCGGCGGCCTTCCGGGCCGTGGGCGGGTTCGATGAAGACTATTTCGTCTACCACGAGGACGTCGACTTCTGCCTGCGGCTGGGCCAGCGGGGCTACCGCGTCCGCTACGAGCCCGCCGCCGTGGCCCGCCACAAGGTTTCGCCGGGCAAGCGTCGGACGCCGGAGCGCCTGTACTACCTCGCCCGCAACAAGCTTCTGCTGCTGCGCCGGCACCTGCCCGGGCGCCGTTACCCGGCGGCCCGGCTCGCCGCCGGCGTGTCCCTGATTCCCCGGATGCTGCTGGAGTCGGCGCTCGTCAATCGTGGTCTCGCCTGTGATGAGATTCGCGCGATCCTGGCCGCGGGGCGCGACGCGCTCCGGGGTGCGACAGGCCCATGGCGCCGCTGACCTCGATTCTCTTCGTGATCGACAATCTCGAGTTTGGCGGGGGCGAGCGCGGTTTTCTGCAACTGATCGAAAGCCTGGCCGGTGAGGGCGGGACGGTGAGCGTCGCCGCCCATCCCGGCGGGCTCTTCGAGGTCCAGGCCCGCGCCGCCGGGGCCGAGTTCGTGGCCATGGACATGCGTGCCCGGGCCGGCGTGACGACGATCGCCCGCCTGCGGCGACTCGTTCGCAGCGGCCGCTTCGCCGTGGTGCACAGCCAGGGCGCCCGCGCCGACTTCTTCGCGCGGATGGCCGTGTGGGCGGTGCCTGACGTCCGGCTCGTCTCGACGATCCAGATGCCGGTCGACGGCTTCGGGGTGGATCGTCTCCGCGGCGGCGTCTACCGCTTCTTCGACCGGCTGGCTCGCCCGCGCGTGGACCGCTTCATCGTCGTCTCGGGGGCCCTCAGGCGCCAGCTCGTCCAGGACTGGGGCGTGCCCCCGGCCCGCGTGGCGCTCGTCCACAACGGGGTGGAGACCGAGCGGCTGCCGCCCTCGGAGAGCGGTGAGGACGGCCGACGGCTGCGGCGGGAGCTCGGGCTTCCCGAGCACGTCCGGATCGTCGGTGGCGTGGGCCGGCTCGTCTGGCAGAAGGGCTTCGAGCATCTGCTGGCGGCGACGGCCGTAGTGCTGGCCCAGGTACCGGATGTCTGGCTGGCCATCGTCGGCGATGGCCCCCGGCGTGGCGAGCTGCTGGCGCGGGCGCAGAGCCTGGGGCTTACCGAGCGAGTTCGTTTTCTAGGTTTCCGGTCGGACGTACCCTCACTGCTGAGAGGCTTCGACGTCCTGGCCGTCCCCTCACTCCTGGAGGGCTTCCCGATGATCACGCTGGAGGCGATGGCGCTGGGGGTGCCGATCGTGGCGACGGCCATCGACGGCATCGTCGAGCAGCTCGATCACGAGGGCCAGGCGTTGCTGGTGCCGCCCGGCGAGCCCGCGGCCCTGAGCCGGGCCCTCGTCACCCTGCTGAAAGATACCGCGCTGGCTCGCCGGTTCGGCGCAGCGGCCCGGCACCGCGCGGTCGCGGCCTTCGACGTGAGCCGGGCCGTCGCGGCAACACGCCGAGTTTACGCGGAGTTGGTGAGCGGAGCCCCGGCCGGCCAGCCGGTTCGCTGACGGCCCTGGGGGGCCGCTCCCCGGCGACGTTCAGTTAGGCGCCGGCGCCTGCTGTCCCCCATACTGGCTTTAACCCCTTTATGTGCGGCATCGCCGGCTACGTGGGGGACGCGGCGCCCGACCTGCTGCGGACCATGGTACGTCTGCTCAAGCACCGTGGGCCGGACGATGACGGCGTCCACACCGAGCCCGGGCTCGGGCTCGGTATGAGCCGCCTGGCGATCATCGATCTCACCACCGGACACCAGCCCATGGCGGCCCCGGACGAGTCCACCTGGATCGTCTTCAACGGTGAGATCTACAACCACCGAGAGCTGCGCGCCCGGCTCGAGGCCCGCGGACACGGCTTTCGGACACGCAGCGATACCGAGGTCATCATCCAGGCCTACCGGGCCTACGGGGACGCCTGCGTCGAACGGTTGCGAGGGATGTTCGCCTTCGCCCTCTGGGACCGTCCCGGTCGGCGGCTGCTGCTGGCCCGGGATCGCCTGGGCAAGAAGCCGATCTACTACTGGCACCGGGATGGGCTCTTGCTCTTCGCTTCGGAGATCAAGGCGCTGCTCTGCCATCCGGCGATCGCCCGCGAGCTGGACTGGGATGCGTTCCGGCACTATTTGGCCTTCGGCTACACGCCACGCCACCGCTCCATCTTCGCCGGCATCGCCAAGCTCGCCCCCGGCCACCTTGCCGTGCTGGACGAGGCAGGCCTGAGGCTGGCGCGATACTGGGCCCTACCCGCCGTCGCCGCGGGAGACGCCGGGCCGCTGCCGGTGAAGGAGCTGTCCGCGCTCGTCCGTCATGAGCTCCGGGAGGCCGTGCGTCTGCGGCTGGAGAGCGATGTGCCGCTCGGCGTCTTCCTGTCAGGCGGCATCGATTCCAGTGCGATCGTCGCCAGCATGCGCGAAGTGACGGGGCAACGCATCGCGACCTTCAGCGTGGGCTTCGGGACGGCTCAGTCCGGGTTCGATGAGCTTCCCTATGCCCGGCTGGTGGCCCGGCGCTTCGAGACCGATCACCACGAGGAGATCCTGGAGCCCGCCATGGGTGAGCTCCTGCCCCGGATCGTTGATCACTTCGACGAGCCGTTCGCCGACTCCTCGGCAGTGCCGACCTACGTCGTCGCGCAGGCCACCGCGCGGCACGTGAAGGTGGCGCTGTCCGGTATCGGCGGTGACGAGACCTTCGCCGGCTATCCGCGCTATCTCGGCCTGCGCCTGTCCCAGCTCTACACCCGCTTGCCGCAGGGCCTGCGGAGCCTGGGCGCCGCGGCAGGCCAGCGCCTGATCAGCGAATCGGAGGCGAGCCGGGGCTGGGGGAGCTGGGGCCGACGATTTCTCGCCGGTGGGGTGGTGCCGCTGCCCGACCGCTACCTGGGCTGGACCCGTTTTTTCTCGGACATCGATCTGACGCGCCTCGCCACCCCCGCGCTCCGCGACCGCTGGCCGGGCCGGGTGGATGCCGACCAGCGACACGCCTTCGCCACATTCGGTCACGGCGACCCCGTGGACGGCGCCTTCCGCGTGGATCTTGCCACGTACCTGCCCGACGACCTGCTCACCATGGCCGATCGCCTGGGCATGGCGCACGCCCTGGAGGTGCGCGCTCCGCTCTGCGACCACCGCCTCGTCGAGCAGGCGCTCCGGATTGCGCCGGCCCAGAAGCTGCCGGGCTGGCGGCTCAAGGGACTGCTGAAAGCGGCCTTCGCCGACGTGCTGCCCCCTCGGATCCTCGAGCGCCGAAAGCAGGGCTTCATGATCCCGCTGGCCCGCTGGCTCCGGAGTGAGCTACGCCCGGCCCTGGAGGACCTCCTGGCACCTGACTGCCTGCGCGCTCGCGGCCTCTTCGAGCCGGCCGCGGTCCAGGCCCTCACGCGCGAGCATCTGGCCCGGGAGCGCAATCATGCCGACCGGCTGTGGACGTTGATGATGGCCGAGCTCTGGATGCGTCACTACCTGGATGGCGCGGTGAGCTGGAGCGCCCGTTCGTGAGGATCCTCGTCGTTGCCGATGTGTCGCCCGTCATCGTGCGGGGCGGCGGCGAGCGCGTGGTGGCGGAGCAAGCGGCGCGGCTGCACCGGGCCGGCCACCGGGTGCGCATCGTCTGCCGTACTCCGGACGGTGAGCGGGACGGCGCGCTCGTGCACCGGGCCATTCCCGTCCACCACTTTCCCGTGACGCGCCGGTCGTTGCCCGCGTTCGTACGAACGTCGGTCTCCGGGGCCCGCCGCGCCGTTGCCGACGAGCTCGAGGCCCACGGCGCGGACCTGCTGCACCTGCATCAGCCGCTGTCGGCGCTGGGGGCCTTGACCTCCCGCGCCGGGCGCCAGTTGCCCAGCCTCTACACGTTCCACTCGCCGGCCCCGCTGGAGTTCTGGTGGCGGCAGGGCACGACCAGGCGTCACCGCCGGGGCATGCTCGGGAGCGCCGGCGCCGCGTTGCTCTGGCTGCTGGAGCGCGCGAGCCTGGCGCGGGCGACCCGCATCCACGTGCTGAGCGACTTCTCGGCCTCGCTGCTGTGGAAGCTCTACCGCATCGGCGGGGATCGGGTCGTGCGCATTCCGGGCGGGGTGGATCTGGAGCGCTTCCACCCGGCCGACCAGGCCGCCGCCCGGCGCCGCCTGGGTCTGGCCCCGGGCCGTCCGATTGTGTTCACGCTGCGCAACCTCGAGCCCCGCATGGGGCTCGATCGCCTGCTCGCGGCCCTCGACCGCGTACGTCGCCGCGTGCCCGACGTGCTGCTGCTGATCGGCGGCGCCGGCCCGCTGCGCGGAGCGCTCCAGTCGCAAGCCGCTGCGCTCGACCTCGGCCGGCACGTGACGTTCCTCGGCTACGTGGCCGAGGGTGAGCTGCCCACCTACTATCAGGCGGCCGACGTGTTCCTGCTGCCCACGCGCGAGCTCGAGGGCTTCGGTCTCGTCACCCTGGAGGCCCTGGCCTGCGGCACGCCCGTTCTGGGCACGCCCGTCGGCGCCACGCCCGAGCTCCTCCGCGCGCTGGCGCCGTCCCTCGTCTTCCGCGACGCCAGCGCCGAGGCCATGGCCGACGGTCTGGAGAGCTTCCTCGATGACCGGGCCCGGCGTCCCGAATCGCTGGCGAGCCTGCGGGAGGCTTGTCGTCGTCACTGCGAGGCTCACTTCGGGTGGGAGACGTCGGTGGCCCGGTTGACCGACGCGCTCGATGAGCTACGCAGCTCCGCGTGCCCGGCGTGCGGGGCCGGCACCGAGGCCGACGCCCCTTGTCTGGGTCGTGCCTGGCGCCGCTGTGTGCGTTGCGGCACCGGCGTGCAGTTCCCGATCCCCGCGCGCACCGATCTCCGGCGCCACTACGAGACGGCCTATCCCGCGAGCTTCTCGCCGCGTCGGGCCGACCAGGCTCGGCAGGAACTCTTCTCGGCGATCCTGGACCACGCCGAGCCCCAGCCCCGCGGCGCCTGCCTGCTCGACGCGGGAGCTGCGGGCGGGCATCTGATGGCGGCGGCCCTGCGTCGAGGTTGGCGCGTGATGGGTCTCGACATTGCCTACGAGGCGTGTGTGACCGCTCACAAGGCGACGGGGGCGCCGACGGTGCAGGCCGACGCGGGGGCGCTGCCCATTCGGCCGGCGGCGGCGGACGTCCTGACCTTCGTCAACGTGCTCGACCACCTCGGCGACCCGGCGGTGGCGCTGCAGGAAACGGCCAGGGTCCTGGCTCCCGGTGGCCGGCTGGTAGTTCGGGTTCCCAACGGGGCGTTCCATCGGCGCCTGGCGCATCTCTTCGGCGGTCGACCGATCGGTGGTCACACACCCGTGCTGCACGTCGTGGCCTTCACGCCGCGGGGTCTGGCGACCGCGGTCGGTCGGGCAGGACTGCGGGTGCTGTCGCTGCGAAATTCCCCTCTCGCCGCCCGGACGCCCGGCGCGTTCGGGGCCCGTCTGCTACCGCGCCTGCTCGGCCTGGCCGCCACGCTGGTCGCCGCCGTCTCCGGCGGTGCGTGGCTCATCGGTCCTTCCCTCGAGCTGCACGCCCGGCGGCCGGGTACCCGTCCCGAGGTCGGGGCCGCGCCGTGACGCCGATTCGGGTCCTGCACGTCATCACCCGCCTCTGCCTCGGAGGATCCTCGGAGAACACCGTGGCTCAGGTGCTGGCCCTTCGGCGGGCGGGCTACGACTGTCGCCTCGCCGTCGGCGTGGCCGAATCAGACAAGGGCACGATCGACGACGCTCGCCGTCGTGGCTGCCCGCTCGTCCCGCTGCCGTCGCTGGGCCGTGAGGTCTCCCCGTCACGCGACCTCGCGACGCTGCTGACACTGACGCGGCTTCTGCGTCGCGAGCGGCCGATGATCGTCCACACCCACACGTCGAAGGCCGGGTTCACCGGGCGGCTGGCAGCGCGGCTGGCCGGAGTGCCGGTGGTGATCCACCAACCGCACGGCCACATCTTCTACGGCTATTACGGGGCTCTTCGGTCGGCGCTCTTCGTACGGCTCGAGCGCGTGGCCGCCCGGTGGACGCACCGCATCGTGACCTTGACCGAGCGCGGCACGCAGGAGCACCTGGCCCAGGGGGTCGGCCGGCGCGGGCAGTTCGTGGACATCCCGAGCGGCGTGCCGACGGCGGCCCTGCGGGCCCGGGCACCGTCGCGGACCGCGGCCCGAGCCCGGCTCGGCTTCGCCGAGGGCGACTTCATCATCGTGGGCGTGGGCCGCCTCGTCCACGTCAAGGGCTTCGAGCTCCTCGTTGCTGTGCTGCCGCGGGTGCTGCAGGAGCTTCCCGCCGCGCGCGTCGTTCTCGTCGGTGACGGGCCCGATCGGACGTCGCTCGAGGCCCAGGCGACCCGTCTGGGCGTCGCTGGACGCATCGTGCTGGCCGGCGCCCTCGCCGGGGCCGCGGGCGGGCTCCTCGACTACCTGGCCGCGGCCGACGTCTGCGCCTCGCCCTCGCGCAACGAGGGGATGGGGCGCGCGCTGGTGGAGGCCATGGCGCTCGGGCTGCCGGTGGTGGGAGCGGCCGTCGGCGGCGTGCCCGACGTGGTAGGGCCGGACGAGGCGGGCCGGCTGGTTCCCGCCGAGGAGCCCGAGGCCCTGGCCGCCGCCCTCATCGAGCTCGGTCAGGACGTGGCGCTTCGTCAGAAGCTGGGGGACGCCGCCCAGGCCCGGGCCGAGCGGTTCTCCACGGAGGTGGCCGACGCCCGGCTGCTCGACCTCTACGCCACGCTCGTCCGTGAGCGCGCCGCGCGGTGACGCGTCTGGGCCGGTTCGTTCTCGTCCTGACGTTGCTGTCGGCCGCGCCCCCGGCCGGCGCCCTGGAGCGGCTCCCCGCCGTCCTGCACGTCCACTCTGACCTCACGACGGGAACATTCCCTCTCGAGGAGCTGGCCCAGACGGCCGAGCGCCAGGGGATCGCCGCCCTGCTGCTCGCCGAGAACTACCTGCTGCGCGTCGAGTACGGGCTGCCACCCTTCCGGGCTCTCACGCGGCTAGCCTACGAAGAGCGCGGGGTGCTCGATGTCGGCCTCGACCGCTATCTGGCGCGGGTCGCCGAGGTGCAGCGCAGGCATCCCCGCGTCTTGCTCCTGCCTGGCGTGGAGGTTGTCCCCCACTACTACTGGACGGTCTCGCCGTGGGAGCTCACGTTCCGGCTGCACAACACGCAGAAGAACCTGCTCGTCTTCGGCCTCACCGAGGCCACCGCGCTGGCCACGTTGCCCGTGATCGGCAACCGCGAGCCGGCGCGCTACGCGGTGCAGTCGCTCCTCGACGCGCTGCCGGGTCTGCTCCTCATTCCCGGGGTGGCCCTGCTCTCCATGAAATGGCGCGTGCGGCGGCGGCTGGGACGACGGGTCGTCGTCTTCCGGCGCCGGCGCTGGCTGGCCGGGGCCGCGCTGGCCGCCGTCGGCGTCCTGGCCCTCGTGCGCAGCTGGCCGTTCACGGTCGATCGCTTTCCGCCCTGGGAGGACTTCGGGACCGTTCCCTACCAGGAGCTCATCGATCACGTCGAGCGACTCGGGGGGACTACGGTGTGGTCGTTCCCCGAGGCCCGCGACGGCGGCGAACAGAGCCGGGGGCCCTTCACCGTGGCCTGGCGCACCGAGTCCCACGCCGGCGATCTGCTGCGGACGTCTCGCTACGTCGGCTTCGGCGGGCTGTACGAGCAGTCGCTACATGTCGTGGAGCCCGGCGGTGTCTGGGACCGGCTGCTCGGGCAGTTCGCCGCCGGCGAGCGCAGTCGTCCAGCGTGGGCCGTCGGCGAGTCGGGCTATCACGGCCCCCTCGGCGGCAAGCGGTTGAGCAGCGTTCAGACGGTGTTCCTCGTGGAAGAGCGTTCACCGGGGGCGATTGTCGCCGCGTTGCGCCGCGGGCGTCTCTACGCGCTCCAGCGGGGCGGGGAGGCGAGTCTTGTCCTCAGCGAGTACGCCGTCGTGACGCCGGGGGCCACGGCGGAGTCGGGGGATCGACTCGGCGTTCCGGCCGGGACGCCGATCGAGATCCGTGTCGCCGTGGAGGCGACCGGTCCCGCGAGCATGCCGCTGAGGATCACGCTTGTGCGTAACGGTGAGGTGGCCGACGCCTGGACGGGTCAGACCCCGTTCCGTACCGCCCACCGGACAGTGGCGGGGGCGGCGCCGGCGGTATTCCGGCTCGACGTCCGGTCCACCATGCCGCACCGGATTCTCACCAGCCCGATCTTCGTCGGCGGCGCATGAAGGTCGCGATCCACCAGCCCCACTACCTGCCGTGGCTCGGCTATCTGGCGAAGTGGGCCGAGGCCGATCTCTTCGTCTTCCTCGACACCGTGCAATTCGCCAAGAACGGTTGGCAGAATCGCAACCGCATCAACACGCCGGACGGCCCCCGCTGGCTCACCGTCCCGGTGCGGGCCCGTCTGGGCATGGCGCTGGCCGAGGTGCCGGTCGACACCGGCCAGGACTGGGCGCGCCGGCATCTGCGCGCCGTCGAGCACGCGTACGCTCGGGCCAGCCACTTCCGGAACTGGGCTCCGGCGCTGGCGGAGTTCTACGCCACTTGCTGGAATACTCTGGCCCCGCTGGCGGTGGCGAGCGCGAGCTGGCTGGCCCGGGCCGTGGGAATCACGGTGCCCGCCCGTCTGGCCTCCGAGCTGTCGGTGCCCACGACCGATCCGACCGGACGCCTCGTCGCGCTCTGCCGGGCCGTCGGGGCGACGGTCTACCTGGCTGGTCGCGACGGCGCGCGTTACATGGATCTGGGACAATTCCGCGCTGCCGGCATCGAGGTGCGGGCCCAGGAGTACAACCACCCCGTCTACGCGCAACCGCGGGGAGAATTCGTCCCGTTTCTCTCGGCCCTTGACCTATTATTGACGCACGGCGACGAGGCGCTCGCCATTCTCCGAAAGGGGGATCGGTGGTTCAGGCTCGACGCGTGAAGCCCCGATGGATGTCCCGGCCGTGAACGTTCTCGCTCTCGGCGCCCATCCCGACGACATCGAGTACGGCTGCGGCGGGACGCTGGCCCTATACGCCGAGAAGGGCCACGCCGTCCACCTGTTCGTCGCCACCGACGGTGCCCTGGGCGGAGACGCCGGGTTGCGTCGCCGCGAGCAGGAGGACTCCAGGGTCATCATGGGGGCGCACCGGGTGTTCTGGGGTGACTATCGGGACACCGAGGTGCCCTACCACCGCGAGCTGATCGTGCGCATCGAATCGGTCATCCGCGAGATCAACCCCACGATGATCTTCGTCAACTCGCCGGATGACACGCACCAGGACCACCACAACCTGGCCCAGGCCACGCTGTCGGCCACCCGCTACGTGCCCAACTTCCTCTTCTTCGAGGTGCCCTCCACGCAACACTTCGCGCCCAACTGCTACGCCAACATCGAGAAGGTGCTGCCCCGGAAGCTCGCCTCGCTGGAGGCCCACCGTTCCCAGGTGACCAAGACCAACATCGAGGACCTCACGATCCTCGAGCTGGCGGTGTCCTGCGCCAACTTCCGCGGCATCCAGGCCCGCGTGAAGTATGCGGAGGCCTTTCAGTCGGTCAGGCTGCTGCTGGACATTTGATCCCCCACTCACGGCCCACCGTGAGCGATGCCGATGCCGAGCGGGTCGCCGGTGTCGTGCGCGGGGGCCAACTGGCCCAGGGCCCGGAGGTCGCGGCCTTCGAGCGCGAGCTTCAAGCGCGTCTGGGGGTGGAGGATGCCGCGGTGGTCAGCTCGGGGAGCGCGGCGCTGGAGCTGGCGCTCCGGGCCCTCGACGTGGGCGCCGGCCAGGAGGTGATCATCCCCACCTACGCCTGCGACGCTCTCTATCACGCCGTCACCCGCTGCAGTGCCGTGCCGGTGCTGGCCGACGCCGACCCCGCCACGCTGACCCTGTCCGGCGACGATGCCAAGCGCCGCCTGGGTGCCCGCACTGCGGCCCTCGTCGTCCCGCACGCCTTCGGCCGGGCCGTCGACCTCGCGGTGTTCACGGCGCTCGGAGTCCCCGTCATCGAGGACTGTGCCCAGGCCCTGGGCGCCGTGGTGCGCGGGCGGCCGGCGGGCAGCCAGGGAACGCTGGCCATCTGCTCTTTCTACGCGACGAAGCTCGTGACGAGCGGTGAGGGTGGTGCCGTGGCCGGGCCGGCGGCGCTGGTGCGGCGGGTGCGGGACGCTCGCGACTATGACGAGCGGGAGGACCTGGCCCCACGCTTCAACTACAAGCTCACCGATCTGCAGGCCGCCCTCGGCCGCAGCCAGCTGGCCCGGCTCGACGCGTTCGTGGCCCGGCGCCGGGCGATCGCGGCGCGCTACCGGAGTCGCCTCGCCGGCGCCCGCTGCCGTCTTCCCGACGACGCCGGCGAAAGCCACGTCTATCATCGCTTCGTCGTCACCGTCGATCGACCCCTGGCCCCGCTGATCGCCGCGCTGCAGGCGCGGGGAATCGCGACCCGCCGGCCCGTCTATCGGCCCCTTCATCAGGCCCTCGGGCTCGACGGTTACCTCGAGGCCGACCGCCTGTGGGCCACGGCGCTCTCGCTGCCCTGCTACCCGAGCCTGGCCGACGCCGAGGTGGACGCCGTGGCGGCGGCTCTGGTCGACGCCCTCACCCCGTGAACGGCGTGGGACTGTGGCTGCTGCGGCTGGCCCTGGTCGTGCTGCTCATCCTGCCGCCCGTGCGCCGCGCCTTCCACGGCGCCGGCCTCCTCTGGCTCTATCTCGTCCTGGTCGCTTTCGCCGTGGCGCTCTTCACGGTGCCGCTGGTGCGAAGCTATGCCCGGTGGCGGGGCGTGCTCGACCAGCCGGCCAGCCGCAAGTTGCACCGGGTAGCCACGCCGCTCCTGGGCGGCGCCGCCGTGTACGTCGCTTTCGCGGCGACCGTCCTCGCCAACTTCCACTTCTCGGACCAGCTCAAGGGCGTGGCGCTGGGCGCCTTCATCGTGGTGGGCGTGGGCATCTTCGACGATATCCTCGAGGTACCCGCCTGGATGAAGCTCGGTGGACAGCTGGTCGCCGCCGCGGTGGCCATGCTCTACGGGGTAAGCCTGAACATCGCGCCCACGTGGCTCCCGGCGGCGGAGCTGATCAACATCACCCTCACCATCCTCTGGTTTCTCACGGTGACCAACGCCGTGCAGTTCCTGGACGGCATGGACGGGCTGGCCGCCGGCCTGGGGGTCATCGCCGGCGTGTTCTTCAGCATGACCGCGCTGCAGACGGACCAGCGCTATCTCATGTACCTGGCCGCCGGCCTGGTCGGGGCCTGCCTGGGCTTTCTGCCCTTCAACTTCCGACCGCAGGGGGCGAGCATCTTCCTGGGGGACTCGGGGGCGTCCTTCATCGGTTTCACGCTGGCCGGACTGGCGGTGATGGGAGAATGGGCCGACAATGATCCGGTGGTGGCGCTGTTCACACCGGCCCTGATCCTCGGCGTGCCGCTGTTCGACATCGCCTTCGTGGGCGTGGCGCGGGTCGCCACCGGCCGCGTGCACTCGCTGCGCGAATGGCTGGCCTACACCGGGCGGGATCACATCCACCACCGCTTCGAAGCGCTCGGTCTCACCCGGGTGCAGAGCGTGTGCCTCATCTACTTCATCTCGGCGACGCTGGGGGTATCGGCGCTGCTGCTCGGGCACGCCACGACCCGTGAGGCCGTGCTGGTGCTCCTCCAGGCCGCCTGCGTACTGGCCATCATCGCGGTGCTGGAGGGCGTCGGGCGGGGACGTGCGGCATGAGGCTGATGAGCGCACCGCGCCTGAGCGATCGTGCTCGCGCGCTGCTCCACCTCGACGATCCGCCGGCCGCCATCGCGCGAGCGCTCGCCGTGGGGGTGTTCATCAGCTGCACTCCTCTCCTCGGTCTACAGACCATCCTGGCCATCCTGATCGCGACCATCTTCCCCCTGAACCGGGCGGCCACCGTGACCGGCGTGTGGCTCAACCTCCCCTGGTTCGCGCCGTTCGTGTACGGCGTCGCCCTCAAGGTGGGTGCGGTGCTGGTACCCGACCCGCACGGTGTTCGCGACGCCTGGCTGGCCTACGTGGTGGAGCACCCGAGCCGCCTGTCCTGGTCGCAGATCCTGGTGCTCTTGCATGAGGTTTCGATCCCGCTGCTGGTGGGCACGGCCGTGGTCGGCGCGGCGGCGGGGCTGGCGACCTACGTGGTGGCGTTCGGGATCATCTCGGCCCGCCGGACGCGGCGCTCGGCCCCCTGAGCCCGGCCGCACCCGAGCACCGTCGGGGCGGTATGATGGATGGTATGAGCGTACGCAAAGCCGTGTTTCCCGCGGCCGGGCTCGGTACCCGGTTCCTGCCCGCCACCAAAGCCCAGCCCAAGGAGATGCTGCCGCTGGTCGACAAGCCCACCATCCAGTACGTGGTGGAGGAGGCCGTGGCCTCCGGCCTCAGCGAGATCATCATCGTCACCGGTCGCAACAAGCGGGCCATCGAAGACCACTTCGACGCCGCTTTCGAGCTGGAGTACTACTTGAACGATCGGGGCAAGGTGGACGAGCTGACCCAGATCAAGACGATCTCGGAGCTGGCCTCGCTTTGCTACGTCCGCCAGAAAGAGCCGCTCGGCCTCGGACACGCCATCCTGTGCGCGCGGATGCTCGTCGGCGACGAGCCCTTCGCCGTCTTCCTGGGTGACGACATCATCGGCGGTGCGGTGGTTCCCTGCATGCGACAGTTGCTCGATGTCTTCGAGCACTACGGGGCGCCGGTACTGGCGGTGGAGCGGGTTCCCCGCGAGCGTATTTCCCAGTACGGGATCATCGCGGGCCGGCCCGTGCCCGGCCCCAACGCCGCCCGAGTCTACGAGATCACCGACCTCGTCGAAAAGCCGCGGCCGGACGAGGCGCCTTCCGACCTGGCCATCATCGGACGCTATGTGCTGACGGCCGACCTGTTCGGGATCCTCGCTGACACCGCGCCCGACCGCCGGGGGGAGATCCAGCTCACGGACGGGCTCCGACGGCTGCGGCAGCGGCGGCCGATGTATGCCGTCGAGTTCGAAGGCAAGCGCTACGACACCGGCGACAAGCTGGGATTCCTCAAGGCGACGGTCGAATTTGCCCTGGCCCGGCCGGACCTGGCCGACGAGTTCCGGGCCTACCTCAAGTCGCTGAAGCTCTGACCTGGATCTCGGGGCGAGCCGCATGAGCGCGGTGGCCCACTCTCCTCCTCCTGCTCGTGCTTGCTGGACTCGCCGAGATCGGTGGCGGCTACCTCATGGCGGGGCGGTCGGTGGTGGCCGACCGGGCTGCTCGGCGGGGCTGTCTTGGTGCTGTACGGCCTTATCCCGACCTACCAGGAGGCTCACTTCGGCCGCGTCTATGCCGCGTACGGTGGGGTCTTCGTCGTTCTGTCGGTGGTTTGGGGGTGGGCCATAGACGGGATCGTGCCCGACCGGTTGGACCTGATCGGCGCCGCTGTCTGCCTGCTCGGCGTGTCGGTCATCATGTACGCGCCGAGGTCTGACTGAGGGGGCGACCCCCGTGCTCGGTTCATTGACTTGGCGGGGTGATTCTGCCAAAATTTTCGGCACGTTGGCCCACCCATGACGACCCCGAAGCGTCCGTTTCACACCGCGTCCGACGCCGAGATCAAAAGCGGCGAGGTGTCGGATGTCTACTTTGCCCGCACCGTGGAGATCCTCGCCCGTCGCCACGACCGCAAGCGCGTGATGGCCGAGGTCTATCTCAAGAGCCTGCCCGAGGACTGGCAGTGGGGGATTCTGGCCGGCATCCAGGAGGCCGCGGCGCTGCTCGAGGGGCTCCC
>DATIAY010000181.1:0-36526 GCA_035457825.1 Candidatus Methylomirabilota bacterium
TACGTCGAGGAGACGAAAGCTGCCGCCTCGGCCAGCGCGCCCGCGCCGACACGACCGCCCGGCGCGACGATGCTGCTGGCCGGCCGGCAGGTTCCCTACGGGATCTGGATTGACCAGGCGCGCTGGCGTCTCGCGGATCCCAGGCAGAACATGGCCGCCGAGCACGAGTTCACGCACGCTAGCGGTCAGGCCGGGGCTCTTATCGTCTCCGAACCTACCAAGATCAACCCCGAGAACTGGAAGCAGATCGTGATCAACAACGCCCGCCGGGAGGCGCCCGATGCCCGGATCACCAGGGAGGAGAAAAAGACGGTGAACGGTATTCCGGTTCTCCTCCTGCAGTCCGAGGGCACGGGCTCGCTCGGCCCCTTCGTTTATTACGGGTACTACTACACCGGGCCGCGCGGGGCCGTTCAGGTCGTGACCTACACTTTTGCCGGGACCTTCGAGCAGTATCGCGCCGATCTCACCGCGTTCCTGGACGGGTTCGTCGTCCTCGAGTAGCAAGACAGACAAATCAGAGGGGCCCAAATCAGATGCCCTCCTCTGCCTCCTCGCCAATTACCTCAGAGTCAGCGCGTATAGCTCCCGCCGAACCAGGCCTTGTCGGCCATCGGTGCCCGGGTAGTACCGGGGTCGGGTTGGGGCTTCTCGGCGACCTGCTGAATCGGGCCGCTCATCGCTGCTGGTGAGTCCGCCGGTGTCGGGACCGGACCCTGCAGCGGGGCTGGCTGAGGCCGCGTGGCGCCAAGCTGAGCCGGCGAGGCCGGGGCGCCGAACCAGGCACGGTCGGTGGCCTGCTGGCGGGTGCGCTCGGCATCGTCGCGAGGCTTGTCGGCGACCTGCGGCGTCGGTGCGCTGGCGGTCGGGTTGTTCCTGGGGCTCGCCGCCTTGGTCTCGCGGAGCGCGACGACGTGCATCATCAGCTCACCCTCGGCGTAGGCCTTGGCCCAGCCAGTGCCAAACCCTACAGAGCCAGCCACCGCATAGGGGTGGGTGTTTGTCACGCCCGACGGCAGCCATGAGCCGCCGCCCGTGGTGCCGAGGCCGATCCCCGCCGACTTGTTCTTGGGTCGGATCACGAAGGTCACGATCCCCTTGGTGGCTCCCTTCTTCATGGCCTCATAAGCAGCCTGGCAGATGGTGGCCATGAAGGAATACTTCTCGGTGGACGAGACCTTGCTGGTCCCCACGTATCCCGCCGGGCTCGACATGGTCGGAAACTTCTGGCCCAGCGAGGGCCAGATGAGCTCGATGGCATCGGTCGCCGGCCGCTCGCCGCCGTCCCAGTCGCTGGAGACCCCCCAGGCGCGGCACTCCTCGGCCTGGGCCAGCGTGAGCGTCGAGGGGACGATCGGCCCGGGGCCGTTCACCCAGAGGTCGGGCTTGTAGGGTTGGGAGAAGTTCGACGGCACACCGAGGAAGCCGGGAATCTGCAAAAGGCTGGTGCTGTAGTTGGTCGAGCTGCCGAAGCCGATGTACTGCGACGGCGAGGCGAACGTCGACGACATCGAGGCATCGTCACCGCTAGTCGCAGCTGCGCCTTCGCCACCGTTACCGGGACCACCCGTATAGTTGATGCCTCCGATGTTGACCCCGGTGGTGTTCTGGTTCGTGTTCAGGTTGGCGTTGACGTTCTGGCCCCGTAACCCATTCGCCGCGGTGTTGGCTGCGGCGCCCAGTCCGGTATTGGCGCCCTGTATCGTGGCGCCCTGGATGGTGTTGGCGCCGGAGATCCCCGTGACGCCAGTCGACCCGCTGACCGCCTGGCCGCCTTGGGCCCCGACTAGCTCGGGGGTGAAGAGTACGACCGCGAGCACCACAGCGAGTGCCTTCATCCCGATCATCACGAGCGCCTCTTCGCTCTTCGTCTCTCGCCTTGCGCCGGCGAAAGGAAAGACCCTGGCGGCAGCGCCCAGCGCGCTGCCGCCAGAGCCAGGGTACGACCGTTAGAAGCTGATAATGTTCGTGTTCTGGTTCGTGTTCGGGTTGACGTTGATGTTGACGCCCGGCGTCTGGCTCTTGCTCGGGCCGTTTGGCTCATAACCCCAGGCACGATTCTGCAGACCCAGCTCGCCCAGGTTCACGCTCGTGTTGGCAGCGTTGCCCAGGTTGGCGTTCACGTTCTGCATCACGCTGCCCTTGATCTTGTTGTAGCCGTTGATCGCCATGACACCTACGGAGTCCTTGATGATCTGCTTGCACGGATCACCCTGGGCCGCACCGAACTCGACGTCGTTGTTGACCGCCGCGGTGCTGGCGTTCCGGGAGTTGTCAGCGGTCCTGGCGTCGGTCGACCCGCCAGCCGCACCGGCGCCACCGGTACCCGTAGCGGCACCACTGTTGCCACCGTTGCCCCCATTACCACCCTGACCACCGGTGGCGGTAGAAGTCACCGAGGCTGCTCCGGCCGTGCTGGTCGGCGAGTTGCCCTTGTTGCTGAGGCTCGCGTCCTGGTCCGAGTCGTTGCTCTGCCAGTGACCACCGCCGTTGCCGCCGTCCGCGCTGCCGGCCGAGGTCTTGCTGTAAATGTCGCTGTCGGCGCTGTTCTTGGCGAAGCCGTCCGTATTTGCCCCACCCGCGCCGCCATCGCCGTTGCCGATGGGAAGGAGATTGATCAAGCCGGCACTGCCGCTGCCATCGCCACCGTCGCCGCCGTTCGCCTTGGCATTGCCGGCGCCGAGCTGCGCAGCGACAGGGATAGCGGCGTTGAGCGAGCCGGCAGCCGTGTAACCACCGTTACCGCCGTTGCTGTCGCCGTAGGCCTTCGCCTTCTGATCCGAATCCTGCACCGCAACGTTGACGGGAATGTTCACGGTCAGGGCGTCGCCACCATACGGGCTGTTCTTGACGTAGGGGTTACCACCCTGGCCACCACCACCACCGGCGCCACCGGCGCCACTGGTGGCCGCACCGGTCCCGCCAGACCCGCCGTAGCCGGCGTCGCCGGACTGATCCAGATAGAACCCACCGGACTGATCGACCTTGGACCCGCTCGCCTTGACGCTGACATACTCGGCGGTGGTGACACCGCACGGGTTGGCACTGACCGGCTGGGGCAGCAGGAGCGGCCACACAGCGGTCAGCACCGAGATGAGTACTGCAAGCACTCGCCTCATGATGCTGTCCTCCTGATGAGTGACGTTCCAGCGGAAATTGGCCACTCCTCGCCGTCGTCGGCCCGCTGCGCTACCGACGCCGTGGGATGGGCGGGACCGTCCCGCCCTGCCTGTTGCCCCGTCTCTCCCCCACGCTGGGCAGGAGAGAGCAGAGCTGCCATGTGCGCGCGATTTCTCGGCGCCATAGCGTTTGTCGCCGCCCGAGTCCTCTGGACTCTTACATCTGCTGCTGGAACGGCGACGATCGGGCCGCGATAGAGCACGCCTCGTGCCACGACGGAAAGGTGCTGTTTGGCGGTGACTTGCGTATACTCGAAGGCGACTCGACGCTGCGGATGTAAGGTTCTCGAACGACAACTGGGGTGATCAACTCAGAGGGGCAGTCGCGATTCCTGACATCAGGGCGATCACGAGGGAGGTGTTGACAATCCGAGTGCCGCACCAGTTAGCTGGTCTGGCTATGAGAAGGCGTGTTGCGGTGCCCTGGCTTCTAATCGTCGCGTTGATGGTAGCGGCCTGCTCGACGGGCCCGGACCTCACTCCGGTGCCGCGGTCAGGGCAGCGGATGCAGTTCGACGGATTCTCGGTCCTGCCGCCCCAGGGCGACGGCTGGTACGTCGCGCCGACGCTGCCCAAGGACGACGTCTGGCGGAGCGTGGCCGGGTTCGTGAAGCAGGGGGGCAGTAATGCTCCCGGCGCCGCGATCTGGGCTACCGCCGCGGTGGCGAACATCGACACGCCGTTTCCCACGCGCGAGCAGCTCCTGCAGCAGCTCCTGCGCAGCCGGGAAACCGAGCTGCGCGGCGGCCGCTTCCGGCTCCTGGAGTTCCGCTCGGCGCCTGGCCCGACTCCCGGATGCCATCGCTACGACGCGGTGGCGGAGGATCGAGCGGTGCCGGAGTTCCCCGGCGTGGTCTTCGTGCTGTCCCTTCGTCACGCCCTCTGTCTTCATCCCAACGCCCCCACGCTCGCCGTCAACATCGCTTACAGCGAGCGACGGCGGCAGGGCCAGCCGGCGGCAAAGATCGAGGGCGAGGGTGAGCCGTTTCTGACCAGCCTTCAGTTCTCTCCGATGCTCCGGCCGTCGGTCGTGGCCAATATCAAAGTCCAGGGGGATCCCCAGGGGATCGCGACGGACGGCCGGTCGGTGTGGGTCGCCGAGCTCAGCAACAACAGCGTGGCCCGGATCGACCCGGAGACGAACCTGGTCGCCAAGCGGTACGCCGTCGGCGTCCGTCCGGTCGGCCTGGCGGTCGGGGAAGGGGCTGTCTGGGTGGCCACAAATGGTAGCGACGAGGTGTGGACGATTGACCTGCGCGCGGACGAGGTCCGAGGCCCGCCTATCAAGGTCGGGCGGGAGCCCCTCGACATCGTCGTCGGCCCGGGAAGCGTGTGGGTCACGAACATGGGAAGCGGAACCGTCTCCCGGATCGACCCGCGGACCCGCCAGGTCGTGGCGACGATTCCCGTGGGGGCCGAGCCCATCGGGCTCGCCCTGGGCGCCAGCGGCGTGTGGGTCGCGGGCTTTCGGGACAGCCTGCTCTGGCGGATTGATCCCCGGACCAACCGGATCCTCGGCGCCCCGGTTTCGGTGGGGCAGGGCCCGAGCGCGGTAATCGCCAACGCCTCGGGCGTCTGGGTCGCCAGCCAGTCGGCCACGCTTTCCCGGGTCGATGAGGCCCGGAACGCCGTGGTGACCTTCGCGGTCGGCCAGAGCGCCAGCGGGGTCGTCGCCGTGGGCCAGCAGATCTGGGTGTCGGACTATATAGGAGGGACGGTCTGGCGCGTGGACGCGGCCAGCAACAACATCCTCGGTCCGGCCATACCGGTGGGCAAGGGACCTGTGCGTCTCGCCGTGGGCAACAACGGAGTGTGGGTCTCCAACGTGGGAAGCGGGACCGTCTCCAGGGTCGCCGGGAGTACTAACTAGGCGACGTCAAGATCCGTGACAGCCAGGTTGTGCCACTTTCGGGACCTACCATCGCAGACCTAGCGCTGCCTCGATCTCGTCCAGATGCTCGCGCCGGTGCTGGGCACGCACTAGATTGACCGGGTTACCGGCCGCCGCATTCCGTGATAGGAAGGTCTCCCCCAGCTCCGCCACCTTTCCGTCGGCTGCCTCGGCGATGGCGACCGCCAGCTCGGCCGCACGACGGCCGGGGAGGCCCAGGAGCAGCGGCTTGGTTGCGTCGTTGATCCAGTCGACGTCGGCGGGGTTCAAGGCCTGGGGCACGGCCGCGGCGCCGTCCTTCTGCCAGCGCTCGAGGAGCACCAGGATCCGCTGATCCCAGAAGGCGAGGTGCCCGAGCACGCCGGCGACCGTCCAGCCCGCCGGCAGTGGGCGGGACAGCTCCTGGTCGCTCAGCCGCGCGACCAGCGTACGAAGCCGCTGGCGCTGAGCATCGTTCTCGGTCACGAACGTACGGTCTACCATCATGGTCCGGCTCCTTCCACGGCGCTCGCCCTCTCCGCGACGGCACCGCCCCGTTTCTGAGACCCCGCCCGGGTTTTGGCGTGAAATAGGCGGCCGCCCTATTCTGCGTCGGGCCCGCCGTTCTCACCGGGTGGGCTGCCGCGTCCAAATCGCGCGGGGTCGAACAGGGAGAGATCCAGCGACGGCCGCCCGTCGACGATCCATTCCGCCACATGCCGGCCCGTCGCCGGCGAGTGCTGAAAGCCGTGGCCGCCGAAGCCGACGGCCAGGAAGAGCCCCTCGATCCCCGGAGCCCAGCCGATGATGGCATGGTCGTCGGGAGTGAGCGGGCGCAAGCCGGCCCAGCCCCCGGCGATGCGGGCTTTCTCGATGATCGGGATGCGGTGCACGGCCTTTTCGACCGTCTCTGCCACCCGGGCCCAGTCCACCGGCGCCTTGAGATCGTCTCCCACGTCCTCGACGTCGCCGGGACTGAGCAGGAGCTGGTCGAGCTCCTTGCGGAAGTAGAAGCCGCTCGCCCGATCCGTGGTGAGCGGCACGGGTCCGGGAATCGCCGGAAATGGCTCGGTGAAGAAGATGTGGCGGCGGCGGGGTCGGACCGGCACCAGGACACCGGCCAGCCCCGCGACGCTGGCGGCGGCGGGCCCGGCGGCATTGATGACCAGCGGTGCGGCCAGTCGTCCCGTCGAAGTCCGAACGCCTGTGACCCGACCGCGCTCGAGCTCGATGGCGGTCACCTCGACTCCCTCGACGATTCGTGCTCCCAGCTCGCGGGCCCGGCGGGCAAAACCCGTCGTCACTTCAGCCGGGCCGGCCACGCCGTCCCGGGGCCCCCACACGGCGGCCACGAGGTCGTCGACGCGCAGGGCGGGGATCAAGGCCTGGGCGTCGGCCGGCGTGATCACGCGGACATCGACGCCCAGCCGCCGCTGTAGCTTGATGCGCTCCTCAAAGCCTTGCAGGTCGGCCGCGTCCGCCACCAGAAAGAGGTAGCCGATCCGACGATAGCCCGGATCGACTCCGAACTCGTCTGCGAAGCGCTCGAAGACCGCGATGCTCTCGAGGGAGAAGCGGATCTCGGTCTCCGTCGGAAACTGCGCCCGGATCCCGCCGGCCGCCTTGCTCGTGGTGCCGGCACCGACTGTCTCACGCTCGAGGACGACGATGTCGCGCATCCCGCGGCGGGCCAGGTGGTAGGCGATGGAGCAGCCCACCACGCCGCCGCCGATGACGACGGCGCTGGCGGTGCGCGGCTCGGTCATGGCCGGCTGGGGCCGCTCAGGAGCTCTTCGGCGATCCGCTTCACGTCGGCGGCATCGACCTGTCCCTTGTGGGTTCGCATGACGTCTCCCACGAGGCGGCCAGCCTGTTTGGCATCGCTGATGCGCAGGGCCGCGAGCCGCTCCTGCACCAGGGCGCGCAGGCCGGACTCGTCCAGCCGCTGGGGCAGGAAGCGGTCGAGGAACGCTATCTCGAAGCGGAGCTGGGCCACCTGGGCCGCGCCCCGCTCGCCCGCCTTCTCGAACTCGGCGAGCGCCTTCTGCAGCTGCTTGCGGTAGGCTCCGATCACGTCCAGCACGAGGGCATCGTCCACCTCGCCGGCAAAGCCCTTGGCGGTCCGCCGCTCGGCGAGCCTGGTCTTGACCATCCGCACCACGTCGGCGGTTCGGGTGTCCCGGTCCTTGATGGCCTGCCTCAGCGTGTTGTTGAGCGTCTGCTCGAGCCCCATGCGTCCTCCTAGAGGAGACCGAAGCCGCGGGCCATGAAGCTGGCCACGAAGACGATGATGACGACCAGCACCAGCTCCACGTGATTGACGATATAGAGCGCGGCCGCTGACGATGTGTCGGGGGCGCGTCCGCGCTTGAGCGCGATGCGCCAGCGGATGAAGGTCACCATGGGCCAGATCTCCAGCAGGAGAATCGCGACGAAGAGAGCAAGCTTCATCCAGAACAGGGCGGAGCCCAGGTAGAACGCCGTCCCCTTCTCCAGCCCGGCGAACGCGCGGAGCAGCCCGGTTATCACCCACAGCAAAGCCGCGATCCCCCAGGCGGTGTCGGCGGCGAACAGCCGGCGGAGCCCATCGGGGTCGAGACGACCACGGAGGGCCCGGCCGCGTAGGAAGACGGCAGGCAGGCCGATGGCCAGGGCTAGCAGGTGCAGCGCGGAGACGATAGCGGAGACCACGGGCGCACTGTAGTGTTCCCGGACGGCGCCGGCAAGGGGCTCACTGTCAACTCCGCATCACTACGACACCATGCTGACAGGAGTGGGGGACGGCGCGAAGGCGCGGGCCCCATTAAAATTTGGGTATTTCAGGGGTTCGGCGTAGTATGGCGCAAATTTTGCTCAAGGCGCGCGACTTCCAACCCTACGGGAGGCGAGTGATGCTGTTTAAATGGTTGCCCGGCCTATTCTCCACCGACCTGGCGATCGATCTTGGCACTGCCAACACCCTCGTCTTTGCCCGAGGCGAGGGCATCGTTCTCAACGAGCCCTCGATTGTGGCCATCCGGCATGCCGACCACTCGGTGGTGGCCGTCGGCCACGAGGCCAAGGCCATGCTCGGGCGGACCCCAGGCACCATCGTCGCCATTCGGCCTCTCAAGGACGGCGTCATCGCCGACTTCGACGTCACCGAGCAGATGCTCGAGTATTTCATCCGCCGGGCGCACCGGCGCCGCCGCGGCCTCAGCCGGCCCCGCGTGGTCATTGGTGTGCCCTCGGGAATCACCCAGGTGGAAAAGCGCGCCGTCCGGGACTCCGCGCTGCATGCTGGCGCCCGCGAGGTGTACCTGGTCGAGGAGCCGACTGCCGCTGCCATCGGTGCGGGGTTGCCCATCCACGAGCCGGGAGGCAACTTGATCTGCGACATCGGCGGGGGCACCACCGAGGTGGCGGTGATCTCCATGTCGGGAACGGTGTTCTGCAAATCTGTGCGGATCGCGGGCGACGAGATGGACGAGGCGGTCGTCCAGTACATCAAGAAGCACTACAACTTGCTGGTGGGCGAGCGGCGCGCCGAGGAGATCAAGATCGGGCTAGGCTCGGCCGTACCGCTGGCCGGTGAGCGCCGCACGATGGACGTGAAGGGACGGGACTTGATTGACGGTGTGCCCAAGACCATCGTCATCGCCGACGAGGAGATCCGGGAAGCGCTGCGGGAGTCGGTGATGACGATCGTGGACACCGTGCGCACATGCCTGGAACGCACACCACCGGAGCTGGCGGCCGACATCGTGGAGAAGGGCATAGTCCTGACCGGTGGGGGCGCCCTCCTCCGTGGCCTCGACGAGCTGCTGCGGCGGGAAACCCACCTGCCCGTCACCGTGGCCGACGAGCCGCTGTCGTGCGTGGCCCTGGGCACGGGCAAGATGCTCGAGGCGATGGACCTCCTCAAGAAGATCGCGCTGCCCAACTGACCGGCACCGCGTCCTCGCGCCGGGCTCAGGCCCGGCCCGGCGCGAAGGCGAAGTAGAAGGCGCTCCGGCCGCGTTCCACGCGCACCGTCAGCCGTTCGCCGTTCTTGATGGTTCGGGTCGTCCGCTCGAAATCGGCGACCGTCTTGATCGGTTCCCGATTGACCTCGACGACCACGTCGCCGCGGCGCAAGCCGGCCTCGGCCGCCTGGCTGTCCTCGTCGACACGGGCGACCACCACGCCGTCCCGGGCGCGCCGGCCCAGCTCTTCGGCGATGTCGGCCGTTACCGGCTGGACTTCGAAGCCGAGACGCGAAGCATGACGCTCGCCCGGCGCCTCGCGCAGCATCACCGACAGCGAACGCTCCTGCTTGTCCCGCCACACGGTGAGTCTGGCCTCCCGCCCGGGGGGAGCCAGAGCGATAGTGCGGGCCAGGTCGCCCGGGCTCTCCACCTTCTTGCCGTTGACCTCCACGATGACGTCGCCGGACCGGAAGCCCGCCTTGGCCGCGGGGCTGTCGGGGACGACCTCGGTGACCAGCGCTCCCTTACCATCCTTGACGGCGAACGAGGCGGAGAGCTCGGGGGTCAGCGGCTGGAGGGATACGCCAAGCCAGCCCCGGGTGACCCGGCCCTTGCTCACCAGTTCCGAGGAAACGCGCTTGGCCATGCTTGCCGGGATGGCGAAGCCGATTCCCGAGCCGCCCCGGACGATGGCGGTGTTGATCCCGATCACCTCGCCCCGCATGTTGACGAGCGGCCCCCCGGAGTTGCCGGGGTTGATCGCGGCATCGGTTTGTAGAAAATCGTCGTAAGGGCCGGCCCCGATCTGACGGGCTTTGGCGCTGATGATGCCCGCCGTCACCGTGGCCTGTAGCCCGAACGGCGAGCCAACCGCCAGTACCCAGTCGCCCACGTGTGTCTCGTTGGAGTCGCCGAGCGGTAAGTGCGGGAAACCCGAGGCGCCGTTGGCCTCGAGCCGAAGCACGGCGAGGTCCGTCTTCCGGTCGGTACCCACCACCTTGGCCTTGTGACGACTGCCGTCCAGAGTGACGACCTCGACCAGCTCGGCGTCGGCCACGACGTGGGCGTTGGTCAGCGCGACGCCGGAGGGATCGATGATGACGCCCGAGCCCAGGCTCCGGCGCGGCATCCGCTCCGGGGTGTCTCCGAAGAATCGACGGTAGTACTCCTCGCCGAAGAACTCGTCCACCGGAGTGCGCCCGGCACCCTTTCGCTCGGTGTTGACGTTGATCACCGCCGGTTTGATTCTCTCGGCCAGCTTGGCAAAGGTGGCGGTGGACGGCTGGGCGGGGACGACCGCCGACGTGGGGGCCGCGGCCTGTGAATCAGCGAGGCTCGTGCCGAGGACACCCCCGCCGAGCCCGAGGACAAGACCGATGGACAGCATCGCGAGCGAGCGTCTGATCTTCATGCCAGCGTAGGCCCTCCTTGGTCCTGATGTTCAAGCGCCCCGCGTGAACAGGGGCTTGCTCGCATAGACGGAACGGGCTTCTCACGCATTCATACCAGGGACTTGTGGATCTCGCGACGGGCGGACCAATTGGCCCGCGCACGTGACAAAAAGTCCTGGTCGGAGGCTCTCCTGGCCCACAAAATCAGCTAGTTCCGATCTCCCCTATCGGCGAGGAGTTTGCTTTCTTCCTTGGGGTCGAAACCGACCCCGAAGGAGGGGCCAATGCTCGAGCATATGGTTGCCAGGGTTCCCGAGCGATGGCGGGAAATCGCTGAGCTGCTGGTAGCGCCCATCGTCTGGATCCCCCATCTGCAGCGGCTGGTCGCCGACTTCTTCCTGGAGTCGTCGTCCCCGTGGACGGCCCTGGCGAAGTACGTGCTCCTGCTCTTCCCGCTCCTGCTCGCCATTGCCGGCCTGTGGTGCACCCAGCTCTCGCTCTATACGTTGCCGTTCCGTTCTCGCCGCGTCCCGTTCGTCTCCACCATGCTGGTGATGTGGTGGGACGCCGCGCGCGCGGTGTGGCTCTACTGGGTCGGTCTCTTCCGCATGGGTATGGTGATTGCCGGCTGGATGTTCACCTTGGGGAGCCTCCTCCTCAAGTTCGGCGTGGAGGCCTTGCGCCAGCTCATCCTCATGCCCTTCGCGATGACGGGACGGATGACCAGCCAGTACTTCCAGCCCGGAGTTCCCTGGGTGGCCTTCCTGATGCTGGTCTTCTGGTGCATGCTCGAGACGACGATCTTCACCTACACGCTGTACCCGACCGTCTCCGAGGTGCTGGCCGATCTGGTCGGCGCCGAGCAGATGCCGCGGCTGACCGCGCCCATCCTGTGGTTCTTCCTGCTGCTGCTGATCATGGGCAGCTTCGCCTGCGTGCAGGCGCTGGTGGAGGCCGTGCAGAAGCGCGAGCTCAAGTTCATCGTCCAGATCGTGCTCGTCGAGCTCTTCGTCATGTTCTTCGAGGTCATGTTCCTCTACCGCGAGCTTGTCGATGCCATCTCTCCCTGGATCGCCCAGCAGACCGGTGAACGCATCCGCATCGGCATCGGCATCACCATGAGCCTGGCCACCTTCGGCTGGGTCGGCATCCGTGGCATGACATGGTTCCTGTTCGGGCGCTACGGAACGCCCCCGCTGCTGGCCTTCATCTCGCGTCAGCCGCTCGACGCCCCCGAAGGCCGGGCGACGGCCGTGCACGAGACTTCGACGCCGGCGTGGTGGCGGGGCCCCCTGGAAGATTTCAAGCGCGAGATCGACTGGCTGCACGACAGGAGCGATCAGCTCCTGGAGTACATGGCGCTGCCGGTGCTCACCCTGTTCGCCGGAGCCCTGAACTTCGGGATGGTGCTCCTCACCGGGCGGCCGCTCTTCACTCTGCCCTTCAAGGGCCTCAAGGAAGTCATGGAGACCCGGGAAATCCTCAACGGCCTGCAGCTGCAGCCCCGCAAGCAGGGGAGCGTGTGATGGGCCGGGGCCTGGCCGCCGCCCTGATCCTCACGGCGGGGTTGACGACTCTCGCTCCTGCGCTCGCGCAGGGCGCCGACGTCCGCCCGCCGCGCGGCGCCCTCTTCGTGGGGGTGGATACGAGCGGCTCATTTCGGCGCGACTATGACAACGCCCTCTCTTTCCTGGCCTACTACATCTACGGCCATCTCCACGGCCTGGGCGAGCTCGCCCGGCCGCGCGACTTGTTCGTGGCCGCCATCGGGGGCAAGGACTCCAACGAGCCCAAGGCCTTCCGTCCGATCCACGACTTCAGCGGCAAGAGCATCGAACAGATCGAGGCCGACCTCCGGCGCTGGTACCCTCCGTCCGACACGCTGACCGATTTCAACGCCTTCTTCGTCCAGGTGGCCCGGATCGCCAAGGAGCGGGGCCTCACCCTCAGCCCGATCACCATCACGATCGTCAGCGACGGCATCCCCGACGTGCCAGGAGCGAAGCCCGGATCGATGCCGCTCTACGAGCGCATCGACCTCAGCCCGCTAGAGTACCTGTCCAAGAACCTCACGCTACGGTTGACGTACGCGAGCCCCCGGGTCGGCGAGAACTGGCGCAAGCACGTGCGGCGGCAGCGCGTCCGCCTGTGGACGGCGGAGGTCGAGGTCATGAAGGGCTGGCAGGCCCAGCTCATCACGGGTAACGATCCGGCCAGTCAGGCCCGGTTGTGGAAATGGGTCCGCGAGAACGTCGATTTCCGCGTGCGCTCACGCGCGCTCTGATTCCCGCCTCTCTCGACTGAGTAACGACGCCAGCCCGGTGGGGTGATCCCGCCGGGCTGGTCGTGCGTTCGGCCACTGTCCCTCGGCCAGCTCGGTGAGGTGCTATCCTGTCGCCGCAGTCGGGAGGGCGGCGATGACCACGCCGAACGCATGAGTGAGCCGGTTCTCGTCGAGGAGGAAGGGCGGGTCGTGTTCCTCACCATCAATCGACCCGAAGCCCGCAACGCCATGACTTTCGAGATGTATGAGCGCCTCTACGAGGTGTGCGAACGGGTCGATGAGGATCCCCGAGTGCGGGTGCTGGTGGTGACCGGGGCCGGTGACCGAGCCTTTGTGAGCGGCACCGACATCCGGCAATTTCTAACATTCCGCACCCGGGAGGACGCGCTTCAGTACGAGGAGCGGATCACGCGCGTGCTGGGACGCCTCCATGCGATGAGAAAGCCGACGATCGCCATGGTTCAGGGGGATGCCGTGGGCGGCGGACTCTTCATGGCTCTGGCCTGCGACCTCCGGCTGGCTGCCGAACACGCGCGCTTCGGCGCCCCGGTGGCGCGCACCCTGGGCAACTGCACCGCCCCGCTGGCGTTTTCCCTGCTGGCCGCCACCATCGGTCCGGTCCGAGCGCGGAACCTGCTACTGACGGCGCGCCTGATGAACGCGAGGGAAGCCGGGGGTGTCGGTCTGGTGGACGAGGTGCATCCGGCGGCTCGCCTGGCCGACCGCGTGCGTGAGCTCGCCCAGTACCTCGGCGAGTTGGCTCCGCTCACGCTAGCGGCCGTGAAGGAAGCCACCCGCCGCGTCACCGCGCCGGCCGCGTTGCGCGACGCCGAGGACCTCATCCTGTCCTGCTACCTGAGTCAGGACTTCCAGGAGGGCGTTCGGGCCTTCCTGGACAAACGCAAGCCCGAATGGCAGGGGCGTTGAGCGGTGCACGACAGCCGCCGTGTGCAGTATGCTGCGGTCGGGAGGATGGGAGTTATGCGAACACGTCTGATCCTCTTCGGCGCAGCGACGCTGGCCGGTGCCATCTTGGGCTATGCCTGGAACCTGCCGCTGTTCAGTCAGGCCTACAAGAGCTTCATCGCGCTCTTCCTGGATCCTGAAGCGCCGCTCAGCGGCGCCTGGGCCGTGGTCCTGCTCGCGTTCGTCATGGGGGTGCCTCGAATCTGCGTCCCCTGATGGACGCCAATGATCTTTACGATCGCGCCCCTGGTTCAGGAGGCGAGAAGTAGAAGACGGTGGCTGGCGATGCTGGGTGTCTTCACGGGCGCCCTGATGCTCGTCCTTGCCCTGTTCGGTGCCGCCATGGCCTGGGCGGGGTCGGCCGTGGCCGCCAGGGTCACGACGCCCTGGGCGCGCGAGGCGATTGCGGCATCTGCGCTCACCGTGTTGGGGGTTCTGGCGCTGGCCGTCGCTCTCGGTGAGCTCGGTCTCGGGCGCCCGATGCTTCCACGGATCACGCCTTTGGCCGACCGCCCGCTGAAAGGGAGCGCCTGGCGGCGGGCCCTCGTCATCGCGCTCGCCTTCGGCGCTACCATGGCGATTTTCAGCCCGCTCTCCGCCTACGCGATCATGATCGGCTGGGTGGCGGCCCGGCAGAGCGCCTGGCTGGGGGCCGTCACCCTGGCGGCGTACGGGCTCGGTCTCGTGGTGCCCCTTGCTGTGGCCGGTACTCTGGCCGTGGGCCGCGACGACGGGACGGGCCCTTCCGAGGCGTTCCAGGCTCGTGTGCGACTGGTGGGCGGGGTGAGCCTCGCTGTCGCCGGCGGGTTCCTGCTTTCGATGTGGTTGTTGCGCGCGACGTGGGCCCTCTTCGTGCCGATGGCGTGACGGCGAGGTGAGGCTGAGGCTGGGCCTCCGCCGGCTTGTCGTTCTGCTCGCCCTGCTGTTCTTCGCTTGCGCGCGATTCGGCGCAGGTCCGAGCGATGTCCGTCGGATCACGATCGTGGGCTTCAGTGACTGGCACGGCCAGCTGGAGCCGGTGCCTGTCACCGTGGGCGGCGTCACGCGGCTCCTGGGCGGCGCTGCCGTTCTCAAAGCCTACTTCGACCGCGAGCGAAGCCAGAATCCCAGCGGCACGCTTGTCGTCACCGCCGGCGACGCCTTCGGGGCCACTCCGCCGGTATCGAGCTTTCTCGAGGACGTGCCGGCGGTGGAGGCTCAGAACCTCCTTGGCGTCGACGTGGACACGTTGGGAAATCATAATTTCGACTACGGGCTCCCGAGGCTGGAGAAGCTGATGGCGCTAGCCCGCTTCCCCTACGTCGCGGCCAACGTCGTGGGGCAGGGTGGGCGTATCCTGGTGCCGCCCAGTCACGTGTTCTCCCGCAACGGCGTCCAGATCGGCGTCATCGGGATCGCTAATCCGGAGACACCGGTGGTGGTGTCGCCGGGACGTGTGGGCGAGTACCGCTTCCTCGATCCGGCGCCGCTGATCAATCGCCACGCCGCGAGTCTTCGTGGCCAGGGTGCCCATCTCGTCATCGTGCTCGCTCACATCGGAGCCAGCGCGGTCACGGCCGACGGCAAGCCCCGGGGTCCCCTGGGTGAGCTGGCCCGTGCCGTCCGCGGCGTGGACGTGCTGATCGGAGACCACACCGACCTCAGCGTGAACGCGATGGTGGATGATGTCCTCGTCGTGCAGAGCCGCTCGAAGGGCGTCGAGTACGCCGTTATCGAGGTCGAGTACGATCTGGCCCACGGCAAGGTGGGCCAGCGGACAGCGGTGCACAAGCGCGCGCTGGCTGATGCGATCGCGCCTGATCCGACCCTGACTGCCCTCGTTGAGGGGTACCTCATCCAGGTTCGGCCGCTGTTCGATCAGGGGATCGGCGAAGCCGGCGGGCGGCTGGATCGCTCGCGCGCGGGGGAGTCGCTCCTCGGGAACTTCGTCGTCGATGCGATGCGTGCCGAGTACGGAACCCAGCTTGCGTTCACGGTCTCCGGCGGCTTGCGTGACGATTTGCCCTCGAGCTACCGCCCGGCGCCCCGCCAGTTCAGGCGCCCCCAGCCGGGCTACGCCGCTGGGCCACCCTGGGACCTCGTGCGAGGCGATTTCTTTGCCATCTTTCCCTTCGGCAACGTGGCGGTGACCTTTCGGATCACCGGTCGCACCCTCTGGGAGGCGCTGGAGAATAGCGTGTCCCAGGGCGCTGTGGTGGACGGTCGCTTTACGAACGAGGCGGGCCGATTGCTACAAGTCGCGGGCTTCGCCTACCACTTCGATCCTCAGCGGCCTGTCGGGCGGCGCGTAAGATCGGTCACCGCGGCCGATGGCACGCCCATCCTGCCCGATGACCGCATGTGGACCGCGGTCACCATCGACTTCGCGTACTACGGCGGCGACGGCTATTCAATGCTGAACAACGGCACCGGGACGACGCGGGATCCTATCGCGGAAACCGTGGCCCGCGCGGTGGGTCAGCGCATCGCGGATGCTCGCCTCGAGGGCCGCATCACCGTGGAATGATCTGCAGAGACAGCGCCGGTCGTGGCACCGCGAGGGGGCGCGTCTCGTGCCCCCTCCAAGCTAGAGATCCTAACGCCCCGGAGGCTTGCCCGCCGGCGCCGGCCCGAGCAGATCGGCGATCAAAGCCCGGGCCGCCGGCCCCGCCCAGTCGTGGGGGCCCACGCCGCGAGCCAGGAGCCGGCCCTGACGATCGATGAGATACATCGTCGGTGGCCCAAAGACCCCGTAGCGCTGTCCGGCGACCTCACCACTGCGGTCGATCAGTACCGGGGCGGTGTAGCCGCGCTCTCGAGCCGTGCGCTTGACGAGGTCGGGACTCTCGCGGAAGGAGACCAGAGCGACCTCGAGGCCGCGGTCACGGAACTGCTGGTACAGGGCGTGCACGGGAGGTAACTCCTCCCGACAGGTCGTTCACCACGTCGCCCAGAAGAACAGCAGCAGGACCTTGCCTCGGAAGTCGCCCAGCGAGCGTGTCTGACCCTCGAGGTCGGGCAGAGCGAAGTCTGGCGCTGGCTTGGGCGCCTCGTAAGGCTGGAGTCCGACGGCAGCGAAGTCCGGTCCGGCTCCGGCGGCGGCTCCCACCACCAGGGTGAGAGCGACCGCCGCGAAAGCCAGGGCCCTCTTCACTTCCCCGCCTCCTTCACAGCCGCGACGACCTCTTCGGCCTTGAGCAGGTCCAGCGGGTTCTGCATGACTTTTATGTACTTCACGGTGCCGTTGCGGTCGAGGACGAAGTACGCCCGCTTGGCGTACCGGAAGATCGGGCTCTTCTCGTCCGTCACCATGGCATCCCAGGCGGGCAGCATCTGGCGGCGGAAGTCGGAGACCAGCAGGTGCTTGGTATTGTTCTGCTTGACGAATGCCTCCAGCGTCTTCACGTGATCGGCGCTGACGCCCACCACCTGGGCGCCCAGGGCTTCGAACTGCGGCATGGCCGCGTCGAAGCCCGCGATCTCACGCGTTCACGTCGGGGTGAAGGCCTGGATGAGCGTGTAGACGACAACCGGCCCCTTGCCCAGCAGGTCGCTCAGCTTGACCTGCTTGTCCCCCGGTGCCGGCAGCGTAAAGTCGGGAGCCTTCTGCCCCACTTCGAGGCTGGCGGCCGGGCCCGGGACAGCCAGCAATGCGGCCACCACGAGCACCACCGCGATCCACCGTGTCTTCCGCATAGGCGTCTCCTTGAGAGAGGTTGATTGCCGGGCTAGTGTACAACTAACGGCCGAGGTCGGCCGTTCCCCTGGCGGCCGGCTCAGGCCAGGCGGCGTGCGCTTGGTCTCGCTTCCTTCTCCAGCCACACCTCGTCGACAGCAACCCGTCCGGATCCGGCCAGGAAGAGCAGGATGCTGCCGGCGAGCAGCATGAGGTCGAGCCGCGACCCCGCGAATCCGACGGGCAGCTTCACGTAGAACGTCGCCACGATGAACTGGATGGTGAATAGCAGCCCCACCCAGCGCGTGGCGATTCCCAGAATGAGCAGGGCTCCGCCGACAATCTCGAGCAGCATGATGAACAGGCCACTGACGCCCGGGGCGGGGATCGCCATCTTCGCAAAGCTGGCGGCGATCGCCTCGGTCCCGACCATGAACTTCGCCCAGCCTGCCACGAGCAGGATGCTCCCCGTCGCGAGGCGAACCGCGGTGATCCCCCAGCCTGGATCGATTCCCCAGATCGCTCGCATGCTCGCCTCCTTGCCGGTGGGACCAAGGGCGCCCGGCGACTTGTCGCGTGAGGGTAGCATGCAGGCTCCAGCCCCGGAATCGTGATTTACAATACGGCCATGAAGCTGTCCGTGGACGGCCGCGCCGTCGAGGCGCCGGTGGGCGCGACGGTCCTCGACGTGGTCAACCGCCTCGGTATCGCGCTGCCCCAGCTGTGCAAGGACCCCGACCGTCCCTCGCTGGGGGCCTGTCGCACCTGTCTGGTCCGTGTAGAAGGCCAGCGGGGGACGCCGGCAGCATGCCACCTCCCGGCCCGGGAGGGGATGGTCGTGAGCACAACCCACCCGGACGTCGTGCGCGTCCGTTCGGGCGTTCTCGAGCTCACGCGGGCCATGCTGACCCCGGGTCCGGGTCGTGACGGCTTCGGCCAGCTCGGTGAGGCCGCCGCCCGGCATGGCCTGAGCGGACCGGCCCCGGTACCGCTCCACCGCTTCGAGCGCGACGACTCCAAGTCCTTCTTCGTCCTCGATCGTGAGGCCTGCATCCTCTGCGGCCGCTGCACGGCCGCCTGCGACGATGTCCAGCAGATCGGCGCCATCGCCATGCTGGGACGCGGCCACCGGATGAAGGTCGGAGTGGCCGAGGACGGGATGCTGGCGGCCTCGGTCTGCACCTCGTGCGGGCAGTGCGTGGCGGCCTGCCCGACCGGGGCGCTGCGGCCCAAAGAGACCTCCGCCCGGATCGTCCGCCGGGTCGAGACCACCTGTCCCTATTGCGGCGTGGGCTGCGGCATCGTCGTGGGCGTGCGTGAGGACCAGCATCTGGCCCTCATGGCCGACGACGTGCCGTCCAACCACTCGAGCCTGGGCACGCTGTGCGTGAAGGGACGCTTCGGCACCGGCTTCGTGCACGCCCGGGATCGCGTAACGATCCCGCGCGTCAAGCGTGACGGTCGCTGGCAGGAGGCCTCGTGGGACGAAGCCCTGGACGCGGCGGCCACCGGGCTCGCCCGCCACCGTGACCACTTCGCCGCGCTGGCCAGCGCCAAAGCCACCAACGAAGACGGCTACGCGGTGCAGAAGTTTGTTCGGGCCGTCATGGGGACGAACAACGTCGATCACTGCACGCGCCTGTGCCATTCGCCGTCGGTGGAGGCGATGCTGGCCTCCATGGGCTCCGGCGCCACCTCCAATTCCTACGTGGACTACGAGGAGGCGGGGTGTCTCCTGATCGTCGGGGCCGATGCCTCGGCCAACCACCCGGTGATCGCCATCCGCTTCCGGCGGGCCATGAGCCGCGGCGCCCGCGTCATCGTGGTCAACCCCAAGCGCATCGAGCTCTGCAACCAGGCCGACCTCTGGATCGCCAATCGGCCGGGCACGGACGTGGCGCTGTTCAACGCGATGGCGCGGGTCATCCTCGACGAGGGGCTGATGCACTCGGAGTTCATCCGCACCCGCACCGAGGGCTTCGAGGCGTGGCGGGCCTCGCTCGAGCCATTCACGCTGGACCACGCCTCGCGCCTGACCGGCGTCGCGCCCGCGGACATCCAACAGGCTGCCCGCTGGTACGCCCGTCCGCCGTTCGGCGGATCCTGCCTCGTGTGGGGGATGGGCATCACCCAGCACGTCAACGGTCTCCACAACGCTCACGCCTTGCTGAACCTGTCGCTGCTCACCGGGCAGCTCGGATTCCCCGGCTCGGGCATCTCCCCCTTGCGCGGTCAGAACAACGTCCAGGGCTGTGGCGATGCCGGCTGCATCCCCACGAACCTGCCCGGTTACCAGAGCTACGAAGCTGGAACGCTCGATCAATTCGAGCGCGCCTGGGGAGTGCGACCGCCCGCGCGGCCGGGGCTCGTGGTGACCGAGATGATGGAGGCGTGCTTCACCGGCGAGGTCCGGGCGATGTACATCGTGGGCGAGAACCCGTTGCTCTCGGAGCCCGATCTGCACCACGCCGAGAAGGCGATCGGCCAGCTCGACTTCCTGGTCGTCCAGGACCTGTTCATGCACGAAACGGCCGAGCGCGCCCACGTGTTCCTGCCCGCGGCTTCCTTCGCCGAGAAGGAGGGCACCTTCACCAACTCGGAGCGTCGGGTCCAGCGCGTGCGCCAGGCGCTCACGCCCCCCGGGCAGGCCCGGCCCGACTGGTGGATCACCTGCGAGCTGGCCAGGCGAGTGGCAGCCACGCTCGGCCTCGACCGTGAGCGGCAGTTCGCGTACTCCGGGGCGGCCGCGATCTTCGATGAGATGGCCCGGCTGGTGCCGTTCCTGGCCGGGCTCTCCCATACTCGGCTGGATCGCGAGGGTGGGCTGCAGTGGCCGTGCCCGGGCCCCGAGCATCCGGGCACGCGCTATCTCTATGCGGAGTCCTTTCCTCGCGGCAAGGGCCGCTTCGTCCCCGCGGAGCAGACGATACCGGCGGCCGAACTGCCGGATGACGACTACCCACTGATCCTGAACACCGGCCGGCTTCTCTATCACTGGCACGGCGGCACGATCACCCGGCGCGTGGCCGGGCTCCTCGAGCTGGCGCCCCACCTTGAGGTAGCGATCCATCCCGCCGACGGCGGACGGCTCGGCATCGGCGACGGCGAGTCCGTGCGGGTGACCTCCCGCCGCGGCCAGCTCACGGGGCGGGCCCGGCTCACCGATGCTGTCCAGCCAGGCGCGATCTTCGTGCCGTTCGTAAAGCTCGAGGAGTCGGCCGCGAACTTCCTCACCAACTCCGCCTTCGATCCCGCCTCGAAGATCCCCGAGTACAAAGTGTGCGCCGTGCGGGTGGAGCCCCTGCGCCCGGCGGTGTCGGCGGGCCGCTGAGCCGTCACGTGTCGACGGCGTCCGAGACGCTGGTGCGCGTGCTCGCGCCCTTCCCACGGGAGCGCCAGTGGCTCCTGCCCGCCTTGCAGGCCGTCCAGCGCGCGCTCAGCTTCCTTCCCGCGGACGCGCTCGCCGCGATAGGTGATCACCTGCGCGTGCCGATCAGCGAGGTGTGGGGGGTCGCCACACACTACCCCGAGCTGCGTCTGGCGCCTCACGGCCGACACCACGTCCGCGTCTGCACGGGAGTGTCCTGCGCGCTGATGGGGGGCGCCGCCCTCCTCGACGGGATCGCTCGGCACTGGCAGGTCACGCCCGGAGAGGCAGGCGCCGGCCGGGAGCTCACGCTGGAGGCCTCCGATTGTTTCTTCGCCTGTGCGCTGGCCCCCCTGGTCGAGGTCGACGATGCGCTCTACGGCCGGCTGACGCCGACGCAGATCGCCGGCCTGGATGACTGGTTCGCCTACGGGCAGCGCCACGAAGGCACGGTCGAGGCATCGCCCCCCGCTCGAGCCATCTCCCGGGCGCCGAGCGCCCGCGAGTACCTGGCGACTCTCGTCGACGGTCTCCGATCCACGCGCCGGACACGGCCACGGTTGCTCGTGCAGACGGGGACATGCGGTCGCGCGATGGGCGGGCAGGAGCTGTGGCGGGCGTTCACCGCAGAGGTGCGCAGGCGCCGCCTCGACGTCGAGGTCGCCGAGGGCGCGTGCAATGGCATGTGCTACGCGGCGCCCGTCGTCGAGGTCCACGCCCCCGGATGGCCGCGGGCCGTGGTCGAGCGCGTCGAGTCCGGCGCCGTCGGCGCGTTTCTCGATCAGCTCACGTCGGAGCGCGGCGACTTCGGCGGGGCGGGGCTCGGTGGCGTGGTGTGGGCCGACACGCCGTGGCGGGGACTCACCCCCGTGGGGGCGCACCCGTTCTGGAGCGGGCAGGAACGGGTCGTGCTCGCCCGTGCGGGGCTCCTCGATCCCGGCAGTCTCGACGACGCGCTGCTGGCTGGCGGCTATGCCGCGCTTGCTCAGGCCCTGGACAACGCGCCGAGCGACGTCGTCGCCGCGGTGAAGGCCGCGGGCCTGCAGGGCCGCGGGGGCGCGTTCTTTCCGGCGGCCACCAAGTGGGAGGCCTGCCGAGCGTCCGCGGGTGAGCCCAAGTATGTGGTCCTGAATGGGGAGGAGGGAGAGCCGGGAATCTTCAAAGATCGTCACATTATAGAGGCTGATCCTCACAATGTGCTCGAGGGTGTTCTGCTCGCTGCTTATGCCGCAGGCGCCTCGCGCGCGATCCTCTACATCCACGGTGAAGCCGGCCAGGCGGCCAGACGCTTGGCCCGGGCGGTGGCCCAGGCGCAGGCGGCCGGCCTCGTCGGCGAGCGCATTCTCGGCCGCGATGTCGCCTGCCATATCGAGCTACGGCGCGGCGCCGGCGGCTTCGTGCTCGGGGAAGAGACGGCCCTGCTAGAGTCGATCGAGGGACGTCGGGCCCAGCCCCGGACCCGCCCGCCCTTTCCCGTCGAGTCCGGGCTCTGGAGTCGGCCCACGGCCATCAACAACGTGGAGACGCTGGCCGCCGTGCCGGCCATCGTGATGCGCGGGGGCGCGTGGTTCGCCAGCCTGGGGACCGCTCAGGCAGCGGGGACCAAGGTGTTCGGCCTGTCGGGCCCCCTGCGGCGCCCCGGGGTGGTCGAGGTGCGCAACGGTGTGACACTGCGCGCGCTGCTGGAGACCATCGGCGGTGGCCCGATCGACGGACGGAGGCTGCAAGGCGCGCTGGTTGGCGGCCCCTCGGGCAGCATCGTACCGGCCAGCCTCTTCGATGAATCGATGGACCCGCGCGGACGCGTGTCGCCCGGCACCGGCGGTGTGGTAGCCGTCCCCGACAACGCCTCCGTTGTCGAGATCGTCAAGCGCCTGGTTGCCTTCAACGCCAACGAGTCCTGCGGCAAGTGCACGCCGTGCCGCGAGGGCCTGCCGCGCCTGCTGGCCCTGATCGACGAGCTGCCCAACGTCCCCAAGACGGAGGTGAGGCTGCGCGAACTGGCCGAGACGATTCAGCTCGCTTCGCTGTGCGGCCTGGGGCAGGCGGCGCCCCTCGCGCTGCTGCGCGGGCTCGAGCACTTCGGCGATGCTTTCCGGCGCCGGCCGTGATGAACGAGCGCCTGGCCCTGTCCGTCATCGGCCTGGTGTCGCTCGGGGTGGTGACCGGCGTCGCCGTGTTGTTGCTGGGTCGGCAGCCGGCACCGGGGGGCCCGATCGACGTGTCGGGGCTCCCTGCGCTGAACGCCACCTTGAACGGGACGAGCGCGGTGCTGCTGGCGGTGGGCTACCTCTTCATCCGCCGTCGGCGGGTGGCGGCGCATCTGACCTGCATGCTGAGCGCGTTCGGTGTGTCCACGCTCTTTCTCGTCTCCTACGTCGTCTACCATTACTACGCCGGCTCGCGTCCCTTTGGCGGCCAGGGCTGGATCCGTCCCGTATACTTTGTGCTCCTGATCTCCCATATCATCCTGGCTGCGGCGATCGTACCGCTGGCTCTCACGACCATCTACCGTGCGCTCACCGGACAGTTCCCCCACCACATGCGCATGGCCCGGTGGACCCTGCCCATCTGGCTCTACGTGTCGGTGAGCGGCGTCGCCATCTTTTTGATGCTCTACTACTGACAGGTGGTCTGGGTGCGTGACGCCGCGTCCCCGCTTGACGCGGTGGTAGAGGAGGGCAGCCTATGATCTGGCGGTGGATCGTCGCGGCGGTTGTGGCTGGAGTGATCGGCCTCGTCATCGGCTTCTATCTCTGGGGCCGACCGATGTACCGGGCGATGGACGAGGTCGCGGACCTTCGCCTGCGCCAGGCCGAGCAGGCAAGCCAACTGAAGCGTCTGGCCCAAGAACTGGAATCGGAGCGGGACCGCCGACAGAAACTGGAGGAGGTGATCAGCCAGGGGAAGAAGTGACAGGGTTACTGCGCTGATCGCTTTCCAGGTCTGCGGCCCCTGCCGGGGGTCCGGGCTATCATGGTTTTTGCGGCCGGAATACGATCGGCAGGAGGCCCAGCTAGCATGACCGACAGAGAGTGGACGCTGCTGAACCCGGGCCCTACCCAGGCCTCCTCAATACCGTGAGCGAGGTGGCCGTTGTGGCGGCGGGGGAGGGCCGGCGCTAGCCGTGGGACGGGCGGCCAGCCACCGGAAGAAGATTGCGTGCATCGAGACGCTGTGGGATGGCAACATCGAGTCCCGTCTGAGTGTGGTGCCGCTCCTCGAGCTGGGCCAGCGCGTCAACGACGTCAAGTGGGCCTATCTCACCTGTAACACCGAGGAGGAGCTGAAGTACAACCTCGGCAAGCTCAAGCACCGACGGGGCTATGGCATCCTCTACCTCTCCGGCCACGGCAAGCCTGGCCAGCTCATCCTCGACCAGGCTCCCGTCGAGATCGAGAAGCTCGCCGCCTTCATGGGTGAGGGGTTCACCAACTGGGTGGTCCACTTCGGCAGCTGCGCCACCCTCAATATCGAGCAGACTCGCATCTCACGTTTCATCGCGGCCACTGGCGTGGCCATGATCATCGGGTACAAGAAGGACATCGACTGGATCGACAGCGCCGCCGTGGACCTGCTGCTCTTCGACCGGCTCCAAGAGTACCGGAGCATGCACCGGTTCTGGGAGCACTTCAAGCAGCGCTACCACGACCTCATCGTGTTGACCGGCCTCCGGGCATACCTGCGTTAGATCGGCCCCAGCGGAAGGCCAGGAGGGCCAGCGTCGCGCCGCCGAGGGCGAGCGGGATGCCCAGGGGGAGACGTTGCCGCTCTCGGGCCTTGTCCCGTAGCGTGCGCAGCACCAGCAGGTCCCCGGCCACCAGCTCGTCCCGTCCGGCCAGGAACTGGCGCAGCCGTTCCTGCTCCTCGGGGCTGAGCGCGCGCAGTCCCCACTGGGCGTCGGCGTCGAGCGCACGGAGGCGGCGCAGCTCGGTCCGGCCCCGGGCGATGGCGGCCCGGCTGCCGTTGACGACGCCACGCTCGTAGGGTGTCAGGAACGCCGTCTGCACGACGGGCACGAATCCCTCCAGGCCGTCCAGCCACACGTGATCCGCGCGGGGAAACAGCGCGAGGCCGACGCCGGCGAGCGCGACCATGCTGCCGATGGCCACGCCGAGTCCGGCCAGCGCCCGGGCGCCTTCGCGGCGGACCCGGTGGGCCAGGGCGAGCATGCCGCGGCTCAGGCCGACGATGGCCAGGACCGCGCCAAACGTGGCCACGACCGTCGCGCCCGTGGGCAGGTCGGCCAGGTACGACAGGGCCAGCCCCAGCGCGCTGACCAGGACGCCCACCGCCCAGCCGATCAGGAGCCGCCGACCGAGGCCCCTCGCCAGCCAGGCGCCGATGACGGCGGGCACGATCAGGTACGAGAACACCAGGAGCACTCCGGCCACCCGCACCGAGCTCGTCACGACGAGACCGAACGTGAAGTAGAAGGCGAAGTCCCAGAGGGCCGCCCGGGGAGGAGCGCCCCCTGACGACAGCGCCAACATCGGCCCCCGCGCAAGCCAGTGGAAGACGCCGACGACTGCGTAGAGCGCGGCGACGCGGAGCACCTCGTCGGCGGTGACGGCCAGGATGCTGCCGACGAGGAGCTGCTTGATGTACTCGCTGCCCTGGGGCACGCGGTCGAGCACGAGCACGGTCAGGGCGGCGGTCACCGCGTAGACGATGCCGATGATCGCCTCCTGAGGCACCACGCCTCGGCGCTCACGTGTCAGCGCGAACAAGGCCGCGCCTCCGCCGGTGAAGGCCAGCGCCCACCCGTAGGCGGCGTCGCTCTGCGGGGCATGACCGGCGAGAAGGCCGGCCGTCATGCCCAGCGCGGCAACCTGGGCCAGGGCAAGATCCACGAAGATGACCCCGCGAGCCAGGACATGCAGGCCGAGGTAGGCGTGGATCCCGGTGAGCACCAGGCAGGCCAGGAAAGGGACGGCGAGGAGGTCCGCCATCATCGCCCGGCCAGCGCGGCGGTCAGGCGGCGCACGTTGACCTCGAAGAGGGCCAGGTAGTCGCTGGCCTCGGGGTCGCTCGCCACCGATGGCGCCAGCGTCACCACTCGTGCCTGTGCACCCTCGGTAAGGCGGCGCAGCAGCGCGGGCGGAGCGCCCGGCTCGGCGATCACCACCCGCACGCCGGTGGTGCGCATCCGCTCCATGAGGCGACCCAGGTAGGCAGGTGAGGGCGGCACCCCGGGGTTCTCCTCGACGGTGGCGGCTATGGTGAGGCCGAAACGCCGGGCGAAGTACAGCCAGGTGTCGTGGACGACGACGACCCGGCTGCCCCGATACGGGCGCAGTGACTCGGTCCAGCGAGCCAGGCCCTCGTCCAGGCGAGCCAGGAAACGTGCACGGTTGGCCGCGAAGACCTCCCGCTGGTCGGGCGCGAGCGCGCTGAGGGCGTCCACGATGCGCGCGGTGATCGGGCGAGCGTTCTCGGGGTCGAGCCAGTAGTGGGTGTTGCCGAAGGCGTGGACGTGGGGCCGGCTGTCGGGGCGCAGCCGAGCCGTCTCGGTGCCCAACAGCGTCAACCCCTTCGAGCAGTCGAGATCAGCGGCCGGTGTTCCCGTCGTGCGCAGCGCGCGGGCCAACCAGGGCTCATGGTCCAGCCCGACACGGACCAGGAGGCGGGCGGCGCGGAGCAGCGCGATCTGCCGGGGGTGGATCTCGCGGGCGTGAGGATCCTGACGTGGGTCGGTGAGGTTCGCCACCGTGACCCGATCGCCGCCAACCGCCGCAACGAGATCGCGCAGATCGCTGGTCGTCGCAGCGACATTCAGCGTCGCGGCGACGACCAGCGCGAGGAGCACTACGACTTTTTGACGAAGATCGACTTCGGGATCATGCAGTGCACGCCCTTGCGAATATCCACCATCTGCGTCACGCGGCAGTCGCCAATCATCGACACGAGCGCATAGCCCTCGTCACGGGTGAGGGGGACCAGCTTCTGCTGCTCGCTGAGGAACTTGACGGCATTCCGGGTGGCGATCTTCATGGCCTCTTCGAGGTTCTCGTCGAAACCCATGAGGATCCAGTGGGTATTGGTCTCGAGCTGCGGCCACTCGATCTTGAGGTCCTTGCGGACGACGGGCTGGATGACGATCTCCCGGTAGGCGCACTCCAGGGCGGTGAGATTGACCTCCCCGTTGCCCTGCCGACAGTGCGAGTCGCCTGTCCAGATGAGTGCGCCCTTGAGGAAGACGGGCAGGAAGAGGGTCGTTCCTTCCTGGAGCTCGTTGATGTCCATGTTGGAGCCGTTCTTCCACGGGCGCAGAGTGCTCGTCCGCCCCTTGGCGTCCTTGATCGGCGGTCCGGCCTTGGCCGCCGGCTCGTTGGGATCGGGGCCGACGGCGATGGTGCCGGGGAACGGCTGCAGGTCGATCATGATTCCCGGCTTGAACTCGGCCTGGCGCTTTTCCCAGTCGAGATAGAAGTAGCGGACGAAGCCGGTCGGAAACTCCGGGGCCAGGAGTCCGACCGTGGGGAACTGCGAGCCGGGCAGGTGGAAATTCGTGCCGAACGCCTTGGGCACGATCTTCTTGATCCTGATCTCCAGCGTGTCCCCGGCCTCGGCGCCGGCGACGTAGATGGGCCCCGTCACCGAGTGTGGGCCGCCGCCCGGGTTGGCCAGGCGCAGCTTCACGATATCGTCCATCGTCGAACCGGGCTGGATGGCGTTGTGAGCGTGCATCATGGTCTCGATGGCTACGGTATCCCCGGAGTTGACTATCAGCTTCGGCTTCTCGTTGGGGTCGAGCCAGCCCCACTGCGTCGTTTCCAGCGTCGCCGGCAGCACATGGTACTTGCCCCCACCGACGGCGACCGCGCGGTCGCGCTTGGTCTCGTCCAGCGGCGTGAGCTGGTACGGCTGCTGGGCGATCGCGTAGAGCCCCGCGCCGAGCACCAGCACGAGGACGGCAGTGAGGGCGGTGAGTCGTTTCATGGTCTCCTCCTTGCTGAGGTGTTGCCAGGCGTGTCGCGAACCGGGCGGGATTCTAGCATGCTACGATCCAGGGCGAGGAGGGGCGGCCATGGCTTTCACCATCGATCCGGCCCGTGATGCTCTCGTGATCGTCGATGTGCAGAACGACTTCTGCCCGGGGGGCGCGCTGGCCGTGACCGGCGGCGACCGGGTTGTCCCCGTCCTCAACCACTACGCCGAACGCTTTGCGCGGCGGCAAGCCCCGATCTTCGCCTCGCGGGACTGGCATCCGTCGCGCACCCGTCACTTCAAGGCCTATGGGGGCGTCTGGCCGCCGCACTGCGTGCAGGGTACGCCGGGCGCGGAGTTCCACCCCGGGCTCAGGCTGCCGTCGGGCACCGAAATCGTTTCCAAGGGGATGGACCCCGACGAGGACGCGTACTCGTGCTTTCAGGCCGAGACCGCGGACGGTATGCCCTTCGCCGCGGTCCTCGGCGAGCATGGCGTGGGCCGGCTGTTCGTGGGTGGCCTGGCCACCGATTACTGCGTCAAGGCGACCGTGCTCGATGCTCTCAAAGAGGGCTTCGAGGTGGTTCTGCTCCAGGACGCCTCGGCTGCCGTGGACGTGGCTCCTGGCGACGGCGGGCGCGCACTCGGCCTCATGGAGGAGGCCGGCGCCCGCCTGGCCCGGCTCGAAGACGTTGGCGACTGAGCGACCGGCCCTGTGATCGTGTTTCCGACATAGCCCGATGCGCGGGATAGAGCAGATCCCCTGGCTCTACGACGCGCTGTGCGCGTGCTGCGAGCGCTGCGGGCTCGAGCGCTGGCGGCGGTGGCTCGTGAGCGACGCCCGGGGCCGCACCCTGGATCTCGGCTCCGGCACCGGGCGGAACCTCCCCCTCGTTCCTGCCGGGGCGCAGGCAGTGGGACTGGATCCCGCATGGGACGCGCTCCAGCGTGCCCGCCGACGGGCGCCAGCGGTGCCGCTCGTCCAGGCGCGGGCCGAGGCCCTGCCGTTCCGCGACGGCGCTTTCGCCACGGTGGTCAGCGGTCTGGTGCTGTGCAGCGTGGCCGATCCGCTCCGGGCGCTCGGTGAGGCACGACGCGTTCTCCAGCCGGGAGGGCAGCTACGGATGCTCGAGCATGTGCGGTCCACGACGCCCTGGAAGGCTCGACTTCAAGATTGGCTGCAGCCGTGGTGGACGTCGCTGACCGGTGGCTGCCATCCCAACCGTGAGACCGAGCGCCTCGTCGAGAGCGCGGGCTTCACGATCGACGTGCAGGGACGGCGGGCCCGCGGCGACTTCCGGCGCTTCGCGGCCCGACCACGCGCGGTCTAGCGCCGGCGTGCCACTCGCGTGGCCAGGCGGCGCCTAGGGCCGGTCGATGGCAAAGCGCACGGCCCGCGGCGGCCCCTCCCCGAGCGTGGCGAGCAGCGCCTCGCCGCGCCGCAGGTCGCCGCTGAACCCGGGCCGAGGTGTCCGATCGCCACGGTCGGTGGCCAGCGTGCGCAGGGCCTGCTGGAACGCCTCCGCGTCGGTGGAGGCGAGGTCGCCAACGGCCTGCCGCACCTGAGGCGCGATGTGTTCCGCGGTGAGCGTAGTGAGGACCAGTGAATGGCCGGCCCTGGGCAGGAGCTCCGCAGCCGTGGAGCCCTCGGCCGGAACGACGCGATGCGCCTCGTCGACGATCAGCCAGTGAGGCAGCCCCTGGGCCCGCCGCACGCCGCCGACGGTCTCCAGCACCTGCGTGGCGTAGATGACCTTCTCGGGCATCGCCAGATGGCTCAGGTTGAGCACCAGCCGCCCTGACGGCCGGCGGAGGAGCTGACCGAGCTCCTCGGCGACGGGCAGGCCTGGCTCCGGCTTGCCGCCGAGGACCACGACGCCCTCCAGCTCACCCAGGGCCGTGTGGTCACCCTCAGGGTCGAGCAGACAGAAGGCCCGCCCGGCCTGAGCCAGTCGCTCGACCAGGATGCCGATGAGGGTGGACTTGCCGCTGGCCGACGGGCCGACGATGAGCAGCGCGGTCGCGTGGGCCGGCAGCGTCACCGGGTCGCCACCGATGGCCTGTCCCACGTGTAACCGATGACGTGCGAGTCTGGGAATGAGGCCGATGGCGTCGGCCATGAGATGCTCCTCGATGAACTCGACGACTCCCGCCCCGGCGCCGCCCCGCGTGACGTAGTCGGCCCGCCCGCGTAGCGCCGCCACCGCGTCGGCGACGGCCACGGCCCCCTCGCACATAGCCAGGAACGCATGGTCGTTCTCGGCGTCGCCGATGCCGATGAGGTTGTGCGGGGAAAGGTCGAAGGCCGTCAGGGCTCCGGCCAGGCCGGTGCCCTTGGTCACGCCGCCGGGCAGCAGCATGAGCGAGCCTTTGTTGAACACGAGTGTCCGCTCCACACCCGTCTCACGGATGGCCGCCAGGGCGGCCTCGGCGAAGTCTGCGTGGGTGGCGATGATCGAGGTGCCCAGTTCGAAATGGACGCCGTGCCGCCGCAGGCTGTCCAGGAGTGCCGGCTCGGGGCCGGCGCCGAGCGTGTGCACCTCGCGCCGGGCCGGAAAGAACACGAGCGCGCCGTTTTCGGCCACGACGGCATCGAACATCCCGTCAACGCCGGGACAGACCCGATGCAGGTCGTCCAGCAGGCGGCCGGTGACGAGCACCAGCTTTCGGCCCGACGCGCGCACCCGCTGGAGCGCCGCCGCGGTCGGGGCAGTAACCTGCCCGTCCTCGGCGATCGTGCCATCGTAGTCCACGGCGAGCACGTGAACGATCATCGGCGTCTCAGGCCCACGGTATCACATGGCCTCGCGAAGCCCGCGATGGCATCGATCCGCGGCGGCTCAGGGCGCGAGCAGCTCCGCGTAGACGGCGGTGGTACGGGTCATCATCGCGTCGATGGTGTAGCGCGCCTGGACCACGGCCTGGCCGGCCCGGCCCATGGCGCGAGCCCGAGCGGGGTCGTGGAGCAGTTCGAGGATGGCGGCGCTCAACGCCGGAACGTCGGCGGGAGGAACCAGCCGGCCGCTCACGCTGTCGCGCACGACCTCGGGCGTTCCCCCGACGGTGGTGCCTACGACCGGCGTCCCCACAGCCAGGGCCTGTAGAATCACCTGGGAGACCGCTTCCGACCGGGTCGAGGGGAGGACGAGCACGTCCAAGGCCGCCATGACCTCGGGGATGTCGCGCCGGAAGCCGGTCATGATCAGCTGCGATTCCAGACCCAGCGCGTGGATGTGGCGCCGCACTTCATCGAACGCGATACCGTCGCCAACCACGAGGAAGCGTGTCGCGGGCAGGTCGGCCAGCACCACGCGGGCGGCCTCCAGGAAGTAGCGGTGACCTTTCGAGCCGCGGAGGTTGGCCACGAGACCGACGACCGGCCCCTCCAGGCCGAACTCATTCCGTACCGCCTTGCCGGAGACCTCCGCGTTGAAGCGGGCGGGGTCGTAGCCGGCGGCGATGGCGTGGATGCGCCCGGCAGGAACTCCGACCTGCGCGATCATGGCCTTGACCGCCTCACCGCTGGTGATGACCCGGTCGGCAAGCCGGTAGACCAGCGCGCGCCGGCGGAGGACGGGGATAGTGACGTGGCGCCCGCGCACAACCGGCAGTCCGAGCGACTTGGCGGCCAGCGTGGCGAGCCAGCTGTCGATGGAGCTGTGGGTGTGGACCAGGCTGACGCCACGGGTCTTCATGAGCCGCCGCAGCGCGAGCAGAGCGGGCAGGTCGAGGGCGCTGCCCATGGAGATGGCCGCGACCGGGAGCCCGGTGGTCCGTGCCTCACCCAGAAGCCGGCTGCCGGGTTGGCAGGCGATCAGAACCCCCCAGCCGTGGGCCAGCAGCCACCTGGCCTCGCCGAGGACACGGATTTCCTGACCGCCGAAGCCCACTGACGCCTCGGTGTGGAGAATGACCCGGGGACTCGCGGACATCGCGTGAGTATAGGCGGCCGTGGCCTTTCACTCCATGCATTACAATTTCGCGCGGATAGACGGGAGGCGCATCCTGGGCGGGATGACGACGTACTCCGCGTTCACCTTCGAGACGGCCTCGTCGCCAACGTCCACTGTCTCATCGTCTGCAGGCTGGGGATGGTCGCCGCCCGATCCCTCGCCTCGCCGGACTGAAATGGCACCGGGACGATGGTCCAACAGCTGATCGAGCACTTCACGTACGTGGGGCTGTTCCTGATCCTGTTCGCGACCGGGCTGGGTCTGCCCATCCCCGAGGAGGGGCCTATCGTGGCGGCCGGAGTGCTGGCGCACGAACAGGTGATCCGCTGGTGGATCGCCCTGCCGGTCTGCCTCCTCGGCGTGTTGAGCGGCGACACCGTCCTGTACTGGGTCGGTCATCACTGGGGCGAGCGCATCCTCGAGTGGCGGGCCGTTCGCTGGGTCCTGACACGCGAACGCGAGGAGCGCCTCAAAGCCGCCTACCATCGCCACGGCGTCAAGATCCTCTTCACGGCCCGCCACATCCTCGGGCTGCGCGCGGCGGCGTTTCTCACGGCCGGCATCAGCGAGATCCCGTTCTGGCGCTTCATCGCCGCGGATACCCTGGCCGCGCTCGTCGGAGTGCCGGTCAGCTTCGGCGTGGCCTTCCTCTTCGCCGATCAGGTCGAGTACGTCCTGTCCGATGTGCATCGGATCGAGCGCTGGCTGGTGCTATATGCGCTGTTTGCCCTGGCGGCCTGGCTCGTCTATCTGGCCTGGCGGCAGTATCGCCGTAGCTGACGGCCGCGGCGCGGCAGTCGCGAGGCAGCGCCCCGAGGCTGCGCCGAGCGCGACGATGGCGCGTGCTATAGTCGGCCGGAGGCGCAGCGTGGCAACTGTCGAGCGCAAACCCTGGCATGCGACCTTCCGGCTCCTCGAAGGCGACGAGCGAGTGTATGCGGTACTCCTGGCCGTCGCCATGGTCGGCGGCCTGGCCACCATCGGGTTGGTGCCCCTGCGTCCCCGCCACCAGATCGACCTCTACTCCCTGGTGTTCTGGTTCGCTGCCTACAAGAGCGGCATCTTCGCCCTGGTGACGATCAAGCCACGCGCCACGCGGGGCATCTTCCTGGGCGCGCTCGGCATCGACCTGCTCCTGGTCTTCGTGCTGCTCTGCCTCACCGGGGCGGGCGAGAGCCTCTACTATCTCCTCTTCTTTCCCCTGGTGGCGGTGAACGCCTACTACTTCGGACCCTGGGTGGGGCTGACGGCCGCGCTCCTGGCCGGCGGGCTCTACACGCTGTCGGCCTGGCTCGTCCCCCCCTGGGTGGGTTGGACGCCGGGGATCCTGCTCGCTGGTATGTTCGGTCTGCCATCGATGACGCTCGGGCTTGTGGCCGACCGGGAACGGCGGGCGCGAGGCGAGGTGGAACGGCTCAACACCGAACTGACCGGCACCCTCAACCGCCTGCAGGCGGCCCAGGAAGAGCTGATCGTGTCCGAGCGGATGGCCACCGTGGGCCGGTTCAGCCTGCAAGTGGCCCACGAGGTGCGCAATCCCATCAGCGCGATCGAGCTCAACGCCGAGATCTTGCAGGACATCGTGCGGGCCCGGCCTGGCCAGGACCCCGATGAGGCCGACGCGCTGGTCTCGGCGATCCGTGAGCAGGTCCGGACGCTCGATGCCCACACCGAGGAGTACCTCACGTTCGCCCGCTTTCCCCGGCCGCATTACGAGGAGGAATCCCTCAACAGCCTGGTGGAGGAGGTGGGCGAGTTCATCCGCCCGGTGGCGACGCGCCAGGGCCTGCAGCTGCGGGTGGCCACCGACCCCCGCGTACCCGTCATGGAGATCGACCGCGGCCTGCTTCGCCAGGCCATCCTGAATCTCTTGAAGAACGGGCTGGAGGCACTGTCGCGCGGCCATGAGCTGACGCTGGCCAGCCGGCGCGACGGCGACGCCGTCGAGATCAGCGTGAGCGACGACGGCCCCGGCATTCCCGAAGACGTGGCCAAGCGGCTATTCGAGCCCTTCTTTACCACCAAGCCCCAGGGCACCGGGCTGGGCCTTTCCATCGCCCGGCAGATCACCGAGGAGCACGGCGGCGAGGTCCGCTGGGAGAACCGCCCGGGGGGTGGGGCCTGCTTCACGATCCGGCTGCCCATCAAGCGTGTGGCCCATGACTGACCCTGCCACCATCCTGGTCGCCGACGACGATCCGGGACTGCGGGAGAGCCTGGAGCGCACGCTCACCCGCGAGGGTTACGGTGTCGTCACGGCTTCCGACGGCCGCGCCGCCCTGGAGCGCCTGCAGGCAGGGAACATCGACCTCATGCTCACCGATCTCAAGATGCCTGGACTGAGCGGCCTGGATCTCCTGCGCGCCGCCAAGGCCATGTCTCCCGACATCGACGTGATTCTGTTGACCGCGTTCGGGACCGTCGAGGAGGCCGTCAAGGCGATGAAGGAGGGCGCCTACGACTTCCTCAGCAAGCCGTTCCGGCGCGAACAGCTTCTCAAGCTGATCGACAAGGCCCTGGAGCGTCGGTCACTCATCGCCCAGAACCGGGCTCTGCGCCAGCAACTGGAGGATCTGCGGGCCAAGGGGCAGCTCATCGGCAACAGCGCGGCGTTCCGGAGAGTCATCACGCTGGTCGAGCAGGTTGCCGACAGCACGGCCACGGTCCTGATCCAGGGCGAGAGCGGCACCGGCAAGGAGCTGGTGGCGCGCGCCGTTCACGAGTGTTCACCGCGGCGGAACGGGCCCTTCGTGGCCGTCAACTGCGCGGCCCTGCCGGAAACTCTCCTGGAGTCCGAGTTGTTCGGCTACGAGCGTGGTGCCTTCACAGGGGCGGCCGGCCGGAAGGAGGGTCGCTTCGAGATGGCTGACGGGGGCACGCTGTTCCTGGACGAGGTCGCCGACCTCTCGCTGGTCACCCAGCCCAAGATTTTGCGCGTGCTTCAGGAGGGCGAGTTCGAGCGCCTGGGGGGCACGCGGACGATCCGTGTGGACGTCCGCGTCGTCGCCGCGACGAACCAGGATCTGCCCCAGATGGTGCGTGAGAAACGGTTCCGCGAGGACCTCTACTACCGGCTCAACGTGATCACGGTCAACGTGCCCACGCTGCGGGAGCGGCCCGAGGACATCGGCCTGCTGGCCTCGCACTTCCTGCGCGTATACGCGGCAAAGAACAACCGCCGGCTGGAGGGGTTCACCGACGAGGCGCTGCGGCGGCTCGAGGGCTACTCGTGGCCGGGTAATGTCCGCCAGCTGGAGAACGTCATTGAACGCACCGTGGTCTTGGCCCGCGATCGCCTGATCGACGCCCGCGATCTTCCTGAAGAGGTCGGGGGTATCAAATCTCCGCCGCGCGACGCGATTCTCTCCCTGATCGGCACCCCGCTGGCCGAGATCGAGCAGCGCCTGCTCGACGAAACCCTCCGTATCACCGACGGCAACAAGACCCAGGCCGCCAAGCTGCTGGGCATCGACGTGCGCACGGTCGCCCGCAAGCTCGAGCGCCGAGACGAGGCCGAGGACACGGGTCCCCAGGTCGCCGCCGAGTGAAGGCCCTTCTCCTCACTCGTGAGTACCCGCCGCACGTGTACGGAGGAGCGGGTGTCGTCGTAGATCAGCTGAGCCAGGCGCTCAGGCGGCGCATGCCCGTCGAGGTCCGCTGCTTCGGTGAGCGTCCGGCCCCGGCCGGGGCCGGACAGGTCACCGTCCGCGGTTACACGCCGTGGTCGCGCCTGGCCGCCGGTCCCGACGGTCCCCGCTTCGCCCCCGCGCTGGAAACGCTGGCCATCGGGTTGGCCATGGCCCGTGATTCCGTCGACGCCGACGTCGCGCACGCTCACACGTGGTACGCGGACATGGCTGGGCTCTGGATCAGAACGCTCTACCGCATTCCCCTCATCGTGACGCTGCACAGTATGGAGCCGCTCCGCCCGTGGAAGGCCGACCAGCTCGGGAGCGGCTATCTGCTCTCCACCTGGATCGAGAAGACCGCCGTGGAAGCGGCGGACCGCGTGATCGCAGTCTCGCGCCAGATGCGCGAGGACATCCTGCGCCACTTCGCCGTGGACCCGGCGCGGGTCGTCGTCATTCACAACGGGATCGACCCCGAGCGTTTCCGCCGCACCCCGCGGCGCGACGCCCTCGACCGCTACGGGGTGCGCCAGCCCTACGTGCTCTTCGTGGGGCGGATCACCGACCAGAAGGGCATCTTTCACCTGCTGGAGGCGTCGGCCAAGCTTCCACCAGACGTGCAGGTGGTGCTCTGCGCATCGGCCCCCGACACGCCGGAGATCGAGGAGCGGCTGCGCCGGGGGGTGGACCAGCGCCCGAACGTGCTCTGGATCAACAGCATGGTACCGGTCGAGGAGGTCGTCCAGCTCTACAGCCATGCCGCCGTTTTCGCGTGTCCCTCGGTGTACGAGCCCTTCGGCCTCATCAACCTGGAGGCGATGGCCTGCGAGACGCCGGTGGTCGCTTCGGCGGTCGGCGGCATCCTGGAAGTGGTCGAGGAGGACACGACCGGATACCTGGTGCCACCGGGGCGTCCCGACGACCTCGCGGCGGCGCTTCGCCGGGTGCTCGACGACCCCGCGGCCGCCCGGACCATGGGGCGGGCCGGACGTCGCCGCGTGGAAGAGCGGTTCTCCTGGGCGAGCGTGGCGGCGCGCACCGAGCAGGTGTATGCCGAGGCGATCGCCGACTTCCGGCGCACGGGCGAAGACTGAGCGGCGTGCTGTCCGGCCTTCGCGGCTTCGTCTTCGACCTGGACGGCTGCGTCTGGAACGGTGAAGTGCTCAACCCGGGCGCCCGTGAGCTCCTGGACGGTCTGGCCCGCAGCGGTCGCCGGCTGGCCTTTCTCTCCAACAATTCCCGCGCCCCCGGTCGCGATCTGCGGGCCCGCCTGCACGGTCTCGGCGTCGGCACCGCCGAGCACGTCCTCACGCCGCTGGACCTCATCGGTGACGTCATCGCCGAACGCTGGGGCT
>DATIAY010000182.1:0-8049 GCA_035457825.1 Candidatus Methylomirabilota bacterium
CGCTCTCGTTCCTGGGTCTCGGGGTCCAGCCCCCCACCCCGACCTGGGGTGGGATGCTGGCCGACGGCCGCGTCTACATCACCACGGCGTGGTGGCTGGCGACCTTCCCGGGCCTGGCCATTCTCATCACCGTGCTCGGTATCAACCTGTTCGGCGACGGGCTCCGCGACACGCTCGATCCCCGCCTCACGGTGTAGGTCTCGACCGCGCCCGGCGCCGGAGGGCCAGGATGAGGGCCGCCGCCGACGTGGTGATCCACAGCCCTGGCGACGAGACGCCGACGGCCGTGTTCAGAGCGAGCAGCACCGCGCCCCCGCCGAGGGCGACCCAGAGCAGCACCGCGGTGGTCGTGTCCGCCACGCGCTGCCATCCCACCCGGGCTACGAGCACAGCGGCCAGCGTCCCGACCCCGTCGAGCACGACGTCGCCCGGGCTCGCCGTGCGGCTACGAACGAAGATCTGGTGAGCCTCGTCGAGACAGGCCCAGCCCAGACCGGTCGCCAGCGCCACCCAGGCGGCGGCGCCCGGCGACCACCGGGCCCCAGCCCTCAGGGCACGGAACCAGAGGAAGGTCAGGACCGCGTACTCGGCGACGTGGGCGGTCTTCCGGACGAGGCCGTGCAGGGCGTCGAGCTGCAGGGCGGTAGCCGACGGCAGGAACCACCGGAACAGGGGGAGGAGCAGGCGACTGGTTCGCTCGGCGCTGCCGGCCTCCGTCGAGAGGAGGAGGATCACTCCCATCCAGGCCAGCGGAGGCAACCAGTGGATGGGGCGCATGCGCCCCAGTCTACCGTGGCCGGCGAGAGGGAGCGGTTCGGCGTTCTCGGCCAGAAGGGGGGCGTGGTAGAGTGGCGCGATGCTCGGCGAGATCCTCGACGATCTCTTGACGTCGCCGTCGACCGGGCCGTGCATCACGACGTTCCGCCACTTCCCACCGCGCCCCGCCGTGCTCGTTCCCTTCCCCTCGTCGCTGGATCCGCGAGTCGCCGAGGCGCTGCGCGGCCGCGGCATCACGGAGCTCTATTCGCACCAGGCGCGAGCCTGGGAGCTGATCGACAAGGGCGAGCACGTCGTGGTCGTGACCCCCACCGCCTCGGGCAAGACCCTCTGCTACAACCTGCCGGTGCTCCAGACGCTGCTGGCCCAGCCCGACGCGCGCGTGCTCTATCTCTTTCCCACGAAAGCCCTGGCGCAGGATCAGCTGGCCGAGCTGGAGGAGTTGGCCCGAAGCCTGCCCGAGCTCCGGATGTTCACGTACGATGGCGACACGCCGCAGGATGCCCGTCGCGCGGTGCGGGCGCGCGCCAACCTGGTTCTGACCAACCCCGACATGCTGCACTCGGGGATCCTGCCCCACCACACCAAGTGGGCGGTGCTCTTCCAGAATCTCCGGTTCATCGTCATCGACGAGCTCCACGCCTACCGGGGCGTGTTCGGCAGCCACGTGGCCAACGTCGTTCGCCGGCTCAAGCGTTTGTGCCGTCACTACGGGTCGAGCCCGCAGTTCGTCATGGCTTCGGCCACGATCGCCAATCCCCGGGAGCTGGCCGAGCGGCTCACGGGGGAGAGCGTGGCGGAGGTGGCCGAGAACGGCGCCCCCCGCGGAGACAAGCTCTTCCTCTGCTACAACCCTCCCGTGGTGAACGCGGAGCTCGGGATCCGGGCGCCGTACCTGGGCGAGGCCGCCCGGCTGGCGGTCCGGTTCCTCCAGGCCCGGATCCCCACGATCGTCTTCGCGCAGAGCCGCCTGGCCACCGAGGTCCTGCTCGGGACGGTCAAGAGTGGCGTGGCCGACCGCACCGGCGATACCGGCATCGTTCGCGGTTATCGGGGCGGCTACCTGCCTGGTCGCCGGCGCGCGGTGGAGCAGGGGCTGCGGGCAGGCGAGGTGCTGGGTGTCGTCTCCACCAACGCCCTGGAGCTGGGCGTGGACATCGGCCACCTGGACGTGGCCGTGCTGGCAGGCTACCCGGGGACGATCGCCTCGCTATGGCAGCAGGCGGGGCGAGCCGGCCGCCGGTCCGGCTCCTCGGCAGCTATCTTCGTCGCCACCAGCGCCCCGCTCGATCAGTTCATGGTGGCACACCCCGATTACCTCTTCGGCACGCCCCCCGAGCATGCTCGGGTCAACCCCGACAACCCCTTCATCCTCGTCAACCACCTCAAATGCGGTGCCTTCGAGCTGCCCTTCGGGGATGAGGAGCGGTTCGGAGAGCTGGACGTCCGTCGCTACCTCGCCGCCCTGGAAGACGAGGGGGTCCTTCACCAGGCCGGGGGGCGCTGGCACTGGGCGTCGGAGACGTACCCGGCCGACCACATCTCGCTGCGTACGGTCACCAGCGACAACTTCCTGGTGATCGACACCACGGCCCGCGACGAGCGACAGACGAAACGGCGGCAGATCATCGCCGAGGTCGACTGGGGCAGCGCTTTCGCCACCATCCACCCTAAAGCGATTTACATGGTGGAGAGCGAGCCGTACGAGGTCCAGGAGCTGCACTACCGCGAAGACGAGGAGAAAGTCGCCTACGTCAAGCGGGTCAACGTCGACTATTTCACCGATGCGATCAGCGCCAAAGGGGTGTGGATCCTCCGTCGCCTGGCCGACCGCGAGCACCCCGCGTACGTTGCCGAGCAGGGTGAGGTGCTCGTGGCCGAGAAGGTGGTCGGCTTCAAGAAGATCAAGCTGGGGACGCTGGAGAACGTGGGCTCGGGTGAGGTGGAGCTGCCCCAGCAGGAGAAGCAGACGACGAGCGCCTGGATCACGCTGCCCGAGGAGATGCTGGCCCGTGTGAGCGCCTCCCGCGAGGAACTCATCGACGGCATGCGGGCGGTGGCGTACCTCCTGCATCACCTGGCTCCCATCTTCCTGCTCTGCGATATCCGCGATCTCGGCTCTTGGCTGGGGGATACGACGCCGGCCGAGACGGGAGTGGTGGCGACCCGCGAGAGCGCCAAGCGGCGGCTCCTGAGCGCCGAGCGGTTCCAGCCCACCATCTACCTGTACGACGCCCACGCTGGTGGCATTGGCCTGGCCGAGCGGGTCTTCGACGTGCTGCCCCTGCTGCTGCGGCGCGGGCTGGAGACGCTCCAAGCCTGCCCCTGTCGCTGGGGCTGCCCGTCCTGCGTCGGTCCGGTGAACGAGGTAGGCCGCCGTGCCAAGGTCACGGCGGCGGCACTGCTCGGTGAGCTCGCCCGCTGAGCCGCGTGGCCGTGGGAGCGTAGACGAGCTCCGCCGGATCATCCGGCGGATCGAAGCCTCCCGACCTGCGCGGCCCGCGCCCGAGCCCGTCGAACGCGTCGTGGGTGGCGAGCTGGTCGACACGCCGGCGGGACGGCTGGTCACGGTGCGCCGCGAGTTCCCGCTCGCCCACTGCCACGGCCGACTGGCCCTGGCCCACGCCCTCGACGCGTCACCCGACGTCCTGGGTCTGATCGCCCGATCCGAGGAGGTGCCGGCCGAGGCCCGCGGCCTGCTGTTCCTCGACACCGAGACGACCGGTCTCGCCGGCGGCACCGGCACCTACGCGTTCCTCGTGGGGGTGGGCTACGTGGAGGGCGATCGGTTCGTCGTCGTGCAGTACTTCATGCGCGACTTCGACGAGGAGCCGGCGCTGCTGGCTGCGCTCGAGCCGCTGCTCGGCCGCGCCAGCGGGCTCGTCACCTTCAATGGGAGCGGCTTCGACCTGCCGCTGCTGGAGACGCGTTTCGTGCTGGCCCGTCGACGCTGGCCGGCCGTGCCCGGCCACCTCGATCTGCTGCGGCCAGCCCGCCGGGTGTGGGCAGCCCGGCTCGCCGACTGCCGGCTGCTCACGCTCGAGCGCGAGGTGCTCGGCCTCGTCCGCGACGACGATATTCCCGGCGCCCTCATTCCCGCCCTCTACTTCGATTTCCTGAAATCGCGACGCGCCGCACCGCTAGCCCGGGTCTTCGACCACAATCGGGCCGACGTCCTGTCACTGGCGGGCCTGCTGGGCTGGTTCACCCGAACGCTTGTCGGCGACGAGGTCGGCGTTCAGCCCTGGGAGCTGGCCGGGCTCGGGCGGCTGTGGGAGCGCGTGGACCGCGAGCGGAGCGCCGCCTGCTACCGCGCCGCCCTCGATGCCGGGCTCGACGGCTCCGAGGCCCGGTGGGTTCGCCTGCGCCTGGCGCTGTGGGAGAAGCGCCTGGCCCGCTGGGACGTGGCCTGCACACTGTGGGAGGCGGTGGCCAGCGCCGGCGGGTTCGACCTGCACCCCTGGGAAGAGCTGGCCAAGTACCACGAACACCGCCGTCGCGACTATGTGCGGGCCCGAGACATCGTGTGCCGGGCGCTGGGCCGGGCCGAGGCCGGAGGCGCGCCGGCGCCGGCGCTCGACGCGCTGGGCCGCAGGCTAGGCCGTCTCGAGCGTCGGCTGGCGACAGCCGTCGCGCCGGGCTAGCTCAGCGGGAACGTGACTACGTGTAGCACATGGGCCTCGGGACGTACCCGCAGGCCCGTCGGGAAGGCGGCCGCCGAAGGCTGGGAGGAGTGCACGCGGCGGCCCGAGGCGAGCCCCAGGCAATAGAGCGTCTCCGGGCCACGAAAATAACGCCGGACGATCACGGCTTCGCCGTCCGGGGCCGGCACGAACGTGATGTCGTCCGGCCGGATCATCACCTTCACCTTCTCCCCGGGCTCGCGGCCCTCCTCGTTTCCGAACACCCCGACCTCGGTCACGATGCCCGCGGGCGTCACCAGGCCGGGCAGGAAGTCGGCAGCGCCGACGAACTCGGCGACGAAGGGCGTCGCCGGATGGTGGTAGATCGTTTCGGGCGTCGCCAACTGCTGGAGCTGTCCTTCGTCGAGGACCCCGACCACGTCGGCGATGGTGAACGCCTCTTCCTGGTCGTGAGTGACGAAGACCGCCGTGGTGCCGGTGTGCCGCAGGACCTTTTCCACCTCGTCGCGCATCTGGGCGCGAAGGTCGGTGTCGAGGTTGGAGAATGGCTCGTCGAGGAGGATGAGCGTGGGGGCCGGAGCCAGGGCCCGGGCCACCGCCACGCGCTGCTGCTGGCCGCCACTGAGCTCGTGGGGGTAGCGTGAGGTGAACGACAGGAGGCCGACGAGGTCGAGCACGCTGCGCACGCGCTCCCGTCGTCGCTCGCGGGGGAGCGCGTGCAGGCCAAAGCCGACGTTGTCCTCCACCGTGAGGTGCGGGAACAGCGCGTAATCCTGGAAGACCACACCCACGCCGCGCGCCTCCGGCGGCACCGCGATCCCCCTGTCGCCGTCGGCCATCAGGTGTCCGCCGATGACGACCTGACCGGCATCGGGATGCTCGAATCCGGCGATGAGCCGGAGCGTGGTGGTCTTGCCGCAGCCGGAGGGGCCGAGCAGGGCGAGAATCTGCCCCTGCTCGACCGACAGCGTCAGGCCGTTAACCGCTGGCGTGCGGTCGGGGCCGAAGCGCTTGGTCAGGCGTGCGATCGTGAGGAGCGCCACCGGGGTCCATTCTAATCGGGCGGCGGCCGGGTCACGACACGGGCGTGAGGGGTGGCTTGCCGTCCAGGACGGCCAGGCAGTTGCGGACCGCGAGCGTAGCCATGGCCAGGCGGGTGTCGTGGGAGGCGCTGGCGATGTGAGGGGCCAGCACGACGTTGCGCAGGGGCAGGAGGCCCGGATGGATTTTCGGCTCCTCCTCGAAGACGTCGAGGCCGGCCCCGGCGATCCAACCCTCCCCCAGGGCCCGCACCAGGGCCGATTCGTCGACGATGGGCCCCCGGGCGGCGTTGACGAGAATGGCGGTCTTCTTCATCGCGCGGAGCGCCGTCTCGTCGATCAGGTGGCGTGTCTCGGGCAGGAGCGGAGTGTGCACCGTGATGAAATCCGACTCCCGGAGCAGCGTGTTCCGATCGACCCAGGCGGCCCGCAGCTCGCGTTCGGTGGCGCCGTCCGCGCGCAGCGCATCGTGATACAGGATGCGCATGTCGAAGCCCCCGGCCCGGCGAGCCACCGCGCGCCCAATACGGCCGAAGCCCAGGACGCCGAGAGTCTTGCCGTGCACGTCCAGGCCCCAGAGCAGGTCCCACTTCCAGGCCTTCCACTGCCCCGAGCGTGCGTAATGATCCGCTTCCACTACCCGCCGGGCGGCGGCCATGAGCAGGGTCCAGGCGAAGTCCGCGGTGGTCTCCGTGAGGACATCCGGGGTGTTGGTGACCACGATGCCACGCCGCCGGGCGGCGGCCAAATCGATGTTGTTGTACCCCACGGCGACGTTCGCCACCACCTTCAGCGTGGGGCTGGCCCCCAGGACCTCATCGTCGACGGTCGAGATGATATGACAGATCAGCCCATCCTTGCCTTGCAGCCGCCGGATCAGCTCCGGCTTGGAGAAGGGCTGGTCGCTGGGATTATAGTCGACGTTGAAATGGGCGGGGACCAGTCGACGGGACTCCTCCGGTAAAACATTTGATATCAATAAGCTTTTGGTCATCTGTGGCCCTCGAATTTTTGACTTGAACAGTCCCCGCGGCGCCGGTATATTAGCACTCGCTTTCGAGGAGTGCTAATAGATAACCGGAGACGATCGTGGCGACAAAGCGCACAGCCGGAAAACCAGCGAGCACTGTCCAGCACCAGAACAAGGAGGCAAAGAGGGTTATGAAGATTCGTCCGCTGCATGACCGCATCCTGGTGGAGCGGCTCGAGGAGCAGGAAGTCCGCCGGGGCGGGATCATCATCCCCGATACGGCCAAGGAAAAGCCCCAGGAGGGGAAGGTCGTGGCCGCCGGCAACGGCAAGGTCAGCGAGGATGGCAAGAAGATCCCGCTCGACGTCAAGGCCGGGGACCGGATTCTGTTCGGCAAGTACTCGGGCTCGGAAGTGAAGATCGACGAAAAGGAATACCTGATCCTGCGCGAGGAGGACGTCCTCGCCATCCTGGAGTAACTATCGCCAAGGAGGGACGTGACAGATGCCCAAGCAGCTGAAGTTCGACGAAGAGGCCCGGGCGGCTCTGCTCCGGGGTGTCAATATCATGGCCGAGGCTGTGAAGGCGACGCTGGGGCCCAAGGGCCGCAACGTGGTCATCGACAAGAAGTTCGGCAGCCCCACTATCACGAAGGACGGGGTGACCGTCGCCAAGGAGATCGAGCTCAAGGACCCCTACGAGGACATGGGGGCTCAGATGCTCAAGGAGGTCGCCTCGAAGACCTCTGACGTGGCCGGCGACGGCACGACGACGGCAACGGTGCTGGCTCAGGCCATCTTCCGCGAGGGGCTGCGCAACGTGACCGCCGGCGCCAACCCCATGGGGCTCAAGCGCGGCGTCGAGCGGGCCGTGGACGCGGTGACCGAGGAGCTGAAGAAGCTCTCCAAGTCCACGAAGGACAAGAAGGAGATCTCGCAGGTCGCCACCATCGCGGCCAACAACGACAAGACGATCGGCAACCTGATCGCCGAAGCCATGGAGAAGGTGGGCAAGGACGGTGTGATCACCGTCGAGGAGTCCAAGTCCGCCGATACCGTGCTCGACGTCGTCGAAGGCATGCAGTTCGACCGCGGCTACCTGTCCCCTTATTTCGTCACGGATGCCGAGCGCATGGAGTGCGTGCTCGAGGACGCCCTCATCCTGATCCACGAGAAGAAGATCAGCGTGATGAAGGACATGCTGCCCCTGCTGGAGCAGGTGGCCCGGGCGGGCCGGCCACTGCTCATCATCGCCGAGGACATCGAAGGCGAGGCCCTGGCCACGCTTGTTGTCAACAAGCTCCGCGGCACGCTGCAGTGCGCGGGCGTGAAGGCGCCGGGGTTCGGTGACCGCCGCAAGGCCATGCTGGAGGACATCGCCATCCTCACCGGTGGCAAGGCCATCACCGAGGACCTCGGTATCAAGCTGGAGAACATCAAGCTGGACGACCTCGGCAAGGCCAAGAAGGTCAAGGTGGACAAGGACAACACCACGATCGTCGAGGGCAATGGCAAGCAATCGGCGATCGAGGGCCGGATCAAGCAGATCCGCGCGCAGATCGATGAGACCACCAGCGACTACGACCGCGAGAAGCTGCAGGAGCGCCTGGCCAAGCTGG
>DATIAY010000183.1:0-14828 GCA_035457825.1 Candidatus Methylomirabilota bacterium
ACCACCAACTTCATCGAGCACCCCGAGCTGGTGGCCGAGCGCATCGGGCGGTACGCCCGGGTGGTCGGGCGGGAGAACGTGATCGCCGGGTGTGACTGCGGCTTCGGCACCTTCGCGGGACGCGTCCAGGTCGATACCAACATCGTGTGGCACAAGCTCCGTTCGCTGGTGGAAGGGGCACGCCTGGCGTCGCGAGAGCTGTGGTAGCTCGCCCGCACCCGGCCGTGGCTGACGCCCTCCTCGAAGTCCGCGATCTGCGCACCTACTTCTACACCCGGCGCGGCGTGGTGAAGGCCGTGGATGGCGCCACGTTCTCGGTTCGGCGCGGGGAGACGCTGGGGATCGTCGGGGAGTCGGGCTCGGGCAAGTCGATGACCTGTCTCTCCATCCTCCGACTGGTCCCCGAGCCGGGCGGGCGGATCGTGGGCGGAGAGATCGTCTTCGAGGGCGAGGATCTGATCACCAGGAGTCCGGAGGAGATGCGGCAGCTGCGGGGCTCGCGGATCGCCATGATCCTGCAGGATCCCATGGCCTCGCTCAACCCGGCCTTCACGGCGGGCGAGCAGATCGCCGAGACGCTGCGGCTGCACCGCGGGCTGCGGGGGCGCGCCCTCGATCGCCGGATCGTCGAGCTGCTGCGCCAGGTGCGGATCAGCGATCCCGAGCGCCGCGTCCACGCCTATCCCCACCAGATGAGTGGCGGCATCCGCCAGCGCGTGGCCGGAGCCATCGCCATCTCCTGCCAGCCCAGCCTGCTCATCGCCGACGAGCCCACCACCTCGCTGGACGTGACGATCCAGGCGCAATACCTACGCCTGCTGAAGGAGATCCAGCGGGAGACGAATCTGGCCATGATCTTCGTCACCCACGATCTCGGCATCGTGGCCAAGCTCTGCGATCGGGTGGCCGTCATGTACGCCGGCCGGATCGTGGAGACGGGAACGACGGAGGAGATCTTCAACCGACCGCGACATCCCTACACCATCGGCCTGCTGAACTGCCTGCCCACGCTCCGCAGCGGCCGCGAGCCGCTCACGGCGATCGAGGGCCAGCCGCCCGATCTCGCCACCCTGCCGGCCGGCTGCAGCTTCGCGCCGCGCTGCCCGCTGGCCGAGCCCCGCTGCCAGGAGGTGCGCCCGCCGCTGGAGGCCATCAGCCCCGACCGCCTGGTGGCGTGCCTCCGCGCCGACGCCACGGCCACGCGGCCCCCCCGGGTCCGGGCACTGCCGAACGGGCCGGCGACGACGACGCCCCGCGAAGACGAGGCGGCCGACGTCGTGCTCGAAGCCCGGGCCCTCACCAAGCACTTCCCGGTGACCCGCGGCGTGATCCTGAGCCGCACGGTGGGAACGGTCAAGGCGGTCGACGGCGTGAGCTTCACGCTGCGTCGGGGCGAGACGCTCGGGCTGGTGGGCGAGAGCGGGTGCGGCAAGACGTCGACCGCCCGGCTCGTGCTGCGCCTGGAGCGGCCCAGCGGCGGCGCCGTCCTGTTCCGCGGTCGTGATGTCCACGCCCTGCGGGGCGCCGAGCTGGCCGACTACCACCGCGCCGTGCAGGCCGTCTTCCAGGATCCCTACAGCTCGCTGAACCCTCGCCTGACCATTCGCACCACGATCGGCGAGCCGCTCGTCCAGAACGAGCCGAGGCTCGGCCGGGCCGAGGTGGACGAGCGCATCGCGGAGTGCCTGGTGCGGGTGGGGCTGCGGCCCCGCGTCGTCGGCGACTACCCCCACGAGCTCTCGGGCGGCCAGCGCCAGCGGGTGGCCCTGGCCCGGGCCCTGACCACGAACCCGGAGTGCATCCTCCTCGACGAGGCGGTCTCGGCGCTCGACGTGTCCATCCGGGCCCAGGTCATGAACCTGCTACGCGAGATCCAGGACCGTTTGCGGGTGAGCTATCTGTTCATCGCCCACGATCTGGCCGCCGTGAAGTACGTCAGCACGCGGATCGGCGTGATGTACCTGGGCAAGCTGGTGGAGACGGCGACCAGCGAGGAGCTGTACAGCCATCCGCTGCACCCCTACACGCAGGCCTTGCTGAGCAACGCCCTGCCGGCGCATCCGGGCGAGGTACGGGAGGAGGTCATTCTCCGCGGCGAGGTGCCCAGCGCGTTCGATCCGCCCCCGGGTTGTCGGTTCCACCCGCGCTGTCCGCACGCCATGCCGGTGTGCGCGGAGACGGAGCCGCCGCTGCGAGAGCACGCCCCCGGTCACCCCGTGGCGTGCCATCTCTATGCGACGTGAGGGGCTACTGCGTTGCCGCCCCGGCGACTCTGAGATTGGCGGCCTGCACCTCCCCGATGCCGGGGACCTCGCGGACGAGTCGGAGAGCCTCGTTGTACAGGGCCATGTCCGGAAGCAGACCACTCAGGATGACCTCGCCGCGAGATCCGATCTCCAGCGTCACCCCCCACCGATCGGCGGTGCTCACGCGGAAGAGGCCGCGGCGGTGGAGCTTCTGCTGGACCTGGGTGCGCACGCGGAAGAGCTCCTCGGCTGAGCGCTCCGGCGGCTGAGCGTTCACCGTCGCCGGCTCCGCCGATCGAGCCAACAGTACCCGCGCCTGCCCGGCCCGGACCCGGGCCGGGCCCTCCTCGTCGCGCCCCTCGGGAGTGGCCGGGCGTGCCGCCTGGGCCTCCTCTCGTCGACGTTCGTTCGGTGAGGGCCCCTTGCCTCTGACGGCGGCCCACCAGTCCAGAAAGGCCCACGTCCCGATGCCGACGACGAACAGCGCGGTGGCCCCGATCACGACCGCTCTTCCTCGACGCGACCACCACCGGCCCCCGGAGAGTCGCAGGCGCTGCCAGCCACCGAGGGCCGACCGCTTCAGTCTGCCGAGCCAGGACTGCCACACGCCGGCGCGTGCATGGTCTACGAGCTCGAGGGCGAGGAGGCGCCACTCGACAAAGCGGGGCGGCCAGGGATCTTCGCGCAGCAACGTCAGGAGTCCGGTCGGGGCCAGCTCGTGGGGACGCAGGGGGGACGCTTCGGTCTCCGGCTCCGGAGGCGGCAGGGGCTCGGAGGCGGCGAGGGCCTTGAGCTTGCCGATGACCTCTTCGATCCCGCCGGGCCGGCGCTCCGGCCGCCGCTCCATCGCTCGCATGACGAACTGCTCGAGGGCCTCTGGAACTTCCGGGCGCAGCCTCCTCACGGGCGTCATGTCTGGCGACGGCGCCGAGCCGGTCAGCATCGTGTACAGCAGGGCCCCCAGCGCCCAGATGTCGGCCCGGAAGCTGACGTCGTCGCCCCGGAGCTGCTCCGGCGCGATGTACTCGGGCGCGAGCAGGCTGGGGCCGGTCAATCTGGCGCCCAGCGCTGTCTCGCGAAGTCGGCCGACCCCGAAGTCGGTCAGCTTGACCTGTTCGTCGGGCCCCACGACGATGACGTTCTGTGGCTTGAGGTTGCGGTGAGTGACTCCCGCCTGGGATGCGGCCGCGAGCCCCTGCGCGATCTGAATGGCCAGGCGCAGCGCGCGCTGCGGCTCCAGGGCCCCCTCCCGCCGGATCATCTCGCCCAGGCTCTCGCCCTCGAGGTACTCCATCGCGATGAAGACCCGCCCCTCGTCGGTGCGATCGACCTCGAACACGCGGACGATGTGAGACGGACTGCTGGCCGCCGCTAGGCGCGCCTCCCACCAGAATTGCTTCACGAGCTCCATGTCGCGGGGAATCTCGCTGAGGAGCACCTTGACGGCGACCTGATTTCCGGTGGCGACCTCTTCGGCCAGATACACGGCGCCGAGCCCGCTGCCTCCCAACTTCCTGATCACCCGAAATCGTGGCGTGACCGTCGGCCCGGCGTTCGGGGCACTCTCGCCCAGGGTGGTCCCGTCCACCTGGCAGACCACGGACCGGTGGTCATAGATCCTTCGGCATACCGGACACCGCTTCATCTGAACGAACCTCCGCGTGATCGGCAGCCGAGTATACCCAAGGACGCCACTCATGGTAGCTTAAACGCCCCCAACGCTTCGACGAGCCACGGACCCGCGCGACAAGGAGATCACCGCGATGAGCCAAGCCCCCGACATCAAAGCGCGCACCGAGATCCGGGACGGGATGCGCATCACCTGGCACGAGGCGATCCCCGCCGACGACGGCGTCGTGCTCCGCGCCGACGTCTTTCGCCCGATCGAGGACGGCCGCTATCCGGTGATCCTGAGCTATGGCGTGTACGCCAAGGGACTGGCCTTCCAGGAAGGCTACCCCCACCAGTGGGGGAAGATGATCGAAGACCATCCCGAGATCCTCAAGGGCTCGACGAACAAATACCAGAACTGGGAGACCACCGACCCCGAGCGGTGGGTCCCCCACGGCTATGCCGTGATCCGAGTGGACTCACGCGGCGCCGGATGGTCCCCGGGCTTCATGGACTGCAATTCGTCGCGGGAGATCGAGGACCTGTACCAGTGCATCGAGTGGGCGGGCACCCAGCCGTGGAGCAACGGCAAAGTCGGCATGCTCGGGATCTCCTACTACGCGAGCAATCAGTGGCGGGTGGCCGGGATGCACCCGCCGCACCTGGCCGCCATCATTCCCTGGGAAGGTCAGAACGACCGCTACCGCGACTCCGGCTACCACGGCGGCATCCTGAGCCAGTTCCAGGAGCGCTGGGCCAAGCACCAGGTGGCCAACATCCAGTACGGCATGGGCGAGCGGGCGCGAAAGAATCCCAACACCGGAGAGTCGGTGGCCGGGCCCATCACGCTCTCCGACGAGGAGCTGGCCAAGAACCGGGTGAACGTGTACGAGGAGCTCAAGAAGCACCCCCTCGACGACGAGTGGCACCGCTCGCGCTCGGCCGATCTGTCACGGGTGACGACGCCGGTGCTGAGCTGCGCCAACTGGGGCGGGCAGGGCATCCACCCGCGCGGCAACTTCAATGGGTTCCTCGAGGCGTCATCCCGGCAGAAGTGGTTGGAGGCCCACGGCGACTCGCACTGGTCGCTCTTCTATAGCGCCTACGGGCTGGACCTCCAGAAACGCTTCTTCGACCACTTCCTCAAAGGCATCGACAACGGCTGGGACAAGACTCCACGTGTCACGCTCAACGTCCGCCACCCCGGAGAGAAGTTCGTGCTGCGCGCCGAGAGCGAGTGGCCGCTGGCCCGCACCCGATGGACCAGGCTCTACATCGACCCGGCCGGTCTGGCGCTGAGCCCCACCCCGGTCGCCCAGGCCGGAACCGTCGCCTACGAAGCCCTCGGCAATGGCGTCACCTTCTGGCTGCCGCCGCTGGAACGGACGATGGAGATCACCGGGCCGATGGCGGCCAGGCTCTTCGTGTCGTCCTCCACGAAGGACGCCGACCTGTTCCTGATCGTCCGGGTGTTCGACCCGCAGGGCAAGGAAGTGACGTTCATGGGATCGACCGACCCCAACACGCCGATCGCCAACGGCTGGCTTCGCGCCTCGCACCGGCGGCTCGACGCCGGGCGGAGCCTGCCGCACCGGCCCTACCACCCGCACGATCGCGTGGAGTCGCTGACTCCCGGCGAGGTGTACGAGTGCGACGTGGAGATCGTGCCGTCGTGTATCGTCGTGCCGGCGGGCTGGCGGGTGGCCCTCACCGTGCGCGGCAAGGATTACGAGTACGAGGGAGAGCTCTCCGAATTCGGCAAGAAGTTCCACTACGCCACCCGGGGCACGGGGGGCATGACCCACGACGATCCTGACAACCGGCCCAAGGACATCTTCGCTGGCACGGTGACGCTCCACGCCGGCGGCGGGCGGGATGCGTATCTGTTGCTGCCGGTGATCCCGGGCGAAGGGAGGGCCTAGCGAGGCAAGGCCTCCGGCTCCTCGGCGATTCGCCGCCGATGCGGCGGATTGCTGCCGCGTAAGATTTCGCTTGACGGCCCTGTCCAACGACAATGGCGCGTATCGGCGGTGCTCACCAAATGCCGCTTCAGCGCTGCGCACAGACCCGGCGACCCCCGGGGGAGCGACTCCTGAGCCCGCGGTGGGCCTTCCTGCCATAACCTTCCTACTACAGCTCGACCTCCCTGAACTCCGGCTGATACCTCACGGTGCCCCGGACCCCGCGCAGCGCTCCGGACCTCAGCTCGATCATCATGAAGTGCTCGCCGGCTCTGTACTCGCTCTGCAGCCCGTTCTCGGCCGCCCCCACAAACCCGAACCCCGAGTAGAAGCCGGGGTCCCCGAGCACCACGACCGCGTCGTAGCCGGCGTCGCTGCAGAGCCGGAGCCCCTCTCGGATCAGGCGCGAGCCGATGCCACGACGCTGATAGTGGGGCAGCACCCCGATGGGGGCGAGGCCCACGAGCCGGAGGCGAGGGAAGGGTGGGTCGAGATCGACCGGGGAGAACAGCACGTGAGCCACGATCGTCTCCCGGTCCACCGCGACCAGCGAGATGGAGGCCTTGCCCCGGACGTGGAGCAGCGCCACCAGACTCGCCTCACCAGCTCGGCCCCCGAACGCGGCGCGATGGACGTCACCGATCTCGGGGAGATCCTCGACCCTGGCGCGACGGGTCTCGACGGTCAGCTCCGACTGTGGATGCCCGCCCCGGTCAGGTAGTCGTACAGGTTGGCGACGTTCATCCGCATCACCCGCGGGGCCATCCCCGCCTGCTCCACGTCCATCGGATAACGGTCCGTCATGGCGGTGAGGCTGGCCACGCACTCGTCCTTAGTCATCCCGCGCTCGATCCCGCCGCGGACGTAGGCCACCCACTCCCGGATAAACGCCCCCTGCTCGCCGAGATAGCGCTTGTCGCAGACCGGCCCGTGGCCGGGCACGAAGGTGTCCTCGCGCAGGCCCCGCAGGCCGTCCAGGGCTTCCAACCAGCGGTCGGGATCGGCCTCCTGCAGCCACGTGTGGACCTGGCAGAAGATGTTGTCGCTGGTGAAGACTACGCCCTCCTCCTCCACGATCACGGCGGCCTGATAGGGCGTGTGGCCAGGCATGTGGATCATGCGAAACGTATGGTCGCCCACGTGCAGCCGCATCTCGCGCTGGAAGGTGATGATGGGCGCGTTGGGCCGATACCCGTCCAGCAGCGCGGGCTCGTCCGGTCCGAAGGTGGCCACGCGGGCCACGTGCTCGGCCATGTCCGTGCCCAGGATCCGGGTGCGTACCCCTTCGTGGGCGATCACGGGGACGTCGAAGAAGGCGTTGGACGTCCAGTGATCCCCGTGGGGCTCGGTATTGATGATGTAGCGGAGCGGGCCGCGCCGCTCGATCTCTGCCTTCAGGCGCAGGGCGTCACTGGGCTTGAAGGGCCCGTCGATGAGGACGAGGCCGTCGGAGGTGGTGACGAAGCCATGGTTCGAACCGCGCAGGCCGGTCTCGACGTGGACGTTGCTGGTGAGTTGCTTCATGGGGCTCCGTATACCACACCTTGACGGCTCCTTCGTCGGCGCTGTATACCGCTCGACAGCCGTTGGCACGATCCCCAGGTGAACGGAGGCCGTCATGCCCACCGTGCTGCCACAGACTGCGAGCTGGTTCACGTACTTCCCCGAGGACTACCGGTGGTCGTCGGCGGTGTGTGGAATTCTCGGCAGCGCGCCGTGGGGCGGCAGCGACATCGGCGAGGTCGACCGGGCCTGCCGGGGCCTGCGCAAGCAGGTGGGCGACGACGCGGCGTGGTTCGAGGCCTGGCGCGCCGAGGGCGACCGGGTCCATGCGCTGGCCCGGGAGGCCGATTCGCGCGGCCGGCGGATCACCGCGGCCGCCGCCTACCTCCGGGCCGCCAACTACTATCAGATGGGCGAGCGCTTCCGCACGCCCAAGGACAAGATGGCGCTCGAGGCGTACCGGGAGGGTGTCGACTGCTTCCAGCGCTTCGCCCGCCTGAGCGAGCGTCCCCGCATCGAGGTGGTCGAGGTGCCCTACGAGGGCGCCAGCCTGCCTGCGTACTTCGTGCACGCCGAGAACACGACGCTGACGCGTCCGCCCTGCGCGGTGTTCTTCGACGGGCTCGACATCACCAAGGAGTTGCAGTATCTGCGGGGCGTGCCCGACCTGGTGCGGCGCGGGATCGCCTGTTTGATCGTGGATGGCCCGGGCACCGGCGAGGCTATCCGGTTCCGCGGCCACTATCTGCGCCACGACTACGAGGTTGCGGGCCGGGCTGCCCTGGATTACCTGGCAACGCGCGCGGACGTCGACCCCCAGCGCATCGGCGTGATGGCAGTCAGCCTGGGCGGCTACTATGCGCCCCGCTGCGCGGCGATGGAGCCCCGCTTCAAGGCTTGCATCGCCTGGGGCGCGATCTGGGACTATTACGCCACCTGGAAGCGCCGGATCGAGGCGGGGTTTCGGGCCTCCATGTCGGTGCCCGGACACCACATCTGCTGGATTCTTGGAGTCAGTAGCGTGGAGGAGGCGCTGCGCAAGCTGGAGCCCTTCCGCCTGGACGGCGTGGTGCAGCGCATGCGCTGCCCTTTCCTGCTCACCCACGGTGCCGACGACGAGCAGATTCCCATGGCCGACGCGCGGGCGCTGTTCGAGGCGGTCGGCTCCGCGGACAAGACGTTCCGGGTCTTCACCACCGAGGAGGGAGGCTCCCAGCACTGCCAGCGCGACTATCTGACTCTCGGCACCAGCGTCATGTTCGACTGGCTGGCCGAGAAGCTCTAGGAGAGACCATGGCCAAGCTGAGCAAAGCCGAGGTGGTGAAGAAGGCCGAGGAGCTCAAGAACTGGGGGAAGTGGGGTCCCGACGACGAGCTCGGGGTCCTCAACTACATCACGCCTCAAGACATCGTGAATGCGGCCCGGCTGGTGCGGAAGGGCAAGGTCTTCCGGCTCGGCCTCAACCTCGACGAGAACGGTCCCCAGCGAGGCATCTTCGGCGGGCGCTGGAATCCATTGCACCAGATGCTGGCCACGGGCACCGATGCGGTGGCCGGCAAGCACGATGTCACCCCGGCCATCCGCTATGCCGACGACGCCATCAACCTGCCCACCCAGGCTGCCACCCAGTGGGACGCTCTGTCGCACGTGTTCTTAGGCGACAAGATGTGGAACGGCTACCCCGCCACCCTCGTCGACAGTCGGGGCGCGCACAAGAACGGCATCGAGAAGTTTGCCAACAAGATGGTGGGCCGGGGAGTCCTGCTCGACGTGGCGCGCTACAAGGGTGTCGCCTGTCTTCAAGATGGTTACGGGATCACAGTCGCCGACCTGGACGGCACGGCCCGACGACAGAAGGTCGAGGTGCGCCGGGCCGACTTCGTGATCGTCCGCACCGGGCAGATGGAGGATCGCCTCCAGAAGGATGACTGGGGTGGCTACGCCGGAGGCGACGCCCCCGGACTGGCCTTCGAGTCGCTGGACTGGATTCACACCAGGCAGATCGCGGCGATCTGCAGCGATACCTGGGGGATTGAGGTGCGCCCGAACGACACCGGGCCGGACGTCTTCCAGCCCTGGCACTGGGTCACGATTCCCGCGATCGGGATCGTGCACGGGGAGATCTTCTACCTCAAGGAGCTCGCCGAGGACTGCGCCGCCGACGGTGTGTACGAGTTCTTCTTCTGCGCGCCGCCGCTGGTCATCACCCGGGGCACGGGCTCGCCGATCAACCCGCAGGCCATCAAGTAAGCCCAGCGCGCCGGAGGGGACTACTTCCGGCGGGAGCCGCCGAGGATGCCGCCCAGCACGCCGCGGAGGATCTGCCGGCCGATCTGGCTGCCCACGGTGCGCGCGGCCTGCTTGGCCATGGTTTCCACCATGCCCTGGCGGCGCTTGGTGCCCCACAGGAGATCGCTCAGCCCGCCGCCGGATTCGGCAGACTTCTCCGTCTGGGTTGTACCGGGCCGCGCTGGCGCCTCGGGTGGCGCCGTTCGCCGGCTCAGGATCTCGTAGGCCGAGTCCCGGTTCACCGGGTTGTCGTACTTCGCGCCGACCGGGCTGCGGGCCCGCACCGCCGCGCGCTCCTCCGGCGTGATCGCCCCCATGCGGCAGCGGGGCGGGGCCATCAGCGTGCGCTCCACCGGCATCGGCACGCCCTTGTCTTGCAGGGTCGAGACGAGCGCCTCGCCGACGCCGAGCTGGCCGATCACCTTGGCCACATCGAGCTTGGGGTTGGGCACGAATGTCTCGGCGGCGGTGCGCACGGCCTTCTGGTCCCGCGGGGTGTAGGCCCGCAGGGCATGCTGGATGCGGTTGCCGAGCTGGCCGAGGATCTCGTTGGGCACGTCGTCGGGGAACTGCGAGCAGAAGTACACGCCCACGCCCTTGGAGCGGATGATCCGGACCACCTGCTCCACCCGCTGGCGCAGCGCCGGTGGCGCGTCGTCGAACAGCAGGTGGGCCTCGTCGAAGCAGAACAGCAGCTTGGGCCGGTCGAGGTCGCCCACCTCGGGCAGGTTCTCGAACAGCTCCGACAGGAGCCACAGCAGGAAGCTGGAGTACATCCGGGGCTTGAGGATCAGCTGGTCGGCGGCCAGGATGTTCACGATGCCGCGGCCGCTGATGTCGGTGCGCAGCAGGTCGCCGAGCTCCAGCGCCGGCTCGCCGAACAGGGCCTTGCCGCCTTCTCGCTCCAGGGTCAAGAGGGCGCGCTGGATGGCCGCTACCGATTGCGCGCTGACCAGGCCGTACTGGGCAGAGATCTCCTTGCGGTTGTCGGTGACGAAGGTGAGCAGGGCGCGTAGATCGTCGAGGTCGAGCAACAGCAGGCCCCGATCGTCGGCCAGCTTGAAGGCGATCTCCAACACGCCGGCCTGGGTGTCGTTGATCTCGAGGATGCGTCCCAGCAGGCTCGGGCCGATCTCGCTGATGGTCGCCCGCACGGGATGGCCGGCCTTGCCGTAGAGATCCCAGAACACGACCGGCGTGGCTTCGGGGGCATACCCCGAGATGCCGATCCTGGCGGCCCGCTCGGTCACCTTCTCGCTGGGCGTCCCGGCCATGGCCAGGCCAGCGACGTCGCCCTTCACGTCGGCCATGAAGACCGGCACGCCCAGGCGGGAAAACCCTTCGGCCAGGACCATCAGGGAGACCGTCTTGCCGGTGCCGGTGGCGCCCGCGACGAGGCCGTGGCGGTTGCCGTACCGGGCGAGCACGTGGACGGGCTGGTCACCCTTGCCGATCAGGATGCTGTCCATACCGGCGGGATCATAGGGTCGGCTCCGAATGTCCGCAAGCGCGGAGGCCGAAGCCCCTTGACGCGAACCCGGTTTCAACAGATTCTCTGGCGCAACCTTCATCGGACCGAGCCCCGCAAGGGCAGGGGAGGACGAGATGGTTCGTTGGCCGGTGCTACTGGTCGTGGCTCTTGCGCTGACCCTGGGCGTCGCGGGTCCCGTCGCCGGCCAGGCGGCTGGCCCGTCGGGTGAGGTGGTGATGGCCTGGCACGTGACGATCGCCCCGGCGTGGTTCGATCCCTCCACCGCGCCGCCTCAGATCACCCCGTTCGGCATGATGTACGCCATCCACGATGCGCTCGTCCGTCCGCTGCCCGGGCAGAAGGTGGGCAACAGCCTGGCCGAGTCGTGGAAGGAGAGCCCGGACGGGCGCACGTACGAGTTCAAGCTGCGCAGAGGCGTCCAGTTCCACAACGGTGATCCCGTCACCGCCGAGGACGTGAAGTTCAGCTTCGAGCGCTACAAGGGGGCGGGGGCCAAGCTCCTGAAGGAGCGCGTGCTCAAGGTGGAGGTCGTCGACCCCTCCCTGGTGCGCTTTCAGCTCAAAGAGGCCTGGCCGGACTTCATGACGTTCTACGGCACCACAGCCTCGGCCGCCGGGATCGTCGTGCCCAAGAAGTACATGGAGCAGGTCGGCGAGGACAACTTCAAGAAGCATCCCATCGGCGCCGGCCCCTTCAAGTTCGTCAGCCACAAGCCGGGCATCGAGGTGGTGCTGGAAGCCAATCCCGGATACTGGCGCAAGGTGCCCAACATCAAGCGCCTGGTCATGAAGAGCGTGCCGGAGACGACCACGCGGGTGGCCATGCTGAAGAACGGCGAGGCGGACATCGCCAATGCCCTCGACGGCGAGGACGCCCTGAACGTGAAACGGGACTCCCGCCTGCAGCTCAAGCCCTCCAAGCACGCCTCCATCTTCTGGATCGAGTTCGCCGACCAGTGGGATCCCAAGTCGCCCTGGCACGACAAGCGGATGCGGCAGGCCGTCAACTATGCCTTGGATCGTGCCGCTATCAACGAGGCCGCGTGCCTGGGCTTCTGTCCGCCGGCCGGCGTCATCGTGCCCCGGGTGATGGACTTCGCCTTGCAGGTCCCGCCGCATCCCTATGACCCCGCGAAGGCCAAGCAGCTGCTGGCGGAGGCCGGGTACCCGAACGGGTTCGACGCCGGGGAGTTCGTGCCCATCCCGCCGTTTTTCGTGGTGGCCGAGACGTCCGTGAATTTCCTCAAGGCCGTCGGCATCCAGCTGCGGATGCGGCCCATGGAGCGCGCGGCCTTCTACGCCGCCTGGCGGGAGAAGAAGCTGCGCGGCCTGTTCCTCGTCGCCGCCGGCAACTCCGGCAACGCGGCCAGCCGCGTCGAGGCCTTCATGCACTCCAAGGGCAGCTATGCCTATGGCGGCTACCCCGACATCGACGACCTGTTCCTGCAGCAGGCCCGGGAGCGCGATGCCAGCAAGCGTGAAGCCCTGCTCCACCGCATCCAGCAGCTCACGATCGACCGCGTGATGTTCGCCCCGATCATGGACTACCGCACGCTCCGCGGTGTCGGGCCCAAGCTGGCCGACCCTGCCATGGACACGATCCATCTCTATCCCTATGCGGCCTACGAGGACATCAAGCTCAAGACCCAGTGAGGGAGGAGATCACGGCCCACTGCCCTCGTCGCATCGTCCTGATGCTCATCGCCGCCGTGCTGGCCCGGGGCGTGGCCTCGCCGACGAGGCCGTCGTCGATCCCGCCTTCCGGGCGATGATGGCCGAGCTCCATACCGGCAGCCACATCCTCAATGCCCTCGTCTTTCAGCAGTTCGAGGGCGCGCTGGTCACCGGGGCCAGCTGAACGACGACGGCACGGCGCGGATGGATTTCGACCTGCCCGATGCCGACGACGACCGGCACCGTGCGCATCGTCGAGATCCTCGGGCTCGACCGTCAGGCCAGACCGACTAGAGACCGGCGCGGCTCTTGCCCTTCACCGCTCGGTTGACGACGTTGACCGGCCACTGGCCGGTCAGCACGCGTCGCACCTCGCCGGGGGCGCCGGCCTGCAGGCCCACCAGCGCCTGCTCGCTGTACCAGGCGACGTGAGGCGTGATGATCACGTTATCGCGGCCGCGCAGGGGATGGGGATCGGGCAGGGGCTCGGGGTCCGTGGTGTCGAGCGCGCAACCGGCGATCCGCCCCGCGTCCAGTGCCCGCACCAGGGCCGCGGTGTCGACGATGGGACCCCGCGAGCAGTTGATGAGAAAGGCCGTCCGCTTCATCTGCGCGAAGGCCTCATCGCCGATCATCCCCCGGGTCTCGGGGACGAGCGGCGGATGGACGGAGACGAAGTCCGCCTCCCGCAGCACCTCGGCCAGCTCGCGCCGGTCGCCCGGGGCCGGGAATTGCCCGGCCGCCACGAACGGATCGTAGTACAGGACGCGCATGCCGAAGGCGGCCGCCCGCACGGCCACCGTGCGGGCGATGTTGCCGAAGCCGACCAGCCCTAACGTGCGCCCGGCCACGCGGAACAGGGGCTTGCCGGGCGGGACCTCCCAGCGTCCCGTCCGGACGAGGCGCTCGTAGAACGGCACCTTGCGGGCGCAGGCCAGCAGGAGCGCCATGGTGTGCTCGGCGACTTCCTCGATGCAGTAGGTCGGATTGTTGGTGACGATGATCCCGGCCGCCGTTGCCGCCGGCAGGTCGATGGTGTCCACGCCGATGCCGTAGCGGGCGATGATCTTGCATCGCGGCATCCGGCCCATGACTTCGGCGGTGATGGGGCCGGCGTAGGTGTTCAGCAGGGCGTCACAGTCTTCCGCGTGGGGGAGGAACTCGTCGGGCTTCTTGGTCTGCAGGGCCACCAGGTCGGCCAGGCCTTCGAGCGTCTTTTTCTCGACGTCCAGCGACTCCCAGACGTAGTCGGTCAGCACGACCTTCGCCCGGCCGGCCATCGGCTCAGGCCTTCTCGTCCTGGGGCGTGATGGGCAGCGCCACCGGTCGCCGCCGGCGCGCCGAGAGATCGAGGGCCTTGGTGAGCATGAGCCGGTTGTGCGCCTCGGCGGCGGTGGCGTGCGGGGTGGAATGACCGAGGGCCAGGCGGCCCAGCCAGGAGGTGGTCTCCTCGCGCATGGGCCCCCACAGCTCACCGAGCGCGATGTTGCCGGGGGGATAGCTCTCGAGGAAATCCACGTTGCGCGTGATCTCCGGAGTGTACCCGGCCTGCTGGGGCAGGGTGGTGGCCATGACGACGTCGCGGTGGGTGTCGTCGATGGTGAGCACGCCCTCCGTGCCCACGATCCCGATCTCCAGGCTGTACACCGAGCCCGGCCACACGACGGGCAGCGCCCACGAGATGTTCAGGTGGTAGAGGGAGCCGTCGCTCATGGTGATGAGGCCGGCGGTGGCGTCGATGCCCTTGTGGGTGGGGCCCAGCACGCGATCGATGGAGCGCGCGTAGGCCTCCGCCGGCGTCTTGCCCTCCATCAGCCACATCACCACGTCCAGCGCGTGCGTGCCCGAGATGACCATGGGCGAGATCGTCTCCGGCCGGTCCGTGCGCCGGTAGTTGTCGAGGGCGACCAGGCGATTCATGAACGCCCGCGACGTCACCAGAGTGACGTCGCCGAGCTGACCCGTCCGCACCTTCTCCTTGGCCACCAGGAAGCGCTGGCGGAACCGTTGGGTGTAGCCCACCACCGCATCGACGCCGGAGCGCTCGATGGCC
>DATIAY010000184.1:0-10671 GCA_035457825.1 Candidatus Methylomirabilota bacterium
TCGCCGTCGGCCTCGAGCGCCTTCACCCCGATGCCGAGCCGGACGGTCAGGCCGTGCTTTTCCCGGGCCAGGCGGGCCAGCGCCTCGGTGAAGATCCGCGCGTCGCCGCTGGAATCGGTGAGGTCGCGCACGGCGCCGGCGATCTTTCCCTTCACGGGCTCGAACACGGGGTCGAGGCGGGCGACCGCCTCGGCGTCGAGCACCTCCTGCTTCTGGCCGTGCTCGGCCAGGAGCGCCATCCGCTTGACGCCGGCCTCCAGCTCCGCCGCATCCCGGTAGAGGTAGAGGGCGCCCCGGGTGGTCGCCTGGTAGGCGATGCCCTCGCTGCGCACGACCTCGTTCAGCACGGACTGGCTGTACTGGCAGAGGCGGAGCTTGATCAGCGTATTGTGTCGCGCCCGCTCGGTCGTGCACTCCCGCAAGAATCGGAGCCCCCAGGTGTAGAGCCGCGGGTCGGATATGAGTCGCATCCTGATCGCCGTCTCGTGGCCCAGGAGCGAGCGCCAGAGGAGCCGGGGCGCGCGCGGCGAGCCCCAGGCGAAGGAGTGGCCCGGGGCGATGATGCCGGCGTTGGCCGCCGTCGCGTCCAGGCCGAGCGCATCCTGCCCCTCCACCACCGTGACCTCATGCCCGTCGCGCGCGATGAAATAGGCGGCGGTGACACCGGCAATGCCGCCGCCGAGGACCAAAACCTTCACAGGAGAAACCCCGCCCGCAGTGGATCGTCCGGGTCGAAGAAGAACTGGCTGGTGCCGGTGAGGTAGGCCGTGCCGGTGATCTCGGGCAGGATCGCCGGATGGCCGGCCACCTCCGTCTCGCCGGCGATGCGGCCGAGGAAGCTCAGACCGAGCAGCCCCTCGCTGACCAGGCGGTCGCCGACGCGGAGGAGCCGGCGGTGATGGAACAGGGCCAGGCGCGCGCAGGTGCCCGAGCCGCAGGGCGCGGCGTCGACCTGGCCCGGGCCCCACACCAGCGCATTCCGCGACACCCCGCGCGCGTCGGGCAGCTCGTGGACGATCACGTTGTCCACGACGGCGGCGCCTTGGCCGGGCACGCTCACCGGCAGCTGCTCGGCGATCGCCTGCCGCACCGCCATGCCCCGGGTGGCGATCTCACCGACCCGCTCCCGCTGGACCGCCAGGCCGACCACGGGCGCCTCTACGATGGCGAAGACGTTGCCGGCCCCTACCGCGATGTCGAGGGGCACTTCGCCCAGCTCGGCCAGCTTCACCACCTGAGCGGTCTTGACGACGAAGGCCGGTGTCCACTTCAGCGTGACCTCGCGAACCCGGCCACCGTCCAGCCGGGCCACCGTCTCCACGGGGCCGGCCTCGGTGTCGATGACGACTGGCATCGCCTCACCCCGGCGCGCCACCAGCCCCGTCTCCACCGCCACCGTGGCGGCGCCGATGGTGGCCTCGCCGCACGAGACGTAGTAGCCGCCGGGGTACATGAAGAACAGTCCGAAGTCGGCGCCGGGGGTGACAGGCTCGGTCATCACCGCGATGAGCATGCTCCGGTGCCCGCGTGGCTCCAGGCAGAGCCCGGTCCGCACGTGGTCCAGGTGCTCGGCGAAGTGGCATCGCCGGGCGGCGATGCTGTCGCCGGGAAGCCGGCCCAGGCCGCCGGTCACCAGGCGCATGCCGATGCCCGCCGTGTGGAAGTCGATCGTCGTGACGAGTCGATCGGACCTCATGGCCGCGCGCCCCTGTCCGGCCGCGTTCAGGCCACGCCCAGGCGCTGGCGCGCCAGGTGCGTGCCGGCCACCAGCCGCTTGAGCTTCTCGAACGCGAGCCACCGGGGCACCGGGAAAAACCCGCAGTCGGGCACCGCCGAGAGCCGCTCGAGAGGAATGACCCGCGCGCACTGCTCCAGGCGCTCGGCCACATCCTCGGGGGTCTCGAGGTAGAACGACTTGACGTCCACCACGCCGCAGGCGACGTCCCGATCGACGCCGATCTCCTTCCAGTCCTCGATCTCGGCCATCTCCCGGTTGGCGTACTCGAAGACGAACTGCTGGCACCGGGCCTCACGCAGCGCCGGGAACATCCACCGATAGGACCGCTTGCCGCGCGGACGGGACAGGAGGTTGCCGAAGCAGACGTGGTAGGCGAGCCTGGCCCGCACGCCGTCCACGCAGGCGTTGAACATCTTCACGTATTCGTCGATCTGCCCGGGCACGATGGCCGCCGACGGCTCGTCCACCTGGATGCAGTCGGCACCGGCCGCCACCAGCGCCTTCAACTCGGCGTTGACAGCGGGGACCAGATCCCAGCACAGCGCCAGGCGATCGTTGTTGTAGGCGTCGCCCGCCCGGGTCTGGACGTGGATCGACAGCGTCACCGGCCCCGGGCAGGTCGCCTTCACCGGCCGGTCGGTTTGCGTCCTGAGGTACTTGAAGTCGTCCACGATGCCCAGTCCCTGGGTGATCCGAATCTTCGCCGTCGGCCGATACCGGGGTACGCTGTCGTAGGCGTAGAGCCCCGTCTTGCGCAGGGGCTCGAGAGTTTCCAGACCTTCCATTCGTCCGTAAAAGGTCTGGACGAAGAAGAAGCGCCGCATCTCGCCATCGCAGACGATGTCGATGCCGGCCCGCTCCTGATCGCGGATAGCCAGCTGGGTGGCATCGTCGAACGTCTCCTTGACGTCGCTCTGGCCGTAGTCGCCCGCCTTGATGCGGTCCAGCGCCGTCCAGAACCAGCCGGGGAAGCCGTGGCTTCCGATAACGTGGGTGGGGATCGTCGGCAGCGTCATCGGGGCTCTCGCTTTCTTCCGCGGACGCGCGGCCGGCTCGCATTGCATACCATCGCGGGCCTCGCTGTCAACGGCTCCGCTCCGCGACCCCGTGCGCGCGCCGACAGGCCGCTCCGCCAGCGACGCCATGTCCCCGTCTCCGCTGTGATACACCAAGCCACGGTTGCTCCGTACACCACACCCGAGGTACGATCGTCCGCAAGGAGAACGGCGTCAGATGGGTAGGACCAACATCGTGCTCGACGATCGTCTGATCCGGGAAGGGCTACGACGATTCGGGTGCCGCTCGAAACGAGAGCTCGTTCACCTGGCCCTCACCGAGCTGCTGAAGAGCGCGCGCCGGCGAGACTTGCTGGCGCTCCGGGGCCAGGTCAAGTGGGAAGGAGATCTCGCCGAGCTTCGGCGCCTTCGGCCGTGATCGTCGTCGATACCACGGTGTGGATCGACTTCCTCGAGGCCCGGGGGACGACGTTCGATCGGCACCTGACCGAGCTCCTCGAGCGCGATGCCCCGCTCGCGCTGGTCGATGTCGTGTACGGCGAGGTGCTCCAGGGCATCCGTGACGACGACACGTATCACCGAATCCGCATGAGCCTGCTGGCCCACCCGATTCTGCGCCCACGCGGTCTCGAGACCTTCGAGACTGCCGCGAACCTGTTTCGAGCGGCACGACGCCGCGGGCTCACGGTCCGTCGCAGCGTCGACTGCCTCATCGCGGCAACCTGCCTGGAGGCGGGTGCCGAGCTCTACCACAACGACCGCGACTTCGACGCCCTTGCCCGCGTGTCGGACCTGACGATTTACCGTCCAGCGTGAAAGACCTTCGCGGACCTCCCGGCTACGGGCGCGGGCCCGCGGCCACCGGCGCATAGACGAAGGCACCCGCGCGCATGACGCGCTCGCGGGAGGCCAGCAACTCGCCCTTCAACTTGTCGATCCGCGGCGCCGGGAATGTGAGCTGGCCGTGACGCTTGACGATCCGGCCCGCGATCAGGACGGTGTCCACGTTGCCGCTCTCCGCGTTCATCACCACCGCGTGCACCGGATCGCCGAGGGGGACCGACGGGAAGATGTTGAGGTCGGTGCTCTGGATCATCACGAGGTCGGCCTGCTTGCCCGGCGTCAGCGAGCCGATCCGATGCTCGAGGCCCAGGGCCCGGGCCCCGCCGAGCGTCGCCCAGCGGAGCGCCGAGCGCGTCGTCGTCGCGTGCTGCTGGGCCGGGTAGCGCTTTTGCTCCGCCAGCGCGCGGTTGTCGAGCTCCCGCTGGTGCAGGAAGGCGCGCCGCATCTCGGCCAGCATCGAGGCGGCGAAGTAGGGATCGACGTCGGTCCCCAGCGAGGGCAGACCGCCCAGCTTCTCCACCCGGCCCAGCAACGCCGGCTGCTCGCAGTTGAGCATCTCGGCCGTGACCGTGGCCGAGATCGAGCAGCCCGCGTCGACGATCATCCTGAGCTCGGCGTCGTCCAGGCAGTTGCCGTGCACGAGGTTGTGGTCGGGCCCCAGCAGGCCGGCCTTCCCGAGCCGATACATGCCGTCGGGCACCATGCGCTTGCCCGGGCGCCCGAAGGTGTGGGCGCTGTTGATCACGCTGTACTCCCGCGCAAGCCGGATGTCGGTCTCGGCCACCTCGTACGTCCCCCAGTCCGGTCCCAGGATGGCCAGGGCCAGCGTGACCAGGCGGTCGTCCGCGGCCAGGCGACCGGTACGGAGCCGTTGGATCTCCTGGCGCGGCTGGGGGATCTCGGTGAAGGGCCGCGGATCCTGCCGGCCAATGGGCTTGGCGGTACCATGACCGAAGACGGCGCGGATGCCCGATTGCTCCAGCCCGTCGAGGGCGGCATCGGTCATGTCCGGGCTTCGCAGGTTGTGGCACCAGTCGAAGATAGTGGTGGTCCCGCCATTGATCTGGCTGAGCGCCCCGAGCAAGTTGGCGACGTAGTTGTCCTGGGCCTCGTACCGTTGGGCCAGGTTGCCGTGGACAGTGCCGAAGTAGTCACGGGCGCTGACCCAGTCGGCGCCGATTCCCCGCAGGCCCGTCTCCCAGGTGTGGATATGCGCGTTGACCAGCCCCGGCATCACGATCAGACCGGTCGCATCGAGCACCGTGGCGCCCTCCGCGGTCAGGTGCAGGCCGACTGCCGCGATCCGGTCGTCCTCGATCAAGACGTCGCCGCCGGCGATGTCGCCCAGGGCAGCGTCCATCGTGATCACCCATCCGTTGCGAAGCAGCATGCGCGTCATGCCAGCCCTCCGTGATCGTGCCTGCATCTCAAGGGGTTTCCGGATGGCTTCGGAGCCTCAGGCCGGATGCTCTGTCGAACAGGTGATATCGCGTGAAGGTGAGCCAGACCTGATCACCGGCCAGGCGGCTCTCGTCGCCTGAGATTTGGGCATGGACCTCGTGCTCCCCCACCCTGATGGTGAACAGCCGGGTGTTGAACGGAGGGAGGCTCAGGGTGCTGGCGATGGTCCCGCGCAGCCTGTCTGCGCCTGGCTCCCTGGCCATCGCGACGTCCTCGGGCCGCACGCCCACCCAGACATTGCCGAGCCGCGGCCCCTCCGGCATGGACCGCGCGTCGAGGAGGCTGATGGGTGGAGCGCCCGTGTGAAGGCTCACAAAGCCGGCGACGAAGACGTTCTTCGGCCTGTCGTAAATCTCCTGTGGGGTCCCAACCTGTTCGATCCTCCCTCCATTCATGACGGCCAGCAGATCGGCCAGAAGCAAGGCCTCATGATGATCGTGGGTGACGTACACGGTCGTGATGTTGAACTGCCGCAGCAGGATCTTGAGATTGACACGGTACTTCTCGCGCAGCGCCTGATCGAGATTGGCGAAGGGCTCGTCCACCAGGAAGAGGGCGGCGTCTCGGGTGATACAGCGGCCCAGGGCGACTCGCTGCTTCTCGCCGCCGGACAGGGTGGTGGGCTTGCGGTCCAGCAGATACGCGAGCTCCACGCCCATGAGCTCGCTCGTCCGCTGATATTTGGCCCGGGCCAGCGCGTCCAGCTCAGGCGTCTTCTTCCGGAACAGGAAGTACGACATGACGTTGGTGCGCGAGCTCAGATGGGGATAGAGCGCGTAGTTCTGGAAGACCATGCCGATGCGCCGGTCGCCGGGCGGAACATCCTTCACGTCGACGTCGTCGTATCGCACCTCGCCCGAATCGGGCGGGATCAGCCCGGCGATGAGCTTCAGGAGCGTGGTCTTGCCGCAGCCGCTGGGACCCAGGACGACCATGGTCTTGCCGTCAGGGATCCTCAGCGTCAGCTTCTGAATGGAAAACGCCGATCCTCGGCCGGCCTCACCCGGCGCCGAGCCCACGTCCTGCCCGGCCCTTCTCGTGATCGCCACCGCTCTGACCCTCGCTCGGTCTTTGAGCGTCTTGCAGACGTCGATCAGGTCAATCCGCGCCATGTTCAGGCGAGAGCGCTCCGCTCAGCCTCCGCCTGCTCGAGCCAGAAGCGCATGTCCATCTCGCGGTACATGGTCGTCGCCGTGGTCAAGTGCTCGCGGGCCTCGTCGCGCTTGCCCGCACGAAGGGCGAGCTTGCCGAGGCCGAGGTGGCAGTGGGCGACGAGCGGGCGCATGCCAAGGTGGCCGGCGAGGGCAAGAGCCTCGCGGTAGTAGCCCTCAGCGTCCTCGGCGCCGGCTGCCAACGCGACGTCACCGACGAGGCAGAGGGCGTGGGCTGACGGTGCCCTCGTAACGGTGGACGGCCTCCATCATACGTTCGAGCACGGGATCGAGGAGCTTGCGGGCGTCCTCCGGGTCCCGTGGAGCGGCCGCATTCCGGACAGAACTTTGTCGACGCCGACAGCTCGGCGCCACAGCCGGCGCAGGCCCTCGACAAGCGCGCGCCGCACTGCTCGCAGAACCGCGCTCCGGCTCGGTTCTCCTGCTGGCAGCCCGAACACCTCAACGTCGCACCCGCCTGTCTGCCGAGGGACGGCGCCCGACGTTATGCCCGTCAGCGCAGCGAGTCAAGGTCGCGGAGAGTAGCCCGCCCGGACCGCCCCTTGCCGTATCATGCCTCCGGTGGGCGAGATCGAGCCCGCGGCCAAGGACGTCGGAATGTCCGCCTGGAAGGAGGCGGAGGCGTACGGCTTCGACATGTCCTTGATCGAAGCCAACCTGCGCCGAACCCCGGCCGAGCGGATCCGGGCGCATGCCCGAGCGCTCGCCCTCGCCATCGCTCTCCGGCAGCAGATGAAGAACCGTCGTGCCGGACCTTGAGTCGCTCCTCCACCGCCTCGTCCAGGGCGACCGACTGGGGCCAGCTCGACTGCCTCGGTGAAATCCTGGGCGTGGGGGGCTACGAGGAGGTCGCGACCCATAGCGTCCCCGTGGAGCTGGCAGGTGGCATCTGCCGGATCCTCTCGATCGACGCGCTCATTCGGGCGAAGGAGGCGATGGGGCGCCAGCGGGATCGCGAGGCGGTCCTCCAGCTTCGGGCGATTCGAGAGCGGCAACGCGGCTGACCCTCCCGGCGGGCCGGCCGGGTTCTCACGCCCGCACCGAGGGTCTCCGCGTCAGGTTCTCGTTCGGCTGTAGCGAACCCGTTCACAACAGGTGCTTCTGGATCTTGCCCACCGACGTGCGGGGAAAGGTCGTGCGAAACTCCACCGCCTCGGGCACCTTGAACGGCGACAACCGCTCTCGGCACCAGGCGATCAGCTCCCCTTCCAAGGCTGCGGCGCCGTCGTTGAGGATCACGTAGGCCCGGATGGCCTGATCACGCACGGGGTCGGACACCCCGATCACGGCGGCGTCGAAGACGGCCGGGTGCTGCTTGAGCGTGTCCTCCACCTCGGAGGCCGACACGTTTTCGCCGGCGCGCTTGATCATGTCCTTCTTGCGGTCCACGAAAAAGAAGTACCCGTCGGTGTCCCTCCAGGCCTGATCGCCGCTCCACAGCCAGCCCTCGCGCAGGGTCTGGGCGGTGGCCTCGGGATTCTTGAAGTAACCTTTCATGAGACTCACGCCCGGCGTCCCGCGCACGATGAGCTCGCCCGTCGTGCCCGGCGGCACCTCGCGGCCCGCCTCGTCCACGATCTTCACCTCGTAGCCCAGGACCGGCATGCCCATCGAGAGTGGCCTGGGGGGCAGGTCCAGCGGCTGCATGAGGGGCAGCGACATCGTCTCGGTCATCCCCCAGATCTGGAGCAGCGGGGCGTGAAATCGCCGGTGCCACTCGTCGAACTGCTGCGGCGTCACGTTCTGCGCGTAACTGATGGCGCGCAGGCGCGTCGTCCCTTCCTCGGGCCGCGGGGGCTGAGCCAGCAGCATCCTGATCGGCGCCGCGAAGAGCGCGGCCAGCGTCGCCTGGTGACGCAGGGCCTGATCCACGAAGCGGCCGGCGCTGAAGCGTTCCATCAGAGCCACGCTGCCTCCCACCAGCAGCATCGGGATGAAGGCATGGAGCTGGGCGCCGGCGTGGAAGAGCGGCAGCACGATCAGATGGCGGTCGGCGGGGGCGGCACGCATGGCCTTGGCCATCACCTCGCCACCATAGAGGTAGTTGGCGTGGGTGAGGAGCACGCCCTTGGGCTTCGACGTCGTACCCGAGGTGTACTGCATCGACACCTCGTCGGACGGCGCCACCACCACATCGGGCGGGGTGTCGGGCTGGCCCGTCAGCAGTGGCTCGAGCGGGCGGCAGTCCAGCACGTCGAGCAGCGCGGGGCAGCGACCGCGAACCGCCCGGCCGGAGGCGCCATAGCGGGGCTCCGTGATGGCCAGCCGTGCTTCGGAGTGGCCGAGGATGTAGGCCATCTCCTCGGGAGTGGAGACGGGGTTGGTCGGCACCATGACGGTCCCGGTTCTGGCCGCGGCCAGCCAGAACACGAGGAACTCCGGGCAGTTGCCGAGGTGGAGATTGAACCGGTCGCCCGCCTTGAGCCCCCGCGTGAGCAGCAGATGCGCGGCCCGGTTGGCCTCACGGTCGAAGTCGCGCCACGTCCAGGGACCCTGGACCTGCCCGTCGGCGTCCTCGAACCAGAGGAACGGTCGCTCGGGAAAGCGCTGCGCCTTGTCGGCGAGCGCGGTCGCCAGCGTGCGGCCAGCGACGATGTTCATAGCCCGTACCGGACTCGGACGGCCGCCGGCAGGGCCGCCGCCTCCAGGCTGTCAGGAACGCCCGCCACCTCGCCGGTAACGGCCGCGATCTGAAGCGCGGCGAAGGCCGGATGCTCCACGCCGACGTCGATGAACCAGTAGAGGGGCACTCCGGCGGCGGCCAACCGCCGCTGGAGCGCGACGCGCGCCACCGGGTCGCGCCAGACGTCGCGGGGATCCCGCTTCGTCTCCACGGCGAAGGCGGCCAGCATCCCGGCGGCCTCGCCGGTGTTCCATTCCACTGGATGCAGGCGATAGCAACCGTTCGTGATGTGGGTCACGCCCAGGTTCTTGGCGCCGGCGAGCAGGTTGCGCAGACGCACGGGGATCAGCGCGCCCATCGGAATCTGAAACGGCCGCGTGCGACAGGACACGCCCACGTCGTCGGGGCCGGCGCGGTGGATGTCGATGGGATACCAGCCGACACCCACGGAGTCCGTGAACTGCCGCGCCCGGGCCCCCGTTTGATGGTCGGCGGACACGTCCTGCTCGCGCACCGTGGCCAGCGCGCGTAGACGGCGGCTCTCACGGATGTAGGGAAACTTGGCGAGCCCGTCCGCCGTCCCCAGGACATCGGGACGCAATCGGAGCTCGGGCACACCGCGGGCGCCCCCGGGCCCGGGGGCCTCGGTCTGGAGCCAGTAGAGAAAGCCCAGGCTGACGCGCTTGGCGTCCTGAAGGGCGCGAGCCTGCGCCAGCGGAGCCCCCTCGAGGATCGAGACATCACGATAGTCGTTGCCCGGCCAGTTGATCAGGCTCAGGTCAGCGTCGTGGATGCCGGGGAACAGCGTGCGGTCGATCAGCCGGCGGTAGGTCCACAGTCCGCCTTTGGTGCCCGGGGCGCGCTCGAAGACCTGATAGTCCAGCCACCGCGTTTCCTCCCCGTAGATCTCGCCGCCGTGGACGAAGATCCGGAGCGCGTACGGCTGGCTGTCGCGGTAATGCTCGTACTTTTCCGGGCGCGAGATGACGTGTCGGCTGCCCGCCGGCGCTCGCTCGAGGACGCACGTGTAGGTGAAGCTCTGCACGCAGTGAGCCTTTGGCTCGTGGGGCTGGGCGTGCGGCTCGCCGGTCTGGGCGATGGACTCGGCGCCGATCACGTGCTCGGCGCCGGCGAGGGCCAGGACATCGCCCAGCTCGGTGGCGTCGATAACGATAGCGGGATGGAAGCGCCACCAGCGGCGTTCGTCGAGATGCACGGCATGCAGCTGCACGACGCGATCACCGGCCGTCTCGACCACGGCGGCCTTGGTCCGTCGGAACAGGCGCAGCCGGCCGGCCGCCACGAGCGGCTCCGCCCACGATTCCAGGATGTCCAGGGCCACGTGCGGCTCGAAGGCCAGCCGGGTCACCCAGCAGGCGCCGGGGTTGGGCTGGGACCGGACGGCCAGCGCAGCCGAGAGGCGGCGGTAGTGATCGCGGATGGCCTCGCGCAGCGCGCAGTAGGTGCGGGTACCGCCGAATTGCTCGATATGCTCGTGCTCGTCGAGGGCCGACACCCCCTGGGTCGTAAGCTGGCCGCCGATCCAGTCGGTCTCCTCGATCAGGCAGACGGTGCGGCCGGCCCGGGCCGCGGCCAGCGCGGCGGCCACACCGCCGGTGCCGCCGCCGACCACCAGCACGTCACAGGCGACGTCCTCGCCGTCCGCGGGGACGAGGCCCGAGAGCAGGGCCGCCGCCGGGTCACCCGACGGCGGCACCCTGGTAACGTCCAGGATGGGGGGCCCCGAAATGGCCCCCCATGCCCCCCCGCGTTCGTCGCGCCCCGGCGGAGCCGTGGCGCTCCTCTTCAATCCGTCAA
>DATIAY010000185.1:0-2578 GCA_035457825.1 Candidatus Methylomirabilota bacterium
CGCAGTAGATAGCGGTCGATGATGAACGTCGTGTCGAGGCCCCCGCCGGTCGGGCGCGCGCCGCGGCCGGTTCGCGGGCGGGGCAGAGACTCCCAGAGAAACGCGGTGAGCTGCCAGAGCCGGCGCAGGCGGGGGGCCCGCAGCTCCCGAGCCGTGACCATCATCATGACGCCGCCGACGAGGGTGAACATCAAGTTGGGCGCCCAGATCGCGAGCCACAGGGGGAGGCGTTGCCGGAGGGCCAGGCTCTCGAGCGTGGTGAGGGTGAGGTAATAGACGAGCAGGATCGCCAGCGTGGCGATGAAGGCGATGCTCCGGCCGCCGCGGTGAGATCGCACGGCTAGGGGAAATGCCACCAGGGCGAAGACCAGGGCCGCCACCGGCAGGGCCTGGCGCTTGTGCAGCTCGCTCTCGAAGGGCAGCCGGCTCTGGGGATCCTGGCTGAGCGCAGCCACCCGCTGGCGCAACTCCGCGGTCCCCAGATCGCGCTCGGGCTTCTCCAGGCGCGCGATGCTCTTGAGGGACGACTCCAGGGACAGCGTCATGTCGTAGACGGCGAAGGCCGTATAACGGTAGCGCTTGGCCCCGGCCGCCCCCCGGGCGGGTGCCCCCTCGTTGACGATGGCCTCCGGGGTGGCCGGCACCACGTCGGCTTCGTTGACGGCGCCATCGATGAGGCGGAGGGTGATGCGCTGGTTGGGCTCGTCGGTGATAAGACGCCCCTCACGGGCAGTGACGATGCGGCTGATCTTGGGATCGCGCTCATCGGACACGATGACACCGCGCAGACCGACCTGGGACGCGCTGATGTCCTCCACGTAGATCATCACGTCTACGAAGCTCGTGTTGAAGACCCGCTCGGTGAGGGCGCTCACCGCCCGGGACTGTAAGATCACGAAGAGCTGCTTCTGAAAGAGACGGTTGGCGGCGGGGGTAAGGAAGAGGGTCAGGGCGGCCGTGCCCAGGGCCACGATCAGGCCGGCTACCAGCACCGGCCGGAAGAGGCGCCACAGGCTCAACCCGGCGGCCTTGCAGGCCACCACCTCGAGATCGCCGGCCATGCGGGCTCCGGCCAGGAGCACGGCGACCAGCAGCGCCATGGGCAGCGTATAGGTCAGGAACGACGGCAGCATGAAGACCAGGAGCTGGAGCACCAGGTGGAAGGGCACGCCCCGAGTGATGACCAGCTCGGTGAGCTGATACAGCCGGTCGATGATGAGGAAGAACGTGAAGAGGGTCACGCCCAGCGTGAACGGCGCGACCAGCTCCCGCAGGAGGTAACGGTCGAGGACGGCCGTGCCGGGAAGCCGCATCGGCCTGTTGTACCATAGCAAAGTGGGGCGGAGGCTCCTTTGCCTGGCCGGCGTCGTGTTGGCGTGCCTCGCCGCGTCTCGGCTGGACGCCCAGAACCCTTCCGATCGTCTCGATCGCTTCCGCGCGCTGGCCGCCGCCCGCCTGAGCCTCGCCGAGCTGGCCGACGCCGAGCGGGCCGCCGAGGCTTACCGCGAGATCTACGCCTTGCTCGACGAGGAGGTCGTCGACAGCCTGGCCAGCGGCGGTGTCTTTGCCACGCCGGCGTTCCTGCAGGACCGCCTGGACGGCTTCGCCGAGGTCTGGGGCGGCGCCTGGCTCCGGTTGCATCGGGTGGGCGGCTTGACGATCGGGACCTTTCAGCTTGGCGAGGGACCCGGAGGCAGCGCCGTCCGGGTCTACGGTACCCAGGGCGGCGAAGCCCGCCTCGTGACCGCACATCAGCGGCAGGGCCGCCCCACGCTGTACCCGCTGTCCGGGACGAACGGCCAGGCCGCGGTTCTCATCGTCTGGGAAGGTGTGGCGACAGGACGGGGCACGCGTGCGCTCCGAGCGGATCTCGTCCGCCAGCGGGGCGACGACGTGACGCTGGTCTGGAGCACGGCGGAGCTGTTTCCCGAGGGCCTGATGGCGCGCCAGTGGCGTGTTCGCGGGGCCGAGGTGTGGATCCGTTACGAGCTGCACTACCCCGGCTGGACGCCCGGCTGTCAGGGGCAAACAGAGCAGGAGGACGTCTTCCGACTGGCGCCGGACGCCGACCGCTTCGTGCGCGCCGGCGTCCGGCAGCACAACACCTGGCACCGAACGCTGCACCAGGCCGTGGTCGGTCTCGTGGAAGCGCTGGCGTCGGGCGATCGCGCCCGGCTGGCCGCGCTGGTGCCCAACCAGAGGGTTCGCGAGCAGTTGCCAGTGCGGCTCGAACGCGCGCCGGTCTGCGATGCTCCCGATGGCCCCGATCCGGTCACCGTCTCGGTGGCGGCCACCGCCGGCGAGCAAGGGCCCTGGACGCTGCTGTTCCGGCGCAGCGGGGGCCAGTGGCGGTTGGCGGCGGCGACGCCGGTGCTAGAATGAGCGGCCTGCCATGAAACCCGCGCCGGCCCCCATCGCTGACCGCTACGATCCCGCTGCCGTGGAGGCTCGCTGGTATCCGGAATGGGAGGGCCGCGGCTACTTCCGGGCCGACCCGGCCTCACCGAAGCCGGCCTACTGCATCGTCATCCCGCCGCCGAACGTGACGGGAGCGCTGCACATGGGCCACGCCTTCACG
>DATIAY010000186.1:0-2346 GCA_035457825.1 Candidatus Methylomirabilota bacterium
CCGGATCGCCGAGCTCGGCACGCAGCGGACAGCGAGGGTGGAACCGGCATCCGCCGGGCGGGTTGACCGGGCTCGGGACGTCGCCCGTCAGGATCACCCGCTGCCGGCGGGACTCGGGATCCGGGACGGGGATCGCGGACATGAGGGCATGCGTGTACGGGTGCTCCTGCTTCCGGAACAGGTCCTCGCGGTCGGCCAGCTCGGCGATGCGACCGAGGTACATGACCGCGACGCGGTCGCTGATGTGCTCGACCACGCTCAGGTCGTGGGCGACGAACAGGTAGGTCAGCCGGAACTCTTCCTGCAGGTCGGACAGTAGGTTCAGGATCTGCGCCTGCACCGAGACGTCCAGGGCCGAGACCGGCTCGTCCGCGACCACCAGGCGGGGATGCAGGGCCAGCGCGCGCGCGATCCCGATGCGCTGTCGTTCGCCGCCGCTGAAGGCATGGGGGAAGCGCCGCATGTACTCGGGGCGCAGCCCGACCCGGCGCAGCAGCTCCGCCACCCGCTCCTCGCGCTCGCGGCGGTTCTTCATGCCGTGCACGAGGAGCGGCTCGCCGACGAGGTCGAGCAGCGTCATGCGCGGATTGAGCGAGGTGAACGGGTCCTGGAAGATCATCTGCATCTCGCGGCGCAGCGCCCGCAGCTCCGACGACCGCAGCCCGCCCAGCTCGACCACGGTACCATCCGCGACCCGCATGAAGATCTCGCCGGCGGTCGGTTCGATGGCTCGCAGGATGCAGCGGGCGGTGGTGGTTTTGCCGCAGCCGCTCTCCCCGACCAGGCCCAGCGTCTCGCCCTCGTCGATGTGAAAGTCGACGCCGTCCACCGCGCGGACGTGGCCCACCGTCCGCTTCAGGAAGCCCTTCCGGACCGGGAAGAGCTTCTGCAGGCCGGCGACCCGGAGCAGGGGCTGGAGGGTGCTCACTCGTAGAGGAAGCAGCTGACGGCGTGGTGGGCATCCACCGGCCGCAGGCTCGGCGCCTGTCGATCGCACCGGCCTGCCATGAATTCCGCGCAGCGCGGGTGGAACGGGCACCCCGTCGGCCGGTCGTAGGGGTGGGGCACGGCGCCGACGATCGGTGTCAGCCGCTCCCGCGCGCGCGCGCGGATGCGCGGGATGGAGCGTAGCAGCGCCCGGGTGTAGGGATGCCGCGGGGCGTGGAAGATCGCGTCGACCGGAGCCTGCTCGACCACCCGCCCCAGATACATCACCACCACGTCGGTGGCCATCTCGGCGACCACCCCCAGGTCGTGCGTGATGAGCATGATCGCCATCCCGTCTTCCCGCTGCAGCTGGCGCATCAGCTCGAGGATCTGGGTCTGGGTGGTCACATCGAGCGCGGTCGTGGGCTCGTCGGCGATGAGCAGCGTCGGCTGGCACGACAGTGCCATGGCGATCATGGCCCGCTGGCGCAGGCCTCCGCTCAGCTGATACGCGAGCTGGTCCACCCGCTGCTCGGGCGTCGACACGCCGACCCGACGGAGCATCTCGATCGTCTGCGCACGGGCCTCGCGCCGCCCGACCGGCTGGTGGAGCCGGATCGCCTCGACGATCTGGTTGCCGATGGTGTGCACGGGGCTGAACGAGGACATCGGCTCCTGGAAGATCAGCGCGATCTCCGCCCCCCGGATCGCCAGCATCTCCGGCCCGTTCGGCGCCAGGGTCGCCAGGTCGACCACCGTGGAGGCGCCGGTGCCCGTTCGGCGAAACCAGATCTCACCCTCGACGATCCGACCCGGCCGATCGACGATCCTCAGGATCGACCGCGCCGTGATGCTCTTGCCGCACCCGCTCTCCCCCACGACGCCCAGCGTGGAGCCGGCAGCCAGGTCGAAGCTCACTCCGTCCACCGCCCGCACCGTCCCCTCGTCCTGCGCAAAGTACGTCTTCAGATTCCGGACGGAGAGCAGCGGCTCCCGATGCGGCGTCACGGATTCGTGCTCCACGGCCACCACGTGATGGTCCACGTTCCAGCGCCGGCTTCGCCGGCGCGATCCCGGTCGCGGGGGGAGGCCGGGAGGAGCGCGCCGGAGGCGTGCGACGACCGTCGGAAGGGGGGCGTGAGCCCCCCTCCGAGTCTACCGGGCATACGGATCCGCCGCGTCCCGGAGCCCGTCGCCCAGGAAGTTGAACGCCATGACGGCGACGATCACCGGCAGGGCCGGCAGCATCAGCCAGGGCGAGATGGCGACCGTCTGGACGTTCTGGGCCTGCTGCAGCAAGACGCCCCAGCTGATGGCGGGTGGGCGCAGGCCCAGGCCCAGGAAGCTGAGCGCCGTCTCGCTGATGATCATCGCCGGCAGGGCCAGCGTGGTCGCGGCGATGATGTGGCTCATGAACGA
>DATIAY010000187.1:0-12103 GCA_035457825.1 Candidatus Methylomirabilota bacterium
TCTTCACCGACGAGGGCGTGGTGCGGGCCGTGGACGGCGTGGATCTCTACATTGACAAGGGCGAGACCCTTGGCGTCGTCGGCGAGTCGGGCTGCGGCAAGTCGGTCACCGCGCTGAGCGTCATGCGTCTCATCGCGCAACCGCCGGGGCGCATCGTGGCCGGCCAGATCGTCTACAACGGCCGCAACCTGCTCGAGCTGAGCGCGGCCGAGATGCGGAAGATCCGCGGCAAAGACATTGCGATGATCTTCCAGGAGCCCATGACTTCGCTGAACCCCGTCTTCACCGTCGGCGAGCAGATCGCCGAAGCCATCCGCTTGCACGAGAGATTGGGCCGGCGAGACGCCATGGACAAGACGGTGGAGATGCTGCGGGTCGTCCACATCCCCAACCCCGAGCGGCGCGTGAAGGAGTACCCGCACCAACTCTCCGGCGGGATGCGGCAGCGCGTGATGATCGCCATGGCGCTGTCCTGTAATCCCAAGCTGCTCATCGCCGACGAGCCCACGACCGCGCTCGACGTGACCATCCAGGCCCAGATCCTCGAGTTGCTCAACGAGCTGAAGGCGAAGTTCAATATGGCGGTCATGCTCATCACCCACGACATGGGCGTGATCGCCGAAACTGCCCAGCGGGTCGTGGTAATGTACGCGGCCCAGGTGGTGGAGGAGGCGCCGGTGACCGAGCTGTTCAAGGAGCCGTTGCACCCGTACACCCAGGGGCTCCTGCGGTCGATCCCCCGCATCGACCTGGCCGCCACCCAGCGGCGCAAGTTGGACACGATCCAGGGCGTGGTCCCCACCCTGCGCGGCGAGGTCAAGCCGGGTTGCCGCTTCGCCCCGCGCTGTCAGTTCGCCAAGCCGCAGTACTACGACAGTACGCCGCCGCTCAAAGAGGTCAGGCCGGGCCACAAGGTGGCCTGCTTCCTGTACTGAGGCCCATCATGGCGGCCCCGCTCCTCAGCGTTCGGAACCTCAAGAAGTACTTCCCGATTCGTGGCGGGCTCTTCTCCCGCGAGGTCGCACGGGTGCACGCCGTGGACGACGTGTCCTTTGACATTATGCCTGGCGAGACCCTGGGGCTGGTGGGTGAATCCGGTTGCGGCAAGTCCACGACCGGACGGACGATCCTTCGGCTCATCGAGCCGACTTCCGGGGAAGTCCTGTTCCAGGACAAGAACGTCACCACGCTCGACAAGCGGTCGTTGCGCGCGCTCCGCAAAGAAATGCAGATCATCTTCCAGGATCCCTATGCCTCGCTCAATCCCCGGATGACCGTGGGCGCCATCATCGGAGAGGCGCTGGTGATCCACCGGCTGGCGCCGAACCGCCGCCAGCGGGAAGAGCGCGTGGTCCAGCTCCTGGAGACGGTGGGGCTGGCCGCCGATCACCTCCGTCGCTACCCCCACGAGTTCTCGGGCGGGCAGCGGCAACGCATCGGCATCGCCCGGGCCCTGGCCGTGAGTCCCAAGCTCATCGTGGCCGACGAGCCGGTCTCGGCCCTCGACGTGTCCATCCAGGCCCAGATCATCAATCTCCTGGAGGATCTGCAGGCGAAATTCGGCTTGACGTATCTCTTCATCGCTCACGACCTCTCGGTGGTGGAGCACATCTCCACGCGGGTGGCCGTGATGTACCTGGGCAAGATCGTGGAGATCGCACCGGCCAAGGAGCTGTACACCAACCCCAAGCATCCCTATACAGAGGCGCTGCTCTCGGCGGTTCCGATCCCCGATCCCACGGTCAAGCGCAAGCGCATCATCCTCGAGGGGGACGTGCCCAGCCCTGTGAACCCGCCCTCGGGATGCCGGTTCCACACCCGCTGCGCCATCCGCGTGCCCTCGTGCTCGACGAACGACCAGGTGCTCCGCGAGATCTCACCGGGACACTGGGTCGCCTGCCAGGTCCGCACCGGCGTCGCGACGAGTTGAACAGGGCACGGGCGCCCCGGCTTGCGCCGTGAGGCGAGCGGTGAAATGACCACGCCGCGGCGCCGCTCGGCTCGCAGTGCGGCCCGCGCCCGTCGAAATTACCCCGGGCGGTTCATTCCGTAGCCGATCAGAGTGGCGACGGGGCGCTTCCCTATGCCCAGGGTGAGGGTCGGCGACATCGAGATGTTCTACACGGCGGCGGGCTCGGGCGAGCCGCTCGTCCTCGTCATGGGTCTCAGCGGCGACCACCTGTCCTGGGGGTTCCAGATCGCGGCCCTCGCCGAGCGTTACCGGGTGGTCGCGTTCGACAATCGCGGAGCCGGGCAGACCGACACGCCCGACCTCCCCTACACCACGCGCATGATGGCCGAGGACACCCGCGGCCTGATGGATGCGCTGGGCATCGACCGGGCGTATGTAGTCGGCGTCTCGATGGGAGGGATGATCGCTCAGGAGCTTGCCCTGCATCATCCCGACCGTGTCCGCGCCCTGCACCTGGGCTGCACGCTGGCGCGACCTGATGCCTATCTCAACGCCCTCAGCGCCTCCTGGCGCGAGCTCCGAGCCCAGATGGGCCGGGAAACTGCCCTCCGCGCCATGGGACCTTGGCTGTTCGCAGCCGCCACCTACAACGAGCGGCCGGAATTCGTAGAGATGATTTTCCAGAATGGGCTGGCCAACCCACACCCGCAGTCCTTGACTGGCTTCCTCCGCCAGAGCGAGGCCGTGGCCTCGCACGACACACTCGATCGCCTGGCTGGGATCAAGTGTCCCACGCTGGTGAGCGTAGGCGATGAGGACATCCTGTTGCCGCCGCGCTTCTCCCAGGAGCTTGCGGCCAGGGTGCCGGGAGCGCGGCTCGAATTAGTTCCGGGGAGCGGTCACGTCTACTTCTGGGAGCACCCCGACTTCTTCAACGCTCTCTGCCTGGACTTCTTCTCGCGGTATTGAGGGGGCGCTTCGCACCGCGGCGGCAACCCGGGGTTCGGGAGCAGGCTTGGCTTGCGCCGCCACACTCTTGGCGGGGGGTTGACTCGAAGCAGCCAGGGCCGCGCTGCCATCATCCCAGAGATAGGCGCGCGGGTTCACCGCCTGGCCCTTCACGTAGACTTCGTAATGCAGGTGGGGACCTGAGGATCGCCCGGTATTGCCGCTCAGCCCGACCACGCCGCTCCGATCCACCCGCTGTCCCCGCTGCACCAGGACTTTGGACAGATGGCCGTACAGCGTCCGGACGCCGTTGTCGTGGTCGATGATTACAGTGAGTCCGTACTCACCGCCGGGACCGGCGTAATGCACGACACCGGCCGCTGGCGCTTTCACCGGCGTGCCCCGGCCGGCGGCAATGTCCATCCCGGAGTGAAACTCTTGTTCCTTGGTCCACGGCGAGGCGCGCTTGCCGAACTCAGAGTTGACCGCTCCTCTCACCGGCCAGCGCGACGGCAGACCCATCAACGCCTTGCGGGCCCGGCCGATCAGGCGGTCGAGAGCGCGCAGGCTCTGTCCCTGCTCCATGACCTGCTCCGAAAGGAGCTCCATCTCGTTCAACGGGACCGGCGGCATCGGCTGATTCGCAGTGGACCGGCTGCCACCGACGCCGCTCTGGGGCGGGCGCGACGTGACCTCGGGGCCGAACGGCTCCCAGATTCGTGCGTGCAGATCCCGCCAGCCCTCCACTTCCTGGCGCAGCGACGCCGCCCGGCGATTGAAGGTGTCGATCGTGGCCTGCTGGTCGTTGATCTGCTGGAAGAGCGATGCCGCGTCGCGCATCCGCTGCCGTACCTGCCACCAATCCCCGACCAGTGCGGTCAGCCCCGCCATGGTCACCAGGACCACTGCGGTCAGCACCGTGGGCAGGCGCCGGGGGAAATTTAGTCGCAGGATCCGAACGCCGTCCCCGCGGACGATCAGCAGGCTGAACTGTTGGCGGTGGTCGACGCGCTTGTTAGGGCTCTTGGGTCGGATCGGCGCAGAGGCAGGCGATAGCGGAACCATACTCGGAGGAACGGCAAGCTACATGCCGAATCAAAAGCCAATATAATCAGTTGGTTAAGTTACATTGGTCTGCCATTCCGGCACATCACCTCTCCAAACGCGCCAATCTGTGTCATCCTTCCGATCATTCCATGCCGGAATGCTGACGTGCCGTAACTCCGCGAGAGACCGTCGATTTGTTGACACCCCAGAATACTGCGAAGTATGATCCCCGGGTCAGTGAAAGGACGCTTTTGTATGGATGACTTCTATCGGATTAAGCGGCTCCCACCCTATGTCTTCGCGATCGTCAACGACCTCAAGAGCAAGGCCCGGGCCCGAGGTGAGGACATCATCGACCTCGGGATGGGTAACCCAGACCTGGGGACGCCCAAGCATATTGTCGCCAAGCTGATCGAAGCCGCCCAAAATCCCAAGAACCACCGCTACTCCGCGTCGCGTGGCATCACGCGGCTGCGCGTCGCCATCGCCCGCTGGTATCGCGAGCGCTACGGCGTCCAGCTCGATCCCGACACCGAGGCGATCGCCACCATCGGGGCCAAGGAGGGCCTGGCCCACCTCGCTCTGGCCGTGCTGCAGCCGGGCGACGGTGTGCTCGTTCCCAACCCGACTTACCCGATTCACGCCTATTCGGTCGTCATCGCCGACGGCGACCTCCGCTCCGTCCCGTTGAGCGGCAGCGCCGATGATTTCTTCGCGCGACTTCAAGAAACGGCCCGGCTAGCCTGGCCCAAAGCCAAGCTGCTCATCCTGTCTTTCCCGCACAACCCCACCACCATGTGCGTGGATCGCGCCTTCTTCGAACGTGTCGTTGACTTTGCCCGCGAGCACCGGTTGATGGTGGTCCACGATTTCGCTTACGCGGACTTCGCGTTCGACGGTTACCGTCCCCCCTCGTTCCTCGAGGTACCGGGGGCCAAAGACGTCGGGGTCGAGCTGTTCTCCACGTCAAAGTCGTACAACATGGCCGGCTGGCGGCTGGCTTTCGCGTGCGGCAACGCCCGGATGATCCACGCGCTGTCCCGGATCAAGTCGTATCTGGATTACGGGGCGTTCCAGCCCGTGCAGATCGCCGGTATCATCGCGCTGGAGGGCGATCAATCGGTGGTTGCGGACATCGTCGAGATCCACCGTCGACGCCGCAACGTCCTCGTCGACGGGCTCAACAAGCTGGGCTGGACCGTGACCAAGCCGCGAGGCACTATGTTCGTGTGGGCGCCCATCCCGGAGGCATTTCGCGCGATCGGTTCGCTGGAGTTTGCCAAGCTGATGATCCAGGAAGCCAAGGTCGCGGTCTCGCCCGGCATCGGCTTCGGCGAGTACGGCGAGGGCTACGTTCGTTTCGCACTGGTGGAGAACGAGCAGCGGATCCGGCAGGCGCTACGCGGCCTCAAGCAACTCGGCCGCTGACGTGAAGGAAGTCCGGCTCGGCCTCCTCGGCCTCGGCACGGTCGGCGGAGGCGTCGTCAAGCTCCTGGATTCCGAGCGGGCCATGCTCGAAGAGCGCGCCGGCTGCCGGCTCGTGTTGGCCACCGTCGCTGACCTCGACACGATCCGGCCGCGCGAGGGTCTCGATCTGGCCCGCCTGCCCCTGACCACCGACGCCGCCCGCGTCCTCGACGATCCCAGCGTGCAGATCGTGATCGAGCTGGTCGGCGGCCTGGAGCCCGCCCGCTCCTTCATCCTGCGCGCCCTGGCCGCCGGCAAGCACGTGGTCACGGCCAACAAGGCGCTCCTCGCCCACCACGGGGCCGAGCTTTACCAGGAGGCCCGGCGCCGCGGCGTCACCCTGGCGTTCGAGGCGGCGGTGGCGGGCGGTATCCCGCTGATCCGGGCTATCAAGGAGGGACTGGTCGCCAACCGTATCCTGTCGGTCTTCGGTATCGTCAACGGCACCTCGAACTACATCCTGTCCAAGATGACCGACGAAGGCCTGGACTTCTCCCTGGTGCTGAAGGAGGCCCAGGCCCACGGCTACGCCGAGACCGACCCCACCCTGGACATCGAGGGGCTCGACTCCGCCCACAAGCTGCAAATTTTGGTGTCGCTGGCCTTCCGCAGCTTCGTGGACCTCAAGGACATCCACACGGAAGGCATCACTCGGGTGACGCCTCAGGACATCGCCTACGCACGCGAGCTCGGCTACCGCGTGAAGCTCCTGGCCATCGCCAAGGCCAGCGACGGGGGCCTCGAGGTCCGCGTCCACCCTACGATGATCCCTGCCGACTCGCCGCTGGCCGCTGTCTCGGGGGTCTTCAACGCGGTGTTCCTCACCGGCCATGCGGTCGGCGACCTCATGTTCTACGGGCGCGGTGCCGGGCAGCTGCCCACGGCCTCCGCCGTGTGGTCCGACATCGTGGAGATCGCCCGGCGGATCGCTCACGGCATTCCGGCCCTGGCGCTGGAGCTGCCCTCGGTGGGACCGGGCGCGTTGCCCCTCCGTCCGATGGACGCGATCCGATCCTGCTACTACCTCCGGGTCATGGCCCTGGATCGTCCCGGCGTGCTCTCGCGGGTGGCCGGCATCCTCGGTGAGAACGACATCTCCATCGCCTCGGTGATCCAAAAGGGCCGGGCCACCGGAGAGGCCGTTCCGGTGGTGATGATGACCCATGAGGCCCGTGAGCGCGACATGCGCGCGGCGCTCGCCGCGATCGACCGGCTTCCTGTCGTGTCCTCGCCCACCACCATGATCCGTGTGGAGGGCGGGCCATGAAGATCGAGGGGGTAGCGTGGCGGGGTGTGATCGAGCAGTACCGCGGGTTTCTCCCGGTGTCGGACAAGACACCGGTGGTGACGTTGCACGAGGGCAACACACCGCTGATCCCTGCCCCCCGCCTGGCCGAGGTCACCGATCCCACCCTACAGATCTACCTCAAGTGCGAGGGCTTCAACCCGACCGGGTCCTTCAAGGACCGCGGGATGACGATGGCCATCTCCAAAGCGCTGGAAGCGGGGTCTCGCGCCGTCATTTGCGCGTCGACGGGCAACACCTCGGCCTCGGCCGCGGCGTTCGCCGCCCGCGCCAGTATCAAGGCTTTCGTCATGGTACCCAAAGGGGCCATCGCGCTGGGAAAGCTGTCGCAGGCGGCCATCCACGGGGCCAAGGTGCTGATGGTGGACGGGAACTTCGATCAGGCCCTGGCGATCGTGCGGCAGATCTCCGAGACTCACCCGGTCACGCTGGTGAACTCGGTCAATCCCTTCCGGTTGGAGGGCCAGAAGACCGCGTCCTTCGAGATCGTCGACCAGCTCGGGCGCGCCCCTGACTACCACCTGATTCCGGTCGGCAACGCCGGCAACATCACGGCCTACTGGCGGGGCTATCGCGAATACTACAGGGCAGGCCGGGCCAGGGAGCTGCCCCGGATGGTGGGCTTTCAGGCCGCCGGGGCCGCCCCGATCTATGAGAACCAGGTCATCCCCGAGCCGCGCACGGTGGCCACGGCCATCAAGATCGGCAATCCCGCCAATTGGGGGCCCGCGCTGGAGGCGCTCAAGGACTCGCGCGGCTGGATCGACATCGTGACGGACGAGGAAATCCTCCATGCGTACCGCCTGCTGGCGCGGGCCGAGGGAATCTTCATGGAGCCGGCCTCGGCAGCCACGGTGGCCGGCCTCATCAAGGGCGCGAAGGGCGGCCGCTTCGAGGCCGGCTCCACGCTGGTGCTAACCCTGACCGGCCACGGATTGAAGGACCCCGATACCGCGCTGGAGTCGGCATCCCGTCCCAGCACTGTTCCCGCCGATCTCAAGGCCGTCCTCGCGCAACTCGGATTCTGAGCGACGCTCCGCGGCGCCGGTGAAGCTGCTGAAGATCGCCGCCGCCATCGCCGTCAGTGCCGGGCTGCTCATCTTCCTGCTCTGGAGCGTGGACCTGCATGAGCTCGCCGCACAGCTCCGCCGGACTCATCTAAGCTGGGTAGCGCTCAGCGCCGCGCTGGGGTTAACCGGGCTGTGGGTGCGGGCCCGGCGCTGGCGCTACCTCTTTCCGCCGGGGCCCGAGCCACCTGGGCTCGTGCCGGGCATGATGATCGGGTACATGGCCAACAATGTGCTGCCTCTCCGGGCCGGCGAGGTCATCCGAGTGTACGTGGTGGCCCGCCGCTGGCCTCGCGGCTTCTGGCCCACCCTGGCAACGCTCGTCGTCGAGCGCGTCCTCGATAGCCTGGCCATCGTCCTGGTCCTCGGGGTCCTCGTCCTGCTGATCCCGGTGCCGACAATCTTCCGTTGGGGAGCAATCACGCTGCTCGTCATCGATCTGGTAGCCGTCTCCCTGCTCGCCTGGCTGGCCGCGGCTCCCGATGTTGCTCCGCGCCTGGCTCGACGGGCCTTGACTCGCTGGCCTGGGAAGGCTGACCGTTTGGCTCGCGTCCTCCAACGCTTCGTGGCCGGGCTCGACGGCATCCGCAGTTCTTCTCACCGCACCCCACTTGTGGTATGGACCGCGCTGGTGTGGATCGTGCCGGCGCTCGCCGCTTGGGTGGCGTTCTGGGCGATGGACCTCGATCTGCCCTTCCTCGCCGCCTGGACCGTGCTGGCTTTCGTCGGCGTCGGCATCAGCGTGCCCTCGGCGCCCGGGTATGTCGGCGTCTTTCACTACGCTGCCGTCCTGGCCCTGGCGGTGTTCGACGTCGCCCGTCCGGCTGCTCTGGGCTATGCGATCGTCTTCCACGCGAGCCAGGTGATCCCGATCACTGCGATAGGCTGGCTCTTTCTGCTCCGCGAGCAGCTGAGTCTGGCCGAGGCTCGGCGGCCGCCCGCCCCCGACCCGGGCGCTTGACGGCAGCGACCGCATTCGACTCGAGCGCAAATCAGATGATACGATGCTCGAGTCGTGTCTCTGATCGTGCAGAAGTACGGCGGTTCCTCCGTCGCGGACGCCGAGCGGATCACGAACGTGGCCCGCCGAGTGGCCGAGCAGGCTCGCGACCACCAGGTCGTCGTGGTCGTCTCGGCGATGGGCAAGACGACTGACGGCCTCATCTCGCTCGCCCAGCAGATCACCCCCACGCCGGAGCCCCGGGAGATGGACATGCTGCTCGCCACCGGCGAGCAAGTGACGATCGCCCTGCTGACCATGGCGCTTCAGACCCTGGGCCTTCCCGCCCGCTCCTTCACCGGCCCCCAATGCGGACTCCGCACCGACACCGATCATACCCGAGCCCGCATCACGCGGATCGCCGCCGAACCGGTGCGCCAGGCGCTCGACGCCGGCGAAATCGCCGTGGTCGCCGGGTTCCAGGGGCTCAGCGAGGCGGACGAGATCACCACGCTCGGGCGCGGGGGCTCCGACCTCACAGCTGTCGCGCTAGCCGCTGCCCTCAAGGCCGACCTCTGCGAGATCTACACGGACGTCGATGGTGTGTACACGGCCGACCCCAACGTCGTCCCCGACGCCCGCAAGCTCGCCCGCATCACCTACGACGAGATGCTGGAGATGGCCAGCCTGGGCGCCAAGGTATTACAGTCCCGCTCCGTCGAGTTCGCCAAGAAGTACGCCGTACCCGTCCACGTTCGCTCCACCTTCAAGCCGAACGCGGGAACGCTGGTCACCAAAGAGGAGCAGGGCATGGAAGAGGTCGTCGTCACCGGCGTCACCCACGACCGCGGCCAGGCCAAGATCTCCATTCTGCGCGTGCCTGACCGGCCTGGGATCGCGGCGCGGGTCTTCGGTGCCATCGCCGACAAGGGGATCGTCGTGGACATGATCGTGCAGAACATCAGCCGCGACGGCTACACGGACATGTCCTTCACCGTCCCCCGCGGTGATTACACGCGAGCAGTAGCGGCACTGGAGGACGTGGCCCGAACGGTGGGCGCCCAGGGCCTCGTCCACGACGAGCGGGTGGCCAAGGTCTCCATCCTGGGTGTGGGCATGCGCAGCCACTCCGGCGTGGCCGCCCGGATGTTCGCGGTCCTGGCCCGGGAGGGCATCAACATCCAGATGATCTCGACCTCCGAGATCGCAATCTCCTGCGTTATCGAGGACAAGTACGCCGAGCTGGCCGTGCGCGCGCTCCATGACGACTTCGAGCTGGGGCGGGTTCGAGGGGCGGCCGTCTAGAGGCGAAGCCACGAGCCGCGAGCTCCTCGTGCGGGGTACCCCGGTCCATCTGCTCAGCGGCGGCAGCGGGCCCCCACTGCTCTTCCTCCACGGCGCGGGCGCGGCGGGACAGTGGCTGCCCTTTCACGAGCGACTGGCCCCGCATTTCAGCGTGTTCCTGCCTACCCACCCCGGCCACGGCGGCTCGCCGCCAGCCGAGTGGATCGAGCATATCTCGGACCTCGCCTTCCTCTACCTGGACTTCCTCGACGCCGAGGGCCTCGAGCGCGTGCACCTCGTGGGCTCCTCGTTCGGCGGCTGGATCGCGGCGGAGATGGCGACGATGGCGTCGCACCGTCTGGCCTCGCTCGTCCTGATCGCCCCCGTCGGCGTCAAGGTCGAAGGGTGGATCTATCCGTTCCTGTTCGCGCTCGAGCTGCCCGAGCTCGTCAGCACCGTGTTTCACGATCCCATGGCGGCCCTGGCTCTGGCCCCACGCGACCTGACCAGCATCGACGGGCTGGCCGAGCTCTACCGGGAGCGGGCGGCCCTGGCCCGGGTGAGCTGGAATCCGTATCTCTACAATCCCCTGCTCCGGCGGCGACTCGGCCGCATCACCGCGCCCACGCTGCTTTGCTGGGGTGAGCACGACCGCGTAGCCCCCCTGGCCTGCGCCCGGGTCTGGGCCAAGGAGATCGCCGGGGCCAGGCTGGCCACGTTCGGCGCCTCGGGACACCTGCCTCACGTGGAGGAATCGGAGGCGGTGGCCAATGCCGTGATCGGCTTCTGCGCGGCCCGCTCGGAGACGCCGTGAAGTTCTACTACTTCCACCTCATGCCCTACCGCATGAACCACGACGAGCCGTCTTCATGGGTCACGCTTTCGAACCGCCACTACGACCCGGAAGTCGGCCGTGTCCTCTACAACCAGTATCTCGACCAGTTCGAGCACGCCGAGCGGTTGGGCTGGGACGGACTCTGCGTCAACGAGCATCACCAGAACTGCTACGGCACGATGCCGAGCCCCAACCTCATGACCGCCATGCTGGCGCGTCGCACGACGCGAGCCCGGCTGGCCGTGCTGGGTAACGGGTTGCCGCTTCGGGAAAATCCCCTGCGCATCGCGGAAGAGATCGCCATGCTGGACGTCGTCTCCGGCGGGCGGGTCATTTCGGGATTCGTGCGCGGTATCGGGCCCGAGTACTTCTCCACGGCGGTCAACCCCACGCACTCGCGCGAGCGCTTCTACGAGGCCGCCGACCTCATCGTCCGGGCCTGGACGGAGGATGGCCCTTTCGCCTTCGACGGTCGCTTCTACCGCTACCCGTTCGTCAACCCCTGGCCCCGGCCTTTGCAGCAACCGCATCCCCCCATCTGGTGCCCGTCGCAGGGCAGCAGCGAGACCGTGGAGTGGGCGGCCCAGCGCCGCTACCCCTACCTGATGGTCTTCACGCCCATCACGCGTATTGCCCAGGTGTATGCGGAGTATCGCGAGGCGTGCGAGCGTCACGGCTACAAGGCCAGCCGCTACCAGCTCACCGTAAATCTGCCCATCGTCGTGGCCGAGAACGACGACAAGGCCCGTCGCATCGCGCGGGAGAACGCGCTCTGGGTCTATCAGGTCGGGTTGCGGGCGCCCCTGTCCCTCTGGCAGCCGCCGGGCTACCTCACCGAAGCCTCCTTCCGCCGCGCCCTGGTCAACCGTCCGAAGCTGCCCACCGAGCTGTCCTTCGAAGACCTGGAGGAAGGCGGCTACATCATCTGTGGCAGCCCGGCCACCGTGCGTGATCGCCTGCGCGTCTTCGCCGATGAGCTGCAGGCCGGCGTCCTCTGCTCGGGCTTGCCCGCGCCCAGCCATGAGGCCACGCTGGATATGATGGAGATGTTCGCGCGCGAGGTCATGCCGCACTTCCGTGATGACGCCGCCGTGGACGAAACCGCCGGAGTCGGCCGCTAGAGACAGCGACTGTAGTCGACCTCGCGCGCACGGGGAGTCTGAAGGGCCAGTGGCCGCACCTCGCGCGCACGGGGGAGGTCTGCAGGGCCGGTGGTCGACCTCGCGCACACGGGGGAGGTCTGCAGGGCCGGTGGTCGACCTCGCGCACACGGGGGAGGTCTGCAGGGCCGGTGGTC
>DATIAY010000188.1:0-11543 GCA_035457825.1 Candidatus Methylomirabilota bacterium
GGGCTGATGTCGTACGGTCCAAACGTTCCAGATCTGTGGAGGCGTGCCGCCGCGTATGTGGACAAGGTCTTGAAGGGCACGAAGCCCGGTGACCTTCCCGTCGAGCAACCAGCGACGTTCGAGCTGGTGATCAACAACAGGGCGGCCAAGGCCATAGGCCACGATTCCCCCATCGCTCGCGTTGCGAGCCGACCAAGTCGTCGAATGAGTTCTCGGTTCGCCGTCGGTGCCGCTTTGCTGTTTCTTGCCGCATCCGTAGACGCCGAGGCCCAACCGGCGGGGAAGATCACGCGCCTGGGCGTACTGTTGTTCAGCACGCCGCAGGACGATCCGAAACAGGTTGTCGAGTTTGCCGCGCTTCATCAGATCCCGGTTGTAGCGGGCTGGGGTCCGTGGACCCAGGCCGGGGCCCTGCTCAGCTATGGATCTGACCTCGACTTGCCGGTTGAGCAACCGACAAAAGCCGATCTCGTCGTGAATCTGAAGACGGCAAAAGCCCTGGGGCTGACCATCCCGCCGTCGCTACGGTTGCAAGCCGCTCACGTCATCGAGTAAGACCTAACATCCTCAGGAAGGAGCCCATCATGGCGCGCGTCGCTCCCATCACCGGCAAAGCCGACATGCCCGCCGAGCACCAGGCCGTCGTCGACGGGGTGCTCAAGGTCTTCGGTCGCGTGCGAGGGCCGTTCAGCATGCTGCTGCACAGTCCCAAGCTAGCCGAGCGGATGCTCCCCCTGGTCACATTCTTTCGCGACGAGGGCGTCGTCGAGCCTGCACTCCGCTCGGTGGCCACCCTGGCCGCCGTGCGCGAACGCGAGGCCAAGTACGTGTGGGCGGCCCAGGTCGCGGCGGCCCGCCGCAACGGCGTGCGCGAAGAGGTCATCGACCTCCTGCGAGTCCAGGGCGACGCCGGAAAGCTCTCAGCCGACGAGCGGGACGTCGTCACCTACGTCAGGCAGCTCATGCGCACGAACCGGATCGACCAGGCGGCCTTCGACGCGCTCGCCAAGCGGCACCCCGTGCAATGGCTGGTGGAGCTGACGGCGACAGCGAACTGGTACGCGATGCTGTCGGGGATCGTCAACGCCTTCGAGGTCGACGCCCCGCCGGACGGCGACAAACTGCCCGTATAACCAGAGGAGGGATCGACGATGATCGGAAGCCACCGATCGGCCGGCGCTCTCGCCATCGTCCTGCTCATCCTCCTGGCCCCTTCCTTTGCTCCTGCGGGGGCGGCGAGTCCGGAGGGCCAGGTGACCTGGGCCGTGCACACGACCCTGGTGCCGAGCTGGTTCGACCCCGCAGAGGCGTTGCACGGCACACCCTTCATGGTCCTCCACGCACTGCACGACGCCCGCCCGGAGCCTCAAGGACAAGGTAGCTGCGGTTGAGACGCCCGATCCCGGGCGCGTGCGGTTCCGGCTCAAGTACTTCGTCGATCTGCAGGTCGTCACCTGGGGCGAATCCATCGTGGCCTATCTCAAGGCCGCCAACATCCACCTCAAGCTGCGCCCATTCGAGCGGGCGGCGTTCTTCAAAGGCATGGCCGAGAAGAAGTTCAAGAACGTCATTCACTTCTTCAGCGGCGCCTCGGGAAACACCGCGACCTGGCTGGAGAACTTCGTCGTGACGGGCGGCACCTACGTCCACGGGAGCTACCCCGACATCGATGGGCTCTTTCGCGAGCAGGCCACCGAGCTCGATCGCGGCAAGCGCGAGGCGATCCTGCACCGGGTGCAGCAGCTGGTCCACGAGCGGACGATGTTCTTTCCGATCTGGGAGCTGGCCTTCCTCCACGGCTTCGGCCCGCGCGTGGAGGAGCCGGGGCTCGGGCTCCTCGGCAGCTATGGCTTCTCGGCGCCCTACGAGGACGTGAAGCTGAAAGCCCGGTGAGCGAGCGCCGTCATTCCGCTGCCCGCGCTCACGTCTGCTTATAGAAGCGACGGGCGTTGTCCCACAAAAGCTTGCGCTTCGTGTCGGGCTTGAGGCTCGTCCATTTCAAGATGTTGTCCACGGAATCGGGGAACTGGCACTCCGAGTGGGGGTAGTCAGAGGCGTACATCAGGACGTCGTCGCCCAGCACGCTGGTGACGTAGTTGAACATGTCCTCGCCCTCGTGCCGCTCGATGCTGCAGAAGAACCGCCCGCTCGTCAGGTACTCGCTGGGGGCATGCTTGAGGGGGGCGATGCCGCCGACGTAGACGGCCTGCTCGTCCATGCGCTTGGCCCAGAAGGGCAGCCAACCGAACCCGCATTCCAGCACGCCCATGCGCAGGCGGGGATAGCGATCCATGATGCCGGCGCCGATGAAGGCGGCCATGAACCGCATCCCGCCCCAGGGATGGGAGGCCAGACGACCCAGGAAGATGTTGTCCCACAGGTCCTGATAGCCAGGAAAGTACGGCGCATCCCAGGTCAAGCTGTGGTGCACGACGGCGAGGTCGTGCTCCTGGGCCGCCTGCCAGATGGGTTCCAGGTCCGGGTGGTCGAGGGGGACGTCCTTGCCGAGCACGGGCAGGACCGCCACCGCCCATTTCGAGGTGCCCCACTGCTCGATCTCGCGCACCGCCTCGGCGACGTTTCGGGTGGAGGCCACGATGGCGGTCTGAAGGCGCCCCGGGAACTTCCCGCAGAAGTCGGCGGCGTGACGGTGCCAGGCGCGGATCAATCCGACTTCGAGCGTGACATCCGGGAGGCCCACGACGCTGACCCAGAGCGTGGGGACCAGAAAATGTGCGTCGGTACCCTCATCGTCCATGTCCCTGACGCGGTTCTCGGCCTGATCGTCCTGCACTCCGACCCTGGGCTGCTTCGTCCCCATCCAACGGGTCCCTCTCCCGGTGAACGTCTCGTGGGGCCCCGCCTGGCCGAGGACGCGCCGGAAGAACTTCGTACCGATCCGGTACTGGTGGGTGTTCGGGGTCCCTCCGATGGGACTGGCGTCGAGTCGGTAGGGCGCCAGATCGGCGAGGCGCGGTCGGAAGGCCGGGTCGACGTAGCGCTCCAGCACTTCGGCGGCAGGGTTGACGTGCGTGTCGGCGTCGAAGGCGCGCAAACCGTCTCGCATGGGCTTGGCCTCCTCTTACTGAGAAATCCAGAGGATCGACGAGACTTCCCCGAACTCCCGCCACAGCTTGCGCCAGGAGTCGCCGCCGTCATCGCTGCGATAGAGGTAGCCATAGCGGCTGGCTGCGAAGACCAGCTCGGGCGCGGAGGCCGGAATGCTCACGGTCCAGACCGCCGAGTTCGGCGGTACCGGCAACCCGAGGCTGTGCCAGGTGGCGCCCGCGTCGCGCGAGCGCATGACCGTCCCCACGCGGCCCGGCGTCGAGTCGCCCAGCGTCAGGAACACGGTCTTGGGATCATCGGGCTTGACCGCGATGGCCCGGGGGTAATGCCAGGGGAACACCTCCCGCGCCCGCGCCGCCTGCCAGGTCTTGCCGTCATCGGTGCTGCGCCAGACATCGTCGTTGACCACAGTGAACACGGCCTTGGGAGGCCCAGCCACGACCAGGACGCTGTGGACGTCCGGGTTAGGAATCTGGCCATTCACCCTGGTCCAGGTCTGGCCTCCGTCGGCGCTATACCGGACGCCGTCTACCTCCAGCCCGACCCACACGTGCCGGTGGTCGGTGGGATCAATCGCGATCGCCGTCGGCCGCGGGATGCCGACGTTCGGGCACTCGGCGGCGATTTCCACAGGGAGCTGCTCCCAGCTCTTCCCGGAGTCGTCGGAGCGATAGATGCCGGGCTTGCTCGGTGTGCCCACGCCCGCGAACATCACCGTGGGATCGACCGGGTCGATGGCCATGCTCCAGAGCATGGACCCGCTCATCGGCGTGTCGAGCCAGCGCCACCGGACGCCGCCGTCGTCGCTCCGGTAGAGGCCCTTATCGGTGCCGGCGTAGACCACGCCGGGGCTCACGGTGTCGGCCAGCAGGGCCTTGACGATGCAGTCGGAGTGCATGCCCTGGCGGACGCTGGCTCGTGTCCAGCTCTGGCCGTCGTCGGGGCTCATCATGACGCCCTGGCCGATGGTCCCGACCAGGATGGTTCCCTTGTTGGCCATGGTCCACCTCCCCGCGCCCGCGACTATACGCCATCCTTGATTCTTTGGTGGGACCGGACTACGGTGGCGCCGGGAGGACCTCATGAAGCTCGTGCTCTTTCAGAGGCCGGGGGGCGGGCCGGGCGAAATCCTCCCTGGCCTCTTGACCGGCGGGGGCGTCGTCAGCATCGCCGACGTCGTGCCGGCGGGCCACACCCCGCAGCTCACCATGCAGGGCATCATCGATCGCTTCGACGCCTTGCGCCCGGCCCTGGAGCGGCGGGCCCGCGACGGCGATCCTCTGGCTCTGGCCACGGTACGACTGCGCGCCCCCCTGCCGCGACCGGGAAAGATTCTGGCCTGCATCGCCAACTACTGGGAGCACGGCGCCCTGGAGGCCAGACCGCTCAATATGTTCCTCAAGAACTCCGATGCGGTGATCGGCCCCGGGGACACGATCGTGCTGCCCGAGCTCACCGAGCCCTGGATTTTCATGCACGAGGCCGAGCTGGCGCTCGTGATCAAGGGACCGGCCAAGCGGGTTGCCCAGGCGGACTGGCGGAGCGCGGTCTTCGGCTACACCGGCATGATCGACGTGTCGGCGCGGGGCGAGGGCCGGCGCACCTGGAAGGCGGGAAGCTGGCTGGGGAAGTCCTTCGACACCTTCGCGCCGCTGGGGCCCTGCATCGCCACCCTCGATGAGATCCCGAACCCCAACGACGTCCACGTGCAGTTCTGGGTGGACGGCCAGCTCCGGCACAACTACAACACCGACGACATGGAGCATCTGGTCCCCGAGCTGGTAGAGTTCGCCACCGCCATCATGACGCTCAACTCGGGCGATGTCATCGCCTGCGGCACCAACCACGAGGGGCTCGGCCCGCTGCAGGATGGCGAGGTGATCGACTTCGAGATCCACGGGATCGGGCGCATGCAGCTGCACGTGCGCGATCCGCTCAAGCGCTCGTGGGACAAAGGCATCTACATGGGCGCTGACTCGACCCATCCCGACGCGGTCAAACGGAACCGGCCCCGAGCCTAGGAGAACGCCATGCCCGAGGGAGCTGACCTGTTCGAGATCATGCACACGACGCGGGCCATGCGGCGCCTGAAGCCCGATCCCGTCCCCGACGCGCTGATCCGGAAAATTCTGGAGGCGGGGGTGTGCGCGGCCAACGGCGGCAACACCCAGCGCTGGCGCTTCCTCGTCATCAAGGACGCCGCCATCAAGCGGAAGGTGCAGGTCTACTACAAGCGAGCCTTCGACGAGGTGATCGGACCGCGCTATCTGAGCAGCGCCCCGCCCGCCGGCGTCACCCGCGAGGCCTACGTGCGGCAGCACGCCGCCGTGCAATACCTCACCGATCACTTCCACGAGGCCCCGGTGTGGATCGTGGCGTGCCTGGAGGAGAGCGCGCCGGCAACCCGGTGGTCCGGCGCCTCCATCTATCCGGCCGTGCAGAACATGCTGCTGGCCGCGCGCGCCCTGGGGCTCGGGGCGACCCTGACCACCCGGCACTTGTTTCACGAAAAGGAGGCGGAGGCGGCGCTGGGTCTGCCCCCCGGCGTGCACTCCTACGCCATCCTGCCGATCGGCTATCCCATGGGGCGTTTCGGTCCGGTGGGTCGCGGAGCGCTCGCCGACGTCGTGTTCGAAGATCGGTGGGGCCAGCCCTACCGGGCGCTGGCCGGGCCCGCCTGAGCGTCGCGCGAGGTCAGAAGGGCAGGCCGAAACTCACCGTGACGTTGACGTCCTCCTTCGAGAAGCCCACGTCGGCGCGGAAGACCGCCGTGCGCTCCAGGCTGAAGCGCATCCCGAGGCCGTAGCTGGTGTGGATCCGGGCGGTCATCAGGTCGTCCAGTCCGTCGGCGACCGTCCCCGCCTCGTAGAACAGGGCCAGGCCGATGCGCTCGACGCGGATCGTGTCGGTAAGGGCGAATCCCCGGGGAACGACCCAGAAACGGTATTCCGCCGCGGCGTGCCAGGCGGAATTGTCCGTGAAACGGTTGGCGATGTACCCGCGCAGGGTTTCGGTACCGCCGAGGCTCGGCCGCTCGTAGAAGGGCAGGTCCCCGGCACTGGCCTGCACGAACAGGCTCAGGGCCAGCGTGTCGGTGGGCGGGTGCTCCTCGCGGTCGTCACCGCCCCGGTGGAACAGGGGAGGCAGGGGGAACGCCAGATTCGTGTACCCCGTGGCCACGGCCCCGCTGTCGCCCGTGCTCTGCCACAGCGGCGCGTCCACGAACAGGCCGACCTGCCACCCTACGTGGGGCTGGTGCTGGCTGTCGCGGGTGTCGTAACGGAGTCCGGCGCTCAGGGCCAGGCTGCTGACCCCGTCGCCGCCGGCGAACAGCTCCGGGAAGACGTCCTCCGTCGTCGGCCGGCCCGACACTCGCCCCGGCGCCAGGTTGTGGTGCTCGCCCCGGCCCCCCACCGACGCGACCCAGTCGCCGCCGGCCTGGGGCAGGGCCAGCTCGCCGCGCGCGCCGAGGTCGGTGATCTCGTCGGTGTAGCTGGTCTCGTCGCTCGCATGGGTGTCGGGCCCTAATCCGAAAAACCGTCGGGTGAGGCTCTTCTCGTACCCGCCGAAGGCGTCGACGCGGCTGCGCTCCTCCACGAGCACCCCGCCCTGGGGGTGATTCCGGTGGTGGAGCCAGCGCCGCCAGATCAGCCGGTATTTCTGCTGCCCTTCCGTGGTGTACGAGAAGAAGGCGCCCAGAAACTCCTGGCGGCGGTGGTTGCGAAAGTCGATGTCGGTCAGCGCCAGGCCGGCCCCGGCGCCGATGTCCTGCTCGTAGAAGAACTGGGGGGCGATGAAGCTCGACACGAGGAAGCGCTCAACGACGTTCCCGGGCTTGAGGCGCCCTTCGGGCAGGTAGCGCCAACGCTCGGGATTGGGCAGATCGTCCGGCAGGGGGACCTTGGGGATCCGGCCGCTCGGCTCCATGCCCTCGAGCGGGTCGTACTGGGGCGGCTCCATGGGCTGGGCCTGAGCGGCCGGCGCCGTCGCGGCGAGGGCCAGGCCGAGGGCCACGAGCACCCGGGCCAGCCGCCTGGCCCACGCTCGCGCTACTTCTCGGTCTCGATGAGGCCTTTGACGAACCACCGCTGCATGAGGAGGATCACCGCCACCGGAGGCCCGAGGGCCAGCACGGTGGTTGCCATGATGAGGTTCCAATCCGTCTGGGCATCACCAGTCCCGATCATCTTGGTGATGCCGATGACGATCGTGTCCATGCTCTGGCTGGTGGTGATGAGCAACGGCCACAGGTACTGGTTCCAGCCGTAGATGAACAGGATGACGAAGAGGGCAGCGATGTTCGTCCGCGACAGCGGCAGCACCACGCTCCAGAAGAACCGGAGCGGCCCGGCGCCGTCGATCCGGGCGGCCTCCACCAGCGTGTCGGGAATGGTGAGGAAGAACTGGCGGAAGAGCAGGGTGGCCGTGGCCGAGGCGATGAGCGGCACCGTCAGCCCGCCGAAGGTGTCGACCAGGCCCAGGTCGGCTACGACCTTGAACGTAGGGATGATGCGGACTTCCACGGGCAGCATGAGCGTGACGAAGATCATCCAGAAGCAGACCAGGCGCAGGGGGAAGTCGAAGAAGGCCACCGCGTAGGCCGAGAGGATGGAGACGGCGATCTTCCCGGAAACGATTACCAGGGCCATGAGCAGGCTGTTGAGCAGCATGCGGGCCACGGGCCCGGCCTTGACGCGCTGGCCGCTGCCCTCGCTCCAGGCCTGGGCGTAGTTCTCGGCGGCGTGCGGTCCGGGGTACAGGGGCAGCTCGCCCCGGGCGATGGTGGCGGCGTCGTGCGTGGAGCCCACCAGGGCCAGGTACACGGGAAAGGCGAAGACGATCACGCCCAGCCCAAGGACGGCGTAGGTGACCCAGGTGTGGATGCCGCGGGGCTCGACCATGGGCGGAGCCCGGGCTCAGTAGTGCACCCGCCGCTCCACGTATCGGAACTGGACGGCGGTCAGCGCGATGACGATCACCATGAGCACCACGGATTGGGCCGAGGAGCCGCCGAGGTCCAGGTTGACCACGCCGTCCACGTACACCTTGTAGATCAGCGTCTCGGTCGCTTTGCCCGGGCCGCCCCCGGTCATGGCGTGGATCACCCCGAAGGTATCGAAGAAGGCGTAGACCACGTTGACGACGAGCAGGAAGAACGTGGTCGGTGAGAGCAGGGGAAACACGACGCTCCAGAACCGGCGGCCGGGTCCGGCGCCGTCGATGGCCGCGGCCTCGATCACCGAGCGCTGGATGGCCTGCAGCCCGGCCAGGAAGAAGACGAAGTTGTAGCTCACCTGCTTCCAGGCCGCGGCCACGATCACCAGCAGCATGGCCTGCTGCCCGTTCAGCTTGTAGTCCCAGGCCACGCCGGCCTCCCGCAGGCCGCGCCCCAGCATCCCGATCGACGGGTGGAAGATGAATAGCCAGAGCGCGGCGCTGACGGCCGGGGCCACGGCGTAGGGCCAGATCAAGAGGGTCCGGCACGGCCCGGTGCCCCGGGCCCGGCGGTCGGCCAGCGCGGCCAGGAGCAGGGCCGCGCTCATGGAGAGCAGCGTGACCGCTCCGCTGAAGAGCAGCGTACGCCCCACCGCTCCGACGTAGAGGGGATCGCTGAGAACGGCGCGGAAGTTCTCGAACCCCACGAAGCGTTGCCGGAGCCCGAAGGCGTCCTGGAGCAGAAAGGACTGGTAGACGGCCTGCCCGGCCGGCCAGAAGAAGAAGACCAGCGTGATGCAGATCTGCGGTGCCAGCAGCACGCCGGGCAGCAGCTGGTTGTCGAAGATCGCGCGTCTAGGCAATCAGCGGTTCGCCCGCTCGAAGTTGCGCAGGACCACGTTGCCGCGCTGCACCGAGCTGTCCAGCGCCTGCTGGGCGGTCTGCTGGCCTTGCAGCGCCTTCTCCACCTCCTCCTGGATGATGTTGCGGATCTCGGGCAGGTTGCCGAGCCGCAAGCCGCGGGAGTTCTCGGTGGGCGAGGTCCGTGTGAGCTGCAGGATGGGAATGTCGGCGCCGGGATGCTTCGCATAGTACCCGGTGGCCTTGGCCTTCTCGTAGCCGGCGAAGGTGATGGGCAGGAACCCGGTCTCGGTGTGCCAGCGGGCCACGATGTCCGGCTGGCTGATGAAGCGGAAGAACTCGGCCACCGCCCGGTACTCTTCCGGCTTGCGGTTGGGCGCGGTCATCACCCAGAAGCTGGCTCCTCCGATGATGGAGTTCCTGGGGGCCCCGGCCGCGTCGGGCCAAAAGGGCAGCATGGCGGCAGCCCAGTCGAACTTCGCCTCGCGGACGATCCGCGCGCGCAGGCCGGAGGAGGCGTGGATGATGGCGCACTCGCCGGAAGGGAACAGCGCGTCGGCGGCGGCATCCCGCCCGCCGTACTTGAAGGAGCCCTCCTTCTGCATGTCGACGAGGGTCTGCACGTGACGGACGTGCAAGGGACTGTTGATCCGGAGCTCGGCGTCGAGCCCGCCCAGGCCGTTGGCGCGGGTGGCCAGGGGCACGTCGTGGATGGCGCTGAACTGCTCGAACTGCGTCCAGGTGGGCCAGGCGGTGGTGAGCGCGCACGGCGCGGCCTTGGCAACCGTGATCTTCCGGGCCGCCTCCCGCAGCTCCGGCCAGGTCTGGGGCGGCTTGCTCGGATCGAGGCCGGCCTTGCGGAAGGCGTCGCGGTTGTACCACATGATGGCGGTCGAGCTGTTGAACGGCATCGACATCATGCGGCCATCGGGCAGGCTGTAGTAGCCGCGCACGGCAGGCAGGTAGGCGTTGGGATCGAGGGCCACGCCCGTCTCCTGTATCAGCTCGTGCACCGGCTTGATCGCGCTGCGCGCGGACATCATGGTGGCCGTGCCCACCTCGAACATCTGCACGATGTGGGGCGCCTGGCCGGCCCGGAACGCCGCGATGGCGGCGACCATGGTCTCCGGATATGAGCCCTTGAAGCTCGGCGTCACCTGGTACTTCGACTGGGAGGCGTTGAAGTCGGCGACGATCTTTTCCAGCAAGCCCCCCAACGGCAGGGTCAGCCCGTGCCAGAACGCGACCTGCACCCGCGGCTGGGCCGCGGCCGACCCGGACGCGGCCACCAGGAGCAGGGCGACGAGCGCGCCGCCGAGCAGTCTGCCGAGCGTTCGCAAACGCATGTCCCATTCCTCCTGCGCCTACCGGCCGCGCCGGCGGCATTGTACCCCTAGAGCTTCAGCAGCGACTCCAGATTGCGCCAGAGAATCTTCTCTTTCTCGTCCTTGCTCAGGGTGGTGAGGCTCTGCACCCAGGCCACCGGCGAGGGATGCCACGGCACGAAGGGCCAGTCGCTGCCCAGCACCACACGGTCGGCACCCACCTGATCGAGCAGGAAGCGAAGCGCTTCCTCGCTGCCCGTCACACTGTCGTAATAGAGGCGGTGCTGGTACGTGCTGGGGGGTTGCTGGATGTGGCGCCGCGCGTCGGGGCTGCCCTGCCAGCCCCGGTCCAGACGCCCCATGGCGAAGCAGGCCGGGCCGCCGCCGTGGGCGATGCACACCTTCAGAGCCGGACAGGCGTCGAGGATGCCGCCGAAGATCAACACCGCGACGACGATGGCGTCCTCCACGATCACTCCCAGGCTATTGAAGAGCCCGTAGCGGGTGGTGCGCTGCAGCATGAAGTTGTGCTGCGGCTGGGGGTGAAAGAAGAGGACCGCTCCCATGGCCTCGGCGGCCTTGAACAGGGGCAGGAATTTCGGCTCGTCCCAGTTCTCGCCGTTCACCACGGTGTCGAGCTCGGCGCCCTTCAAGCCCAGGCCGGTCACCGCGCGCTCCAGCTCCTCGATCGCCGCCTTGACGTCCTGCACGGGCAGGGTGGCCAGGCCTGCGAACCGCCGGGGCCACTGCCGAGCCATCGCGGCGATCTCGTCATTGACGTCGCGGGCCAAGGCCCGCCCCTGCGCGGGGTCGAGGTGGTAGCCGAAGAAGGGCGTGTGGATGGAAAGGACCTGCACGTCCACCCCTTGGGCATCCATGTCCTTGAGCCGTTCTTCCGGCGTGAAGCGCACCTTGGGTGAGCTGAAGCTCGTGCGCTTGCCTCCTCCCACCATGGCGCCGATGCCGTCGCCGGGCTCGTGACGGAAGCCGTACCAGTCTCGGCCGGCGTCGGTGGCCTGCCACAGGGACCGCGGGACGAGATGAGCGTGGATGTCGATGGTCCTCATGAACGCTCCTCCTTGTGCGGTGGCCAGGCGAGTATACTCGCCCCGACCATGGCCCAGACGAGTGATCCCGACAAGTACGTCGGCCGGCCGTTGAAGCGGCGGGAGGACCGCCGGTTGTTGCTGGGCACCGGCAAGTTCGTCGACGATCTCAGACCCCCGGGATGTCTGTCTGTCGTGTTCCTGCGCTCGCCGCATGGCCATGCGCGCATCGGGCGGCTCGAGGTCGCGGCTGCGCGGAGGATGCCCGGGGTGGTGGCGGTGGTCACCGGTGACGAGGTGCGCCACC
>DATIAY010000189.1:0-15591 GCA_035457825.1 Candidatus Methylomirabilota bacterium
GAAGGGAGAGAGGCCGCTGCGACCCACGCCGCCCCGGTGCGCTTATAGCTTGGCGAGCCGGCCCGACTGGATCAGATCGACCAACGTATTCCAGGCCTCTTTCTTGAGCACGGTAAGATTGCCGGTCTCACCGATCCTTACCTCGCCGCCGTCTCTGACGATCTCGACTTCCGGGCAGGCGATGCACGACGGACACAGCGACATCTTCACGCGGTCCATTCTTTGCCCTCCTCTCTATCTGTGGACAGATCGCCGAGTCGCACTCCTTCGACGGACGCCAATCATCCAGTAGGGCCCTTAGGCTGTCACGGACCTCAGTCAGGTCCTTCAGCTGCTCGTGCATCTCCTGAAGTTTGCGGGACACCAGTTCCCGAACATGCGAGCAGGCGCTCCGCCCTTGGCGCCTCATGGTGATGATCCGCTTGATTTCACCGAGCGTGAAGCCCAGGCGGCGCGCCTGTCGAAGGAATGACAGCACGGCCAGCGAATCCTCCGTGTAGAGGCGGTAACCGGATGGCGTCCGCTGTGGTGGCGGGAGAATCCCCGCAGCCTCATATATTCGGAGCGCCTTGCGACTGGCACCGCTGCGCCGGGCGACCTCGCCGATGAACAAGCCTTCCTTTGCCACGGCCCTACCGTAAACCCTGCCCCCTGGGGCAGAGTCAAGAGGTAGTTCCCGGACTCGCGAGACGGGTCAGGCGAATCCCGGACGACGGGTCAGAGTGGACTGAGATACCACTCAGATGGCTTGTTGACCCACCAGGCCCACGCAAGCATCGCGAAACCGAGGACGGCAGCGATCACGACGAAGAGCAGCGGGAACTCCGTGGACGCCCCAATACGTCGGAGCTGCGCGACCACGTCCGGTTCGGCCAGCACCGCCGGCTCCATGACCAGGTTCCAGTAGGCGCCGATCGCCGCGCAGCCGAGCGCGATCGTTCCGGGAAGGAGGCGCCGTGCCCCGCCGCCAAGCGCGGTCATCGCGAGGGCCAGCGCGAGCGTGAGGAGAATGCCGCCCGCCAGGGGCAGGGCGAAGCGGAGGGCGTCGGGCAGGGTGACGACCGTGAAGCCGATCACCCAGCCGAAGGCCCCGATCCAGGTCCCCAGCGAGGCACCGAGCGGTAGCCGGCGGCGTGGAGGTTCCATCAGCTACGTTCGATTCTAGCCGGCGCCGAGGCAAGGGACGAGCGCGCCGCCTCCACCGCCCCTCCAATGCTGTTGTTATACTCGGCTGGTACGCCTCGCCCTTTATCTCGGTCAGAGCCCGCCGCTGCACGCCTCGGGTCGCTGGTGGAACCGGGGGTGAAGCTCGGGGCATCGTACGCAGAGGAGGGGTGGACGCGAAATGTCCCAGACGCCGATGGCAGGGCAGCCGCAGGGCCCGGATCTGTCCGGGCTCAAGATCGGCGAGCACGCGCGCCGTGATCCCACACGGCGCGGGTGGTACTGGCTGGCCGCGGGGCTGGCGGTAGTGCTCCTGCTCTCGGCCGGGCTGGTGGTCTGGTTTCGCGAGCCGACCGCTATGGTGGACGTGGCGACGGTGCGTGCCGACAAGGGGGGCCGGCCGGCCTTGCTGAACGCCAGCGGGTACGTCACGCCGCGCCGCCGGGCCACCGTGGCCGCCAAGATCACGGCGCGGGTCAACGAGATCTACGCCGAGGAGGGCATGCAGGTCGAGCCGGGGCAAGTCTTGGCCCGGCTCGACGACTCGGACGCCCGGGCCCGGCTGGTCTCGGCCAGGGCCGACCGCGAGGCGACGGCCGCGACCCTGGTCGACCTCCGCGTCAACCTCGCCAACGCCGAGCGTGAGCTCGCCCGCCAGGAAGAGCTGTTCAAGCGGGACCTGGTTGCCGAGCAGGCCCGCGACCAGGCGCGCACGACCGCCGACAGTCTCAAGGCGCGGCTCGCGCTCGCCCGTGAGCAGGTCGCCGCCGCCGAAGCACGCGTGCAGGTCGCCCAGCAAGACCTGGACAACTGCATCGTGCGGGCGCCGTTCGCCGGCATCGTGGTGTCGAAAGACGCCCAGCGGGGCGAGATGGTGTCGCCCATCTCGGCTGGCGGGGGCTTCACGCGTACGGGGATCGCCACCATCGTCGACATGAGCTCGCTGGAGATCGAGGTCGATGTGAACGAGTCGTACATCGCCCGGGTCCGCGCCGGGCAGCCGGTCACGGCGGTGCTCGACGCGTACCCCGACTGGCAAGTGCCTGCCAAGGTGCGTACGGTGATCCCGACCGCTGACCGGCAAAAGGCGACGGTCAAGGTGAGGGTGACGTTCGATCGGCTGGACCCGCGCATCCTGCCCGATATGGGCGTGAAGGTGACGTTCCTCGGCGACGAGCCGAGCGCGCCGGCGGCCGGGGGCGGGCGGGTCCTGGTCCCCCGCTCGGTCCTGCGCGAGGAGGGCGGGACCACGGCGGTGTTCGTCTACCGCGACGGGCGTGTGGAACGCCGCGCTGTCCGGCTAGGCCAGGCTCGGGGCAACGAGCACGAGGTGGTCGCGGGCCTGGCCGACGGAGAACAGGTGGTGACGAGCGGGGTCAGCGAGCTGCGCGACGGCCAGCCGGCGCGCGTGAAGCGGTAGCGGTAGTAGTGCGCGCCGCAGGCCGTCGCGGGGCCGGGGCCCCGCCGGCCGAGGCTGTAGGAGAGGGAATGGTCAGGATCGATGGTCGAGGCGAGGGGCCGAGCCTGATCCGGGCGCGCGGGCTGGGCAAGACGTATCGGCGGGGCGGCGAAGAAATCCACGTGCTCCAGGGGCTGAACCTGGACGTGGACGCGGGCGATTTCGTCGCGTTCATGGGTCCGAGCGGATCCGGCAAGACCACGCTGCTGAACCTCCTGGGTGGGCTGGACCTGCCCTCGGCGGGGAGCGTCACGGTGGCGGGGGACGAGATCACCCGAATGTCGGCGCGCAAGCTCACGGCGTGGCGCGCGCGCCACGTGGGGTTCGTCTTCCAGATGTACAACCTCATTCCCGTGCTCACCGCCTTTCAGAACGTCGAGCTGCCGCTGCTGCTGACCCGACTCACCGGGGCGGAGCGCCGCCGGCACGTTGAAACGGCCCTGGCCGTCGTGGGCCTGGGTGATCGCATGCATCACTACCCGAGGCAGCTCTCCGGCGGACAGGAGCAGCGGGTGGGCATCGCCCGGGCCATCGTGGCCGACCCCACCTTTCTGCTCTGCGACGAGCCGACGGGAGATCTCGACCGGAAGAGCGCGGATGAGATCCTGGACCTGGTCGACCGGCTCGTTCGCGAGTACGGCAAGACTGTCCTCATGGTGACGCACGACCCGCGGGCCGCGGAGCGCGCGCAGGTCGTCCTGCACCTGGAAAAAGGCGTGCTGGTGGACACCGTGACGGCGGGACGGGCGCGATGAAGTACTTCCACCTCGTCCGGAGCAACCTGTTCCGGAAGAAGACCCGCACGGCCCTGACGGTGGGCTCCTTTGCGGTGGCCCTCTTTCTCTTCGGCATCCTGGCCGTGGTCGACGGCGCCTTCCAGCAGGGCGTGGATGTGGCCGGCGTCGATCGGCTGGTGGTCTTGAACCGCGTGTCGATCATCCAACCCCTGCCGCTGGCCTATCGCGACCGGCTGGCGCGGATTCCCGGCGTGACGCAGGTGACCTTCGCCAACTGGTTCGGCGGCGTCTATCAGGACGAGCGCAACTTCTTCCCCCAGTTCGCCATCGATCATGGCACCTACCGGCAGATGTTCCCCGAGTTCGTCGTCCCCGATACCCAGTGGCAGGCGTTTGTCGCCGACCGAGAGGGCGCCGTCGTCGGCGAGGCGCTGGCCGAGCGGTTCAAGTGGAAGCTCGGGGATCGGGTGCCCATCAAGGGCACGATCTTTCCCGGCACCTGGGAGTTCAACATCCGCGGCATCTACCGGGGCCGGCGGGTACAGGACGACACCACGCAGTTCTGGTTCCGCTGGGACTACCTCGACGAGCGCAAGACGTTCGGGAAGGGCTGGGTGGGCTGGTACACGGTCCGCATCGCCAACCCCGACGAGGCTGTGCGCCTGGTCAAGGTGATCGACGAGCAGTTCGCGAACTCGCCGGCCGAGACCAAGACCGACACCGAGAAGGCCTTCGCGGCCTCCTTCGTCAAGCAGATGGGCAATATCCAGCTGTTGATCATGAGCGTGGGTAGCGTCGTTTTCTTCACGCTGCTGCTCGTGACCGGCAACACGATGGCCATCGCCGTGCGCGAGCGCACACGGGAGTTGGCGGTGCTCAAGGCGGTGGGCTTCTCGGACGGCTTCGTGCTGGCCCTGGTGATCGCGGAAACGCTGGTCGTCGCCGCGATCGGCGGGGGCCTGGGGCTGGGCCTGGCCAAGCTGTTCACGCTGCGCGGCGATCCCACCGGGGGCCTGCTGCCCTTCTTCTACCTGTCGCCCGAGGCCACGGTCCTCGGGCTGGGGCTGGCGCTGGCGGTGGGAGTGCTGGCCGGCATCCTTCCGGCGCTGTCGGCCAGCCGGCTCCGGGTCGTGGACGCGCTCAGACGGATCTGACGTGGCCATTCCCCTCGTCTACAACGTGCGCAGCCTGAGGGCGCGGTGGAACTCCACCGTGGTGGCCGTGCTGGGCATCGCCGGGACGGTGGGGGTTTTCGTGGCCATGCTGTCCCTGGCGCGCGGCTTCGAGGCCACCCTGGTGGCATCCGGCTCCGCCCAGAACGCGATCGTCCGGCGGGCCGGCGCCACCTCGGAGATGGACAGCAGCGTGATGCTCGAGCAGGTGCGCGTCATCGAAGACGCGCCCGGCGTGGAGCGGGGGAGCACCGGCGCCCTGGTGAGCCCCGAAGTGGTGGTGATCGCCTCGTTCCCGCTCAAGGGGCGCGGCACCGAGGGCAACGCCCAGGTACGGGGTGTCTCGGCCAAGGCCCTGGCCGTCCGGCCCACGGTGAAGATCGTGGCCGGCCGCGCTTTTCAGCCCGGGCTGACGGAGCTCCTGGTGGGGCGCAACGTGGCGGCAAGCTATGAGGGCCTCGATCTGGGCAAGACCGTCCGGTTCGGCGGCGGCACCTGGACGGTGGTGGGCGTGTTCGACAGCGGCGGGACCGCGTACGACTCCGAGCTGTGGTGCGACTTCAGCGTGCTCCGCCAGGTGTACCAGCGGCCGGCGAACATGTTCCAGTCGGCCACGGCGCGCCTGGCCTCTCCCGAGGCCCTCACGACGTTCCGGGATGCGCTGACCGCGGATCCCCGCGTCACCGTCCAGATCGATCGCGAGGTCGATTACTACGCCAAGCAATCGCGCCAGCTGACGACGCTGATCACGGTCCTGGGCTCGATCGTGGCGGTGGTCATGGGCATCGGCGCGGTCTTCGGCGCGCTCAACACGATGTACTCCGCGGTGACCGAGCGCGCGCGGGAGATCGCCACCCTGCGCGCGCTGGGCTTCGGGAGTGGCAGCATCGTGACGTCCTTCGTCCTGGAGGCCCTGGCCATCGCCCTCGTTGGCGGTGTGCTGGGAGGCCTGGCCGTCTTGCCGCTGAACGGGCTGACCACCGGGACGATCAACTGGCAGACGTTCTCCCACCTGGCCTTCGCCTTTCAGGTCACGCCGGCGCTCCTGGCCTGGGGATTGGGGTTCGCGCTGCTGATGGGGTTGGTGGGCGGCGTGCCGCCCGCCATCCGCGCCGCGCGGGCACCCATCGCCGCGGCGCTCCGGGAGCTCTGACCGCCGGGGGCTGTTGCGCCGCGCGCTTGACAATGCGCGCGCGCGGGATAGACACTGCCGCACGCCGTTTCGGCGGAGGAGGAGACGCGACGATGCCGGCCCCCACATCTGCGACGCGAGACGAGGTCCGTCCGGTGGTACCGAAGCTCATCGAGCTCAGCGAGAAAGTGCTCTACGGCGACGTCTGGGAGCGACCCGGGCTGTCCAAGCGGGACCGCAGCCTCATCACGGTGGCGGCGCTCACGGCCATGTACCGGGGCGATCAGCTCCGCGGCCACATCGAGCGCGCTCTGGCCAACGGGGTGACACGGGAAGAGCTCGGCGAGGTCATCACCCACATGGCGTTCTACTCGGGCTGGCCCACCGCGATGACGGCGGCGCGGATCGCCAAGGGCGTGTTCGAGCACCAGGCGGGGAGGTCGGCATGAAGGTCGGATTCATCGGGCTGGGAACCATGGGCGAGGGCCTGGCCGGCAACCTGAAAAAAAAGGGCGGCTATGACCTGGTCGTCCACGACATCCGCAAGGAAGCGGCCGCGCCCCATCTGGCGGCAGGCGCCGTGTGGGCCGACACGCCGCGCAAAGTCGCCGAGGCCTCCGAGGTGGTATTCACGTCGCTGCCCGGCCCACCCGAGGTGGAGTCGGTGGCTCTCGGCGACGAGGGGCTGCTGGCAGGAATGAGCGCGGGCAAGGCCTACTTCGACCTCAGCACCAACTCTCCGGCGCTCGTGCGACGCTTGCACGCGGTGTTCGCCGGGCGGGGCGTCCATCTCCTGGACGCCCCGGTGAGCGGGGGCCCGCGTGGTGCCCGCTCGGGCAAGCTGGCCATCTGGGTCGGCGGTGACGCGGCCGTCTTTCGCCGCTACAAGCCCGTCCTGGACGCCATGGGCGATCAGGTGATCCTCGTGGGGCCCATCGGCGCCGGCTCCGTCGCCAAGCTCGTCCACAACTGTGCCGGGTACGCCGTCCAGACTGTGCTGGCCGAAGTGTTCACGCTGGGCGTGAAGGCCGGCGTGGAGCCGCTGGCGCTTTGGCAGGCGGTGCGCCAGGGGGCCAACGGGCGTCAGCGCCTGTACGACCGGCTGGCCGACCAGTTCTTCCGAGGCAAATACGAGCCGCCCAGCTTCGCGCTTCGCCTGGCCCACAAGGATGTGAGCCTGGCCACCGCGCTGGGCCGCGAGCATCGGGTTCCCATGCGCTTGGCCAACCTCACCCTCGAGGAGCTCACGGAGGCCTTGAATCGTGGCTGGGGTGAGCGGGATTCGCGTGTGGCCATGCTGCTTCAAGAGGAACGGGCCGGCGTTCAGGTCCGGGTCGACGAGGCCCGACTTCGCGAGGCGCTGGAGCGGGATCCGCCCTCGGCCTGAAGAAAGCGACGGCCCAGGCGCTGCGGGCGTTTTTTGCGGTCCTGACCGGCCGGCGCCGGCCACATTTAAGGGGCGGACGGTTCCGGGGCCGCTGCTAGAATGAGCGGCACCCATGCGCCTGGGAATCAGTTTCGCCATAGTTGCCCTCGTGCTCGTCGGGGCCGCGCCCGGTGGTGCCGATCTGCCGACCGTGATGCACGAGGGCCGCCCGTACGTCGAGCTCGACCGAGTCGCGGCGAGCATGCGGACGCGGCTCGACGCCACGCCTAGCAGCATTCGCGCCTATCTCAGGGTTCCCGGCCACGTCGTCACGTTCACGCGCAACTGGGCGCAGGTGGTCGTCGACGGCCGGCCCGTCGTCCTGGACGCGCCGGTTCGGGTGAAGGCGGGGACCTGGCTGGTCCCCGAGACGTTCGTCTCCCGCGTTCTGCCCCGGGTGGCCCAGGCCGGGCCTCCGGCGGCGTTGCCCAAGACGGTGGTGCAGACGGCGGCGGGGGGGCTGGAGGAGCTACGCTTTCGCTCCTATCCCTCCTTCACCCGGGTCGTCCTCGAGACCTCGCAACCCGTCACCTATCGGTTGGAGCAGAGCGGCCCCCGCGAGGCCCGGGTCCGCGTCGTCGGGCTTCGGAGCGAGCCCCGCACCGAGGAGATCCGAGACGGGCTGGTTGCCGAAGTTCGCGCCGAGCGCGCGGGCCGCGATCTCCTGCTGCGGATCGTCTTCGAAAGCCAGCCCGGCGAGGTCAAGACTCTGGCGCTGCTCGATCCCCACCGCCTGGTCCTCGATTTCCTGCGCCCCGCCGACGAGACCACCCGGGAGCGCGTTCAGGCCGCTCCCCTGCGGACCATCGTGCTCGACGCCGGCCACGGCGGACAGGACCTGGGCGCCGTGGGTCCCAGCGGGCTGACCGAGAAGGACCTGGTGCTCGACATCACCCGGAGGGTGGCCAAGCTGGTCGAGGAGCAGCTCAAGATCAAAGTCCTCCTGACCCGTGACGACGACAACTTCGTGACGCTGCGTGATCGCACCACGATGGCCAACCGCGCTCGCGCCGACCTCTTCGTGTCGATCCACGCCAACGCCCATCGGCACGCCGTCTCGGGGGTGGAGACCTACTTCCTCTCCTCGGAGGCGACCGACAACGCGGCCCGCCAGGTGGCCGCGTTGGAGAACAGCGTGATCGAGCTGGAGGCGCCCGCGCCCCGGGCTCGCCCGGACTTCGTCAAGGCGATCCTGTGGGACCTGGCCCAGTCCGAGTTCCAGGTGGAGTCCTCGCGCCTGGCCGAGGTCGTCCAGGATTCGATGACCCAGACCCTACGCATCCCGAATCGCGGCGTCAAGCAGGCCGGCTTCTACGTGCTGGGCGGCGCAGCCATGCCCGCCGTGCTCATCGAGGTCGGATTCGTCACTCACCCCCAGGAGGAGCGGCGCCTCCGCGACTACCGCTATCGCGATGAGATCGCGCGCGCCATCTTCGCCGGGCTCGTCGAGTACAAGCGGCACTGGGACCAGCGGCTACGCGCCCTCGTCGAGCGGGGTCGCTGACAGCATGCCGCGCCTCGACGGCCGCGCGGCCGACCAGCTTCGCCCCATCCGGCTCACCCGCGACTTCCTCGTCCACCCGGAGGGCTCGGTGCTGGTGGAGTTCGGCACCACCAAAGTCATCTGCACGGCGTCGGTGGAAGACAAGGTGCCCCCGTTCCTCAAGGGCCAGGGGTTGGGCTGGGTGACAGCGGAGTACGCGATGCTCCCCCGCTCCACCAATACGCGCACCCCGCGTGAGAGTCGGGGGCCCAGCGGGCGATCCCAGGAAATCCAGCGACTGGTGGGGCGGGCGCTCCGGGCGGTCATCGAGCGCGGCAAGATGGGAGAGCGGACCATCTGGGTGGACTGCGACGTCATCCAGGCCGACGGGGGAACCCGGACGGCCGCCATCACCGGCAGCTTCGTGGCCGTCGTCGACGCGCTGGGCCGGATCCCCGGCGTGGATCCGGCCTCGGCCGTCCGCGACTGCGTGGCCGCAGTCAGCGTCGGCGTCGTCGAGGGCCAGGCCGTGCTCGACCTCAACTACGCCGAGGACTCCATGGCCGACGTGGACATGAACGTCGTGATGACGGGCGCGGGCGAGTTCGTGGAGGTGCAGGGCACGGCCGAGCGCCTGACCTTCAGCCAGGCGCGTCTCGACGACATGCTGAAGCTGGCGGCCTCCGGTATCGGGCGCCTGGTGAGCCTCCAGCGGCGAGCGCTCGCGGCGCGCCACGAGCGGGCCTTCGCCCTCTAGTCGGGTTCTGGTCCTGGCCACGCTTAACCCCGCCAAGGGGCGCGAGCTGGCCGCGCTCCTTGCCGACCTGCCGTTCGACGTTCGCACGCTCGGCGAATTCCCGGGGGAGAGTCTCCCCGAAGAGACCGGCGATTCCTACGCGGTCAACGCGCTCCTCAAGGCCCGCGCGGCGGCTCGGCACACCGGCCTGCTCGCTCTAGGCGACGACTCCGGGCTCGAGGTCGACGCCCTCGGCGGCAACCCGGGGCTACGCTCGGCGCGCTTCGGCGGGCCCGGCCTGGACGACGCTGGCCGCTGCGCGCGACTCCTCGCCGCGCTCGACGGCGTGGAAGAGGCCCGCCGCGGCGCGCGCTTCCGCTGCGTGGTCGCCCTCGTCGACTCCGGCCGGAGTGAGCACGTGGTCGAGGGCGCGGCCGAGGGCGTGATCCTCACCGCCCCCCGCGGGCGCGGCGGCTTCGGATACGATCCGCTCTTCTACTACCCACCGTTGGGCAAGACATTCGCCGAACTCTCGGAGAAGGAAAAGGCGCGGGTGAGCCATCGCGGGCGAGCGCTGGAGGCGGTCCGGCGCCTGTTACGCGAATGCTATACTGCCGACTCCGGCTGATTATTCGGGGTGTGGCGCAGCCTGGTAGCGCACCTGCTTTGGGAGCAGGGGGCCGGAGGTTCAAATCCTCTCACCCCGACCATAGTTACGACCCCTGCCCTGCCGCCGTTGTGCGAGTTCTGTGCGGGGACCAACGTCTCACGCTGGCTCCAGCCTGCACAAGAGGGTAAATCGCACCACCGCTCTTCGCCTCGTAGATCGTCGCCCCTGGTGGACGCTCCGGCGCTCAGGAAACCAGAGCCCCCCGCCTGCATGCGCCTAACCCCGGCGCGACTTAGGGTCCCCAGACGAAATAAGAAATAAATCGTAGGTGCACTCTGCCGCGCTTGAACTCTCCCAGCTGAAGCCCTACCCTCACCACGTCCCATCCCCGAGCCGGGGAGGCGCACATGTTCTCCTCGAGGCCGTCAGGCGTGCCGGTTCTCTGGACAGCGCGAAGCTACGCGCCGCCATTTTGAAGATGGACCACAACTCCGTCTACGGCAGATTCCGGGTCGATCCGACTGGGCTTCAAATCGCGCACAAGATGCTGCTGTTCCAGTGGCAGGATGGCCAGAAGGTGATCGTCTGGCCCGAGGAGCTGGCCCCGGGCAAAGCCGCGCTTCCCGATGCCGCCGTGGAGTCAGCGCCAGTGAGCAACGTCGCCAAGGCCCGCGGTCTCGCGCCATCCCGCCCCGGCTACTGCTCCGGACGGAACACGTAATCGAGTAGCGTGGCCTCACGCTGATTGCTTGCCTGCCCCTTCTAATCGAGGGCGCATACGACGAAGCTCTCCTTCCTCACGAGGCACAGCGGAAGGAGGGGCCAGATGACCAGACTGATTGGGGTGATGGTCGCCGGGCAGTGCCAGGCTATCAGGACTGTGAATTACAACTCCGCGCAGAGGTGCACCGCGCTGGCGAGCAGCAAAGACCTAGCTTGCTCAGCCGTAACACAGTTTCATTGCCTCCCCGACACATCGACCAGCGTGGGCCGAAGGGAGAGGGGGTACGATGAGCGCTGGACGTGGCTGGCGAAGAAGATTCAGCGGATCAAACCCGAGGTCGCCATGGTACTTGCCGCCCTCAGCGACACGACTTCGATCTGCTCCGGGTTGCTCCGCATGAGCGACCAAGTCGGCCCTCCAGCCGGAACGTCGATGCTACGGGCACACCAGGTGATCGAGTAGTGGACAGGCGAGCAGTCATAGCTGGTGCGCTCGCCCTTCTCGCTGTGCCGCGTGCCGTGCGGGCGCAACAGCCGAGGAAGCAGTATCGGATAGGATACCTGGGCAGCACCTCCCCTTCCGGGCCGCACGCCCAGCTCGTGGCAGCCTTCCGGCGGGGCCTTCGTGACCTCGGCTACGTGGAGGGTGAGAACCTCGTCATCGAGTACCGCTGGGCGGAGGGAAAGTACGACCGGCTTCCCGACCTTGCCGCCGAGCTCGTCCGCCTGCAGGTCGACGTCATCGTCACGCACGGGACGCCCGGGAGCCGTGCCGCGAAGCAAGCGACCGCGACGATCCCCATCGTCATGGCAATTAGCGGCGACGCCGTGGCGACCGGGCTGGTCACCAGCATCGCCCGTCCGGGTGGGAACCTCACAGGATCCACCTTCTTCTTTCCCGAGCTCATTGCGAAGCGGCTGGAGTTGCTCAAGGAGGCCCTCCCACGTGCCGATCGGCTGGCAGCCTTCGGGAATGCCGACAATCAGGCGACCGCACCGGCGCTCAAGGCGATGGAGCTGATGGCCAGGGCGTTGAGGGTGGACCTCGAGGCTGTGCAGATCCGAGGGCCCGACGAGTTTGCCGGTGCGTTCTCGGCAATGGTCAAGAGGCAGGTCGACGGGGCTGTGGTAATCGACGACCCGATGCTCATCGCGACCGCGCGACAGCTCGTGGAGCTCGCCACCAAGAGCCGGATCCCGACGATCGGCGACAGGGCCCACGCCGATGCGGGAGGCTTGATGGCCTACGGCGTGGATCTCCCGGCGTTCTGGCGACATGCCGCCGTCTTCGTCGACAAGATCCTCAAGGGCGCGCGCCCCGGGGAGCTGCCCATCGAGCAGTCCACGAAGTTCGAGCTGGTCATCAACCTCAAGACCGCCAAGGTCCTCGGCCTCGCCATTCCCCCCTCCCTTCGGCTGCGGGCCGACCAGATGATTGAGTAGCATGGGGAGGCGCCGCTAGAAGTCGCCTCGGTCCTACCAGCCCGCCCAGGTCCACAAAAACTTTGGTCTCCTGGGGTCTTCGTCCTACCCTTGGGGCGGACGACAATGCCGTCGCTGCAGAGAGAGTCCTTCCTCACCCGTTTCATCACCCGGTTGATTCACCGCCCGCTCACACGACAGGAGGCGTCGGGATGACGAACGTCCAGGTGGGAGCCGAAGGGGATCTGCTGACCATCAGGGTGGACCTGGCGGAGGTGGCCAGAGACTTCGCGCGGCAGCTCATGGAGTGCCAGCGGGAGAGCGAGCTGGCGCACCAGCGCTGGAAAGAGAGCGAGTGGTTTCTCGGTGAGGCTCGGGCGACGATCGCGGGCCTGGAGGCCCAACTCCTGACGCGCGCCGAGGCCCAGGCCCAGCTGGAAGCTGGCCAGCAGGACCTCACGGCCCGGCTGGAAGCGGCCCAGCAGGACCTCACGGCCCGGCTGCAGGAGGCCGAGCTCCAGCGGGACGAGGCGGGCCGAAGCCTCGACGAGTTGCGCCGGGCCTACGAGGAGCTCCTGCGCCAGACGACCAGCCTCACGGACGAGCTCGCTCAGGCCAATGCCAGGATCGAGGCCATGGCCCAGGGGGACCTCGAGCAGCTGGGGGTGCGGGCTCCCGGCGAGCGCCGGCGGGCGTCGCGGGCGCGCCGGGCCGACATCACGGTGGAGATCCAGCGACCGGACGGGGCGGTGCTCTTCCAGGGGCCCCTGCGTGACATCTCGCGGACCGGCATGGGCTTCGCCTGTGACCAGCTGGGCAACGGCGCCCCCGAGCTCTTGTGGGTGACCCTGCATCCGAACGGCCTGCAGCGCCCCATCGAGGCGATCGCGCGCCTGGCCTGGCTGCGCCAGGAGGACGGGAACGGCAGCTATGCGGGCGGCTATGAGCTGCTCGACGTGTCCCCCGGCAGCCGCGGCGCTTTCGAGGAGGTTCTCGAGCACTCCGCGTAGTCCAGAACCACCTCCGCGGGCCCGCCGGCCTTGTCAATCGGGGAGGCGCGTGTCATCCTTCTGACCGCTCGCCCCGACCTTCCGCAGCTTTTTCACGGAGGAGGACATGCCCGAGCTGAAGCCCGTCGACCTGATGGGGAAGGCGACGCGCGTGCGGCGAAGGTCGATCCTCCTCCTGATCCTGCTCGCTGTCGCCGAGATCGCTCGCGCCCAGGGCGTGGGTCCAAGGCCAGAGTCGTTCGAGGTGGAATGGCAGCCGCGCAGCCAGCACATGATGCCTGGCTTCGAAGGCTACGTCCACAATCGCTCCGAGTATCGTGTGGGAAGCGTGCGCCTGAAGGTTGAAGTGCTCGACGGGAACGGCCGCGTTATCCGAGAACAGTTTACCTGGGTGTACGGCGCCATTGATGCAGGTGGACGCGGCCACTTTACGCTCAAACCCCTGGGGCCACAGGAAACGTATCGAATTGTCGTCGAGTCATTCGATTTGCTGTCACGGCAAGCGCCGTAGGCGCACGATGTCGTCGGTGGAGCGTGCGCGGCCCAGAAACACCACGAGCGCCGAGGGGGCTCGACGCTCGCGATGAACGCTGCTCCGAACCAGGGATGCGAGGCTAGTGGCCGGGAGGACGATAGTTGGGTGTTTTCTTCGTCGCCTGGTCGATTTCCTCGGGCGTCATCAGCACGATCGTTCTCGCGTTGACTGCTCCGCTGCCGGTGACGACGAGTGCAACGGCGGCGGCGCTGGCATTGTCGGGCAGTTCTGCGATGGCGTACACGTCGGTGTCGCCAAAGGCAAAATAGAAGGCATCGAGCTTTCCCCCCACTCCCTTCACCGCGGACTCCGCCGCGGCGCGTCGCTTGGAACCCCCGTCCTTCATGAGGCCTCTCACGCCCTCCGCCGTGTACGACGCCTGGATCATGTATTTGGGCATATGGCACCTCCCTGCGACGACAGTGGCTGGACTGTGTGACGACCGCCAGCGGTTGTCAAGAGCGCCTCCTCGATCACCCCTGACGCAGCGGCCTGATCTCCCACCATCGGCTCTGGTGATGTTGGCCGGGCAGTCATGCCAACGGACGAATGTTCTGGTTCATGTGAAAGAAGTTCTCGGGATCGTATTTCGCCTTGACCTGTTGGAGTCGTCGATGATTCGGCCCATAAGCAGCAGTGAGTGGCTCGCCGGGTTCGTCGTCGCCGAGGTAGTTGACGTAGCGGCCCGAGCCCATGAACGGCTGCATCGCTTTGTAGGAGTCCCGAGCCCAGGCGATGCAGGCGTCGTTGGCTTTCGGGTCCATCCATTCCGAGAGCACGACCAGGTTGTAGCCCGGCGCGCGGTGTGGGAATGCGGTGTCGGTGACGCCAACTCGAGTGACCGCGCCATGGAAGTGCTCGATGAGCAACTGACCCATCGGCGTCGGGCATTTCGCGAAGCAGTCGATCATCGTGCGAATCGCCTCGTCGCTCAGGCTGGACAGGAAGTTCGACTTCCAGTAGTTGAGGGCGCCGCGGGGATAGGCTGCGTCCAGCATCGCGTTGATCTGGGAGTACGGCATCGGGCCGATGACGTCCATGGCGGGCGCGCCGAACCTCTTGATCGGCTGCGCGGCGCTCTCGCCGGCGCCGAGCGGCCCGCAGTGACAGACCACCAGGGCCACCAGCTTCGTCCCCGATCCATCGGGAGCATGGATGAGCCCCGCGAACACCGTGAACTCGTCGGGGAGGGACGCGGTGACGTCGCGGAAGAACCGGAGCACATCCCAGGCGGCGCTGAACGGGTGGGCGATGAGACCGCCGGTGACGACGGGTCCGACCGGATGCAAGCGATAGTCGAAGGAGGCCGCCACCCCGAAGTTGCCGCCGCCCCCGCGCAGAGCCCAGAACAGGTCGGCGTTGTCGTCCTTGCTGGCCGTGAGGATTCTACCGTCAGCCAAGACGAGGTCGACCGAGAGGAGATTGTCGAGGGCGAGGGCGTGCTTGCCCATGAGCCAGCCGAGGCCGCCACCGAGGGTGAGGCCCGCGATGCCCGTCGTCGAAACCACGCCCCCCGTGGTGGCGAGACCATGGAGCTGCGTTTCCCGGTTGAACTCGTTCCAGGTGAGGCCGCCCTGCGCGCGAGCGGTGCGGGCCTTGGGATCGACATGAAGGCCTTTCATCAGCGATAGGTCGATCATCATGCCGCCGTCGATCGTCGCGCGCCCCGCGACGTTGTGACCGCCTCCCCGGACGGCGACTTCGAGCTTCTGGTCGCGCGCCAGCTTCACGGCATCGACGATGTCGGCCAGACCGCGGCAGCGGGCAATGAGCGCCGGCCGCTTGTCGATGAGACCGTTATGGACCCTCCGGGCTTCGTCATAGCCCGGGTCGCTGGGCCGGAGGAGTTGTCCGGTGAACGTGCTGGCGAGCGCGGTCACGGCTTGAGAGAGCGAAAGGGCGGTTGCCATCGCACGCCTCCTTGGGAGAAGGAATCGGCCGGCCTCATTGTCTCCTTCGTCTTACAACCCGTCCACTGCTGA
>DATIAY010000190.1:0-16788 GCA_035457825.1 Candidatus Methylomirabilota bacterium
CGCAACCGACTTGGCCTGGGTCTGGGCTTGGGCAGCGTCGAGACAAACCAGGGCCGCAGCGATCAGGCTCGCAGCGATGAGGTAAGGCGTGAGTCTGAACCTTGTACTGACCCGAAGCAGAATGTCCATACAGGCGCTCGCTTTCAATCCGTCGAGGAGCATCGACACGGCGTGAGGTCGGGGCCCGTTTTCTTCTTCATGGACAGCCATATCCGTACTGCTCCAACTCGATGAGTGTCTGCACAGGCTCGGGCACTATCAGGGAAAATCCTTTCCCTGTCAAGAGGAGTAACGCTAGATATACGGTTCATACATTCCCAGACCCCATGTCTTGTGGGGGATCCAGTTCGGTGGAACCGCGCCGCCTGTCCTCGTTTGTTGTTCTGGTGGTGGTGGTGGTGGTAGTAGTGCTGGTCTCTTTAGTGCCGAACCTCCTGCCGGGAGATCGAGTGAGTTCAAAGTGGGAGCCCAGAAAATCGCCGCAAGGCTCCGACGTCATAACGTTTTTCGGCTCCACGATCCCCGTCCTCACAGCCGCCTTCTCCACCTGCCTGATCTGGAAGTCGGTTCCATCGGCTCAACAGTAGAGCACGGGCGATGCCAAAGCTCGGGCGCGGGAGAGTGTCTGATGGCTGTGGGCGGCTTCGATGCCGCCCAGGAGGCTCCGTCGTCCTCTAGTGGCTAGGTCAGGCCCGATGCTTCCCGCTCGGCCTCGGCCAGGTCGCGCGCCATGTCCATTCCGCGGAACATGCCGAGCGCCTCGTCGATGTACTTCTTGGCAGCATCTGTCCGCTTCCACGTATGCAGCAAGCGGGCGTACGTTAGATAGCTCCGGGCCAGCTCCGGTCGGCAGCCGAGCTCTCGTTGGATGCGGATCGCGTCGAGGACGGCGCGCTCCGCCCGTTCGATGTCGGAGGGCGTCAGGCGGGCCAACGCTTCGGCCAGCGTCCGGTGGGCCAGAGCGTTGGCGAGCCGGTCGCGCGTGTTTTCGGCCAGTCCGATGGCCTCCTCGCACAGGGCCGGGGCCAGATGGACTTGGCCGAGCGCGAGGAGGGCGGTTGCCAGCAAGCCCTGGCCCCAGGCGAGCAGGGTGGTGGTCCCGAGCTGCTTGGCGTGCGCGATGCTGCTCTCGAGCAGCTCCCGCGCTCGGCTCGGGTCACCGACCATCAGGCAGGCCTGACCTTCGTAGAACTGCAGCAGATAGATGCGGAAGTGGTCGCCGGCTCGCTCAGCTACCCGTCGCGCGTCTTCGCAATCGGCAATCGCCTGGACGCCGGCTCCCTGGTGGCAATAGGCCACCGCGCGGTAGTTGTAGGCGGCGGCCTGCACGAACGGATTTCCGAGCGTTTCGGCCAGACGGAGGCCATGATCGGCGTACGACAGGGCCCGGCGAAAATCGCCGAGCGCGGCCAGGGCGACGCCCGCGAAGCCGGCGGCGGTCGCTTCCTCGGTGGTGTTCCCGAGCCTTCGCATCTGCTCGACGCTTCGCGCCAGCAGCTCGCCAGCGCGGGCGTGGTCGCCCATCAAGTAGTAGCTGCGTCCCATGAGATTCACCGGAGGAGCCGCCAGATCCTCGTCACCCAGCCGGTCGGCAATGGCGAGGCTCTGCTCGGCATAGTCGGTGGCCACCTGGAAGGCCCCGCGGACGTAGGCGAGCCGCCCTAACCAGTAAAGCACCCGCGCCAGGCGCGGTTCATCCCCCAGCGTCTGCGCGAGCGTCCGCGCCTGCTCGAGGTTGTCGCGGTCCTGCTCCTGGGCTTCCCGGGTCGTACCCACATTCGCGCGCTTGATGCTGGCGTCGATCTCGGCCCGCTGTCGCTCGGGCGAGGCCGACAGGCCGCGGGTCAAGGCCAGCGCCTGGTCGTAATAGGTGGTGGCCTCGGTATTGGCGTACATGCGAGCGGCCCGATCCCCCGCCAGCAACGCATACTTGATCGCCCGGTCCTGCTGGTCGCTGCGAGAGTAATGATGGGCGAGGACCACCGTCTGCTCGTCGAGCTGGTCGCGGTAGAGATCCTCGATGCTGCTCCCCACGATGCCGTGCAGAGCCTGCCGGCGCGGTGCCGGCAGGCTCTGGTAAATGACGTCATGGGTGAGGGCGTGCTTGAACGTGTATTCTTCGGCCGGCGTTACCCGTCTCAGATAGATGAACTCCGTCGCCTGCAGCCGTGAGAGGCCGCGCCGAAGGTCTGCCTCGGGCACACCGGCCACGGCCCCCAGGAGGGCAACGGGCACGTCCTTGCCGATGACGGACGCCACCTGGAGGAGTTGCTTCTCCGCGTCTGGCAGGCGGTCGAGACGCGCCTCCAGGACGCCCTGGACGGTAGCGGGCACCATGACGTCCGAGCGCAGTTCCGGATGGTCTGCCACCGCCCGCGCCAGCTCCTCCAGGAAGAACGGCACTCCCTCAGCACGGGCCACGATCCGCTGCGCCAACTCCTGCTCGGGGACGATGGAATGGACGACTTCGAGGCTGTTGGCCGGCGTCAGCCGATCGAGCCCGATCAGGTTGGCGTAGGACTGTCCGAGCCAGGGCGGCCGATAACCCGGACGGTACGTGGTGATGAGCAGGATCGGGCACCCGGCCAGGCTCTCGGCGAGCGAAGCCAGCGCCTCTTCGGACGTCTGATCGATCCACTGGAGGTCCTCAACGGCGAAGATGATCGGACGCTGGCGACTCCCCACAATCGCCATCTGCCGCAGCACGTCCATCGTCCGCGCCCTGATCGTCTTGATCGCCTCGGGGCCGCGGCCAACCACCTCTTGCGCTCGCTCCGGGCTACCGAGCAGGTGAAGGAGATAGGGCGCCGCGGCCGCGGGATCCATGCCAAGTGCTTGCAGCCCGGTCTGGATCTTCGCCGCGATCACGTCGACCGGGTCCGTCTCGATCAGCCCGAGGCTGCGGCGAACGATGTCGATAATCGGCAGGTACGGCACCGTGTTCCCGTAGGAGAGGCAGCAACCCTCGAGGTAGCTGACCCGGCCCGGCTCGAGGCTTTGTCGGAACTCATGAAGAAGGCGTGACTTTCCGACGCCCGGCTCGCCAAGGATGCCCACGACCTGCCCGCGCCCCTCCTCGGCCCGGGCCAGCAGGTCACGCAGCACCGCCAGCTCGCGCTGTCGGCCCACGAAGGGACTGAGCGCGCCGCCGCCGACCTCGAACCCGCTCCGCTCATGCCCGACCACGCGATACACTGTCTCGCCCCGATCGGCCACCTCTGCCGCGGGTCTCAGCCCGAAGCGCCGCTCCAGGAATCTCGCAGAGCTGGCGTCCACGAGGATCGTACCGGGCTCGGCCTCATTGAGCAGGGCATCGAGAGCGCTCCAGGCCGCCCGGCGATCTGCCGCATCCATGCCCACGACATCGCCGGACTGGGCGATCAGACACCGGCATACATGGATGGCGAACCGTCCGGTCACCTGCTGGGTGAAGCTACCTTCTAGCCGCTCGAACAGCTTGCGCATGGCCAGCGCGGCGTGGGCGGCCCGGCGTGGCGCATCTTCTACGGGCTCGAACCCAAAGACCGCGACGATGCGGTCAGGGGCCAGCTCCTCGATACGGGCTCCAAAGCTCTTGAGCTTCTCGATCAGATGGTTCAGCGCAGGAGTGAACTGGAGCGCCACCGCTTCCTTGGGGCCGGCGAGAGCGGTTCCGAGAACCGTGATGAGCCGACGCTCCCAGCGGAACGAGACGACGCCCGGCGCCGGTGCCGAGGTGGCCTCCACGGCCCGCACGCCTGCTTTCCCCCCGGGGGACGGCACTGCGCTCTCAGCCGGAGCCCCGGCCGTCCGAGGGTCGGAGGAGGCACCGCCGCGGCGCAGGCCGAGCTTCTTCATGTGGTACCTGAGGGTGTTCCTCGTGACCCCAAGCCTCTCCGCCGCCTGGCTGACGTTCCCACCGGTCTGGTCGAGGACAGCCCCGACATGGTCACGCATGGCCTCATCAAGCAAGCCCACTCCAGGGCGCCGCGCAGCGCCGGGCGGCCCCTCCGTGAGGTCGAACAGGAGGGCGGCCGTCACTTGAGGAGTCTCGGCCAGGAGGGCCGCCCGCTCCATCGTGTTGCTGAGCTCCCTGACGTTGCCGGGCCAGCGGTGAGCGAGCAGGCGGGCCCGCGCGTCGCGCGTCAGGACCTTCGGGGGCAGGCCGTAGTCGGCGCAGGCTCGGGCAAGGAAGCGCTCGGCCAGGAGAATGACATCGTTGCCTCGCTCGCGCAGTGGCGGGGCCAGGATCGTCACCACAGCAAGCCGATGGTAGAGATCCTCGCGGAAGCGTCGCTCGCGGACGGCGGCGGCAAGATCGGCATTGGTCGCGCTGATGACCCAGACATCCACCGCCTCGGTCGCCATGCCGCCAAGACGACGAACGGCACCATCGTCGAGGAACTTCAGGAGCTTCGCCTGGAGTGGCCCTGAGAGCAGGGCGATCTCGTCGAGGAACACGGTGCCCCGGTGGGCAACCTGGAAAAGCCCGGGCTTCGCGTGCCGAGCGTCGGTGAAGGCCCCGCGTTCGTAGCCGAACAACTCGGCTTCGAGCAGGTGTTCGGGAATCGCCGCGCAATTGATGTCAACGAAGGGACTGCCGGCGCGGGGACTAGCCTGGTGAATCGTGCGGGCGATGAGGCCCTTGCCGGTCCCGGTCTCACCGCAGATCAGGAGTGGCGGTGGGCGGCGGGCCGTGGCCCTCAGGATCTGCTGGACCCGCTCGCGCAGGCTGATGATGCCTGGACTATCGCCGACGATGTCGGCCAGGGGGTCCATGGGCGCATCATAGCGCGGGCGCGGTAGCGGGGTGAGACGGACCGGGTCTAGCCTTGGGGCCGGGACCTCAACGGTGGGGCCGGGACCTCAACGGTGGGGCCGGAACCTCAACGGTGATGTGCGCGACGCCCAGACCTCGTCCCAGTCGGGGCGCCGGCCAGGTACTTGGCCGAGCCGGCGCCTACGGGAAGGAACGCTTATGGGAACGGGAGAGGGATGGGCAGGTCCAGAGCCATCGTGAATACGAGAGCTACCACGTTGGCCAGCGCCATTAGGTTCTTCATGGCCTTCTCCTTCTTCCTTTGGAGTCCCTGGCTGGCGTCCATGACCATGAAGGAGAGCATCGAGCATGCCAGACAGGTCGGAGTCCTGGCCTAGCAAAGATTCTGTAATTTTTTCAGTATTTTATATTCCGACAAGAACTGGGATCGCGTCCGGAATTCGGGCTTTCTGCCTGAGGGGAAAAACCTTCCGCCCGACCCCCCCGCCCGAACAGGCCGCCACCTAGCCCTCCCGGTAGATCTCGCCGCCGCCCGCCCGGAACTCCTCGGCCTTGTCCCGGAGCCCCTGGGCCAGGGCCGCGGTGTCGCCGGCGACGCCTTGACGGGCGGCGTATTCCCGGACCTCCTGGGTGATCTTCATCGAGCAGAACTTGGGACCGCACATGGAGCAGAAATGGGCGAGCTTGGCCCCTTCGGCCGGCAGCGTCTCGTCATGGAACTCACGCGCCGTCTCCGGATCGAGGGCTAGGTTGAACTGGTCCTCCCACCTGAACTCGAAGCGGGCCTTGGACAGCGCGTCGTCCCACTCGCGGGCGCGGGGATGGCCCTTGGCGAGGTCGGCGCCGTGGGCGGCGATCTTGTAGGCGATGACGCCGTCCTTGACGTCCTTGCGGTTGGGCAGGCCCAGGTGCTCCTTGGGAGTCACGTAGCAGAGCATGGCCGTGCCGAACCAGCCGATCATGGCGGCGCCGATGGCGGAGGTGATGTGGTCGTAGCCGGGGGCGACGTCGGTGACCAGGGGGCCCAGTGTGTAGAAGGGCGCCTCGTGACAGACGGCGAGCTGCCGGTCCATGTTCTCCTTGATGAGGTGCATGGGCACGTGGCCGGGGCCCTCGATCATCACCTGGGCGTCGTATTCCCAGGCGATCTTCGTCAGCTCCCCCAGCGTATCGAGCTCGGCGAACTGCGCTTCGTCGTTGGCGTCGGCCGTGCAGCCCGGGCGCAGACCGTCGCCCAGCGAGAAGGCCACGTCGTAGGCGGCCATGATCTCGCAGATCTCGCGGAAGTGGGTGTAGAGGAAGCTCTCCTGATGGTGGGCCAGGCACCACTTGGCCATGATCGAGCCGCCGCGGGAGACGATGCCGGTGATGCGCTTCGCCGTGAGCGGCACGTAGCGCAGCAGCACCCCGGCGTGGATGGTGAAGTAATCCACGCCCTGCTCGGCCTGCTCGATGAGCGTGTCGCGGTAGAGCTCCCAGGTGAGGTCCTCGGCCTTGCCGCCGACCTTCTCCAGGGCCTGGTAGATGGGCACGGTGCCGATGGGCACCGGTGAGTTGCGCAGGATCCACTCCCGGGTCTCGTGGATGTTCTTGCCCGTGGAGAGGTCCATCACCGTGTCGGCGCCCCAGCGGGTCGCCCACGTCATCTTCTCGACCTCCTCCTCGATCGAGGAGGCCACGGCCGAGTTGCCGATGTTGGCGTTGATCTTCACCAGGAAGTTCCGGCCGATGATCATCGGCTCGGTCTCGGGATGATTGACGTTGGCAGGAATGATGGCCCGGCCCCGCGCCACCTCGGCGCGGATGACCTCGGCCTTGATACCCTCGCGCAGGGCGATGAACTCCATCTCCGGCGTGATCTCGCCCCGCCGGGCGTAGTGGAGCTGGCTGACGCGCCGGCCCGGGCGGGCCCGCAGCGGGCGCCGCACGCTGGCGAAGCGCACACCGCCCAGGGCCGGATCCTGCTCCCGGTGGCGCCGGTACTGGGAGGACGGCCCCGGCATCTCCTCGACGTCCTGCCGCTCGAGGATCCAGGGCAGGCGCAGGGGCGGCAGGCCCTGCTTGATGTCGGTGTGGACGTCGGGGTCGGTGTACGGGCCGCTGGTGTCGTAGAGGCGGACCGGCGGCTCCCCGCCGGACAGGGGAATCTCGCGCACGGGCACGCGGAGATCGGGCCGTGAGCCGACGACGTAGACTTTGCGCATGGGGCCTCCCTTCGCTGGTATTACCCAGGTCAGGTTCCTGCGGTCGGCGGCGGCAGGCCGCCCTCTCAGCCCGGTCCCCCGAGCTCCCGCGTGTGAGAAGCCAAGGACGGGGCTTAGCGTACGCCGCGCCACGGAGGGGCGTCAAGCCAAGCTGCCGGCGCAGGCGGACGGTGCTACCGGGCGCCAGGCGACGCGCGTCTCACCGCCTGTCGCAGGCGAGGAACGCGTCGACGGGGACGAGGCGCCGGGCGAGCGGATCCACGCCCAGCCCGAACGTCTCCAGCGTCTGGGCCCCGAGAAGGCTCGGCGCCGATTCGGGGGCCAGGAACGCGAGCACCGTGCGCTCGCGCCCTTCCAGCCGCACACGAACCGCAACTTCCCAGGTGGCCGTCTCCCCCGTGGCGAAGACGACGTGCTGGTGATCGATGGGCTGGTACCCGAGGGACGCCACGAGGCCACGTGGCAACGCGAGATTCGGGGCCATCTGGACGATTTCGCCATCGAGCAGCTCCACGCGATCGTCCTCGCTCAGGATGCCGACCTCGGCCATGCGGTAGTAGTCGTCGACGGTGAATCGCCGCCGTTTCAACTCGATCGCCATCTCATATCTCCATGCCTATTGAAGGCCGGCTCACGGTGCGTGTCAATGCCGGGATTTGCAGACGGCGGGGGTCGCGCGCCGGAGGAGGCGGATGCGCGGGCGAAGGTATCCGTGTAAGCTGCGCTGCGTGATTGCAAGCCGGCTTGCTTATGCAGCGCTCGTCGTGGCCGACGTCGAGCGCGTGGCCACAGCCTTCACGCGCGACTTCGGCCTGCGCCGAACCGATTGCACTGCTGGCAACTCCCGTCGCAGCGTGCCGGTCTTCGCCGTCGGCTCCTCCGCCCTCGCGCTGTTCGAGCCGAGCGATCCCTTCCTCGGCGAGGACGCGCGGCCGGGGGTGCACCACATTGCGCTCGAGGTCGCCGATCTCGCCGCCGCAGCCGGCGCCGTCAGTGTGGCCGGTGTGGCCCTGGACGGCAGGACGCCGGAGCCGGGGCTGGACGGGCGGCGCCGGTTTCGCCTCAAGCCGGAGGCCACTGCCGGCGTGCGGACGTACCTGAGCGAGCCAATGGCGGTCGCGCAGGCCTCAGGGGGTGGCTGGCTCGAGCGCATCGATCACATCGGCGTCGCCAGCGCCGACAACGCCGCCGCAGTCGAGGTCTTCTGCGGGCGTCTGGGGTTTCCGCTGGAGAGCACGCAGACCGATCTGGAAGTCCGCATCCCGGTCGAGAGCTTCACGTCGGACAAGTATGGCGTCATCTATCACTCGCGATCCCCGGAGCCGGTGGGTGGGCTTCGGGTGGCGTTCGTGACCGTGGGGGACTGCGACATCGAGCTGCTTCAAGATTTCGACCCTCGCCACGGCACCGAAGCCGCAGGCCACGGCGCGGGGACGACCAAGCAGGATCAGGGGGCGATCGCGCGCTTCGTGGCCTCGCGCGGACCGGGCCTTCATCACCTGGCGCTCAAGGTGGGGGACATCGACGACGCGCTGGGGCGGCTGGCCCGCGCGGGCTACGAGCTGATCGACCGGGCGGGCCGCCCCGGCTCCCGGCGGGCGCGGATCGCGTTCCTCGCGCGCAAGAGCCTGGGCGGCGTGCTCGTGCACCTGGTGGAACGGCCGGCGGCGTAAAGGCGTTACGGCAGGAGGTCGGCGACCGCGAGGGAGGCGTGCGGGGCAGCGAGCGGGCTGATCTCGACCTGATCACCCGAGCCCAGAAAGCCCCCTTCGACGAGCTGTTCGTACTCGCGTCGGGTCCACCGCCGCGTCCTCAGGGCCGGGGACTTCATGCCTCGTACCGTAACGAGGCCGGGGAATTCATGTCGACGCCGCAACCTGGATACCCCGGGGCCAGACGCTACCCCAGGAACTCGCGGACTTTGGCCAGCAGCGCGCGGGGGCTGAAGGGCTTGGACACGTAAGCATTGGCCCCGGCGCCGAACGCCTTGGCGTCGTCGCCGCTCAGCGCGTACGAGGTGACCACGATCAGGGGGATCTGCCGTAGGCTGGGGTTCGCCTTGATCCGCCGGGTGGCCTCGTAGCCGTCGATCCCCGGGAGCTGGATGTCCATCAGGATCAGGTCGGGCACGTGAGCCTCGGCGGAGGCCACCGCGTCCTCGCCGGTCGTGGCCTCGATCACCTCGTAGCCGGCGCTGGTGAGCAGGTCGCGCAGAATTCTCCGGTTGTCCTCCTGATCGTCGACGGCCAGGATGCGCTTGCTCATGATGCGGTGATGGGCACGGTGAACGAGAAGGTCGAGCCCTGGCCCAGCGTGGACTCGACCCACATGTGGCCCCCGTGCATCTCGATGATCCGCCGGGCGATCGCCAGCCCGAGCCCGGTGCCGCCTTTGGCCCGCGTGGTGGCGCTGTCCGCCTGCTGGAACTCCTCGAAGATCTTCGCCTGATCGGCGGGCGCGATCCCGGGACCGGTGTCGGCGACCTCCACCAGGAAGGCGTCGTCGGCGCGGCGGGCCCGCACCGCCACGCGGCCCGTGTCTGTGAACTTCAAGGCGTTGCCCACCAGGTTCAGGACGACCTGGGTGAGCCGGCGCTGATCCCCGCGCCCCAAGGGCAGGTCCGGGTCCACGGTCACGGCCAGGTCGAGCTGCTTCTCCCGGGCCAGGGCCTCGACGGAAACGGCGACACTCTGCACGACGTCGGCCATCGAGTAATCGGTGAGCGCCAGCGTGAGCTGCCCAGCCTCGATCTTGGAGAGGTCGAGGATGTCGTTGATGAGGCCGAGGAGGTGGCGCCCGCTCTTGTCCACCCGCTCCAGGACTTCGCCCATCCGTTCCGGGACCTCGCCGTAGATCTTGTCGGCGATCAGCTCAGTGTAGCCGAGGATGGCGTTGAGCGGCGTGCGCAGCTCGTGGCTCATGTTGGCCAGGAACTGCGACTTGTGCCTGCTCGCCACCTCGAGCTGCCGGCTCTTGTCCTCGATCTCGCGGAAGAGACGCGCATTCTGGATGGCGATGGCCGACTGGGTGGCGAAGGTCTTGAGGAGCTCGACCGTTTCGGGTGGGAACTCGCCCGGCGTCTTCTTGTTGACGGTGAGGCTGCCGACCAGGTGATCCTCGCGCAGCAGCGGGATGGCCAGGACGGCGCGGGTTCCCGTTCGCAGGAGGACGTCGCGGAAGGGACCGTGGTAAGCGTCGGCGGCCCCGATGTCGGAGATCTGCACCGGCTGCCGCGTGATGGCCATGCGCCCCTGGACGCCTTCGCCCTTGCGCACCGGCGTGCGGCGAGCGACGGCGACGACCTCGTCGTCGAGATTGTGCGTCGCGCGCTGATGGAACACCTCGGCGACCTCGTCATACTCCGACACCGTGCAGGCTTCGGCGCCGGCGAGCTGGGCGGCCCGGACGCAGATGGTCTGCAGCACCGTCTCGAGGTCCAGGGTCGAGCTGACGGCCTGGCCCACCTCGCCGAGGGCCGTGAGCTGGCCCACCGAGCGCGTCAGCTCCTGGGTGCGGGTCTGCAGCTCGCTCAGGAGCCGGGCGTTTTCGATGGCGATGACGGCCTGGTTGGCGAACGTCGTCACCAGGTCGATCTGGGCGTCGGTGAAGGGTACCACCGTCGTTTTCCACATCGCGATGACGCCGATCGGGACGCCTTCCCGGAGCATCGGCACGCCCAGCATGGTCCGAAAGCCTCCGCGCCGCTGCGATTCGGACCAGCCATACTCGGGATCGGCCACCGCGTCGGGGATATGCACGGCGCGTCCCTCGAGCACCGTTCGCCCCACGAGGGTCGCGCGGCTCGGGGTGATCGGGGAGGCCTCGATGAACGCGCGGTAGTCGGGCGCGGCGCCGTGGTCCACCGCGAGGCGATAGACATCACCCACCCGGCGGAAGATAAAGCCCTTCTCGGCGCCACAGAGGCTCGTGGCGTTCTCGACGAGCGTCTGGAGCACGGTGCGCAGGTCGAAGACCGACCGGCTGATGACTTGTAAGACCTCGCTGATGGCGGTCTGCTGGGAAAGCGCCTGGGAGAGATCCCGGTTTCGGGCCTGGAGCTCGGTGAACAGGCGGACGTTCTCGACGGCGATGACGGCCTGGTCGGCAAAGGTTTGCAGGAGCTCGATCTGGGCCTCGGAGAAGGCCCCGGGCCTATTCCGAAGGACGTTGAGAGTGCCGATTGCCTCGCCGTTCTTGAGCAGGGGAACGGTCACCTGGGCCCGCAGGCCGAGCGCCTGGCTATATGGTGTCAGGCTACGGGACCGGGGGTCGTTGAGGGTGTCGTGGGAATGCACGAGTGTGCGCGTACGGACAGCGAGGGCCACCAGGCTCGTCTCCGAGACGGGCGCCGGGTATCGCGTGGTGACCAGCTCTCGCTCCTCGGGGGAAAGGTTGTAGTGCGCCCACAGGCGCAGCGTGTCGCCGTCCACCCGGACCATGCTCCCATGCGTCCCCGCGCACAGCCGTACCGCGCTCCGAATGATCGTGTCGAAGACGGGCTGCGTGTCCGTGTGCGACTGGCTGATGACCTTCAAGATTTCGCTGGTCGCTGTCTGACGGTCGAGCGCCTCGCTCAGATCCTGGTTCCGGGCCTGGAGCTCGGTGAATAGCCTCACGTTCTCGATGGCGATGACCGCCTGATCGGCGAAGGTCTCGAGCAGCCTGATCTGCTTGTCCGAGAAGGGACGGACTTCTGTCCGCCGGATCAGGATAGCGCCGACAGGGACACCCTCGCGCAGGAGCGGCGTCGCGAGCGTCGTTCGATGGCCAAGCCGTCGCGCTATCTCCCGGCCGAGCGGGAACTCCATCTCACTCACATTCGCCAGATCGGGGACATGCACCGTTGCGCGATCGACGACGGCCCGTCCCGTGACCCAGTCGCGCGCGATCGGTCGGAGGCTCTCCGCGCCGTCTACGGGCGGCCTCGGTATCGAACCGCGGGCCGCGGCGATGCGGAGGCGGTGGCCCTCGACCCGGTAGATGACCGCGTCTGTGGCCGCGCACACGCGCCCGGCATTCTCGGCAATCGCGTCCATCACTGGCTGGAGATCGGTCGGCGAGCTGGAGATCGCGCGCAGGATTTCGGCAGTTGCGGTCTGCTGCTCGAGCGCCTCGCTCAGATCTCGGTTCCGCGCCTGCAATTCGGTGAACAGGCGGACGTTCTCGATGGCGATGACGGCCTGATCAGCGAAGGTCTTGAGGAGCGCGATGTGCTGCTCGGTGAAGGGTGTCGCGTCGCTCCGCGACACCCGGATGGCTCCGATGGGCTGCCCCTCGCGCACCATCGGGACCGCGAGGAAACGGCGTTGGTCCAGGGCCCTGGACCGGGTCCTCACCGCCACCGACACCTCCGGGTCCTGCTGCGCATCGTGGTGCACCACGACGCACTCGCGTATCGCCCGCACAACGAGACTGTCCCCGGTGAGCGGTATTGGCCAGGAGGCTCGGATCATGTCGGCGGCCTCGGGGGTCTGGTGGTTGTGGGCGACCAGATGCACCAGCTCACCCTCCAGGCGATAGACGCTGCTGTAGGTGGCATCGCACAGATGCCGGGCGCTCCGTGCGATGGCGTCGAAGACCGGCTGCACGTCGGTCTGCGCCCCGCTGATCACGGCGAGGACCTCGCTGGTGGCCGTCTGCTGGGCCAGGGCCACGGTCAGGTCCCGATTCCGGGCCTGCAGCTCGGTGAACAGGCGGACGTTCTCGATGGCGATGACCGCCTGGTCGGCGAAGGTCTGCAGGAGCGCGATCTGAGTGTCGGAGAACATCCGGCGTTCTCGCCGGGCCACGGTGATAGCGCCGATGGCTTCGCCTTCGCGCAGCATCGGCACCGAGATCAACGTTCGGTAGCCGAGGCGACGGGCGATCGCCTGGCCGGCGGAATGCGACGGATCCTCACTGGAATCGGGGACGTGGATGACGGTGCGTCGGCGAATCGCCTCGTCCGTGGCGGTGTCTGACCCCGGGGCCGCCGGATAGACGGCATTCAACGCCCCGAGGGCCTCTGGCGTGAAGTTGTGATGCGCCATGACGTGGACCATTGCACCGTCGTAGCGATAGGCCACTCCGTAGAGAGCGTCGCAGAGGCCGACGGCGCTCTTGAGAATTCCGTCGAAGACGGGCCCCACGTCGGTCGGCGACCTGCTGATGATCCGCAGAACTGCGCTGGTGGCCGTCTCGCGGTCCAGGGCCTCGGTGAGGTCCCGGTTCCGCGCCTGGAGCTCGGTGAAGAGCCGGACATTCTCGATGGCGATGACCGCCTGGTCGGCAAAGGTCTGCAGCATGCGGATGTGTTTGTCGTTGAAAGGACGAACATCCCTGCGCCGGATGAGCAGCGAACCCACTGGACCACCCTCTCGGAGCAACGGCACCGCGAGCGTCGTCCGATGGCCCCGCTGCTGTGCCAGAGCTTGGCCCTCGGGGAAATCTGCCGCCGCGGAGAGATCCTCGACGTGGATCGGCCGACCGTCGATGATGGCCCGACCCATCACTGTGCCTCGACTCAACGGGCGTCGGCTGCCGATGCCAGCGTGATCGATCGGCCCCCAGTGCGCCACGATCTCGATGTCGTTGCCGTCGCGGAGGATCAAGACCGCGTCGAAGCTGTCACAGACGCGGCCCGCGTTCCTGACGATCGTGTCGAACACCGGCTGAGCGGTCGTCGGCGATTGGCTGATCACCCGCAGGATCTCAGCCGTGGCCGTCTGTTGCTCGAGCGCCTCTCTGATCTCATTGAACAGGCGGACGTTCTCGATGGCGATGACCGCCTGATCGGCGAAGGTCTGCAGGAGTGCGATCTGTGCCTCGGTGAAGGGTTGCACCTCGGTGCGCCGAAGATCGATGGTGCCAATGGCAACGCCCTCACGCAGGAGCGGAACGCTCAGGATGGTGCGGAAGCCGTGCTCGCGAGCGTATGTCCTAGTTTCGGGGAACTCCTCCGACTCCGCCAGGGCATCAGTGACCTGGATCGGCCGACGGTCGACCACCGCGCGGCCAGAGACTCGGCCGCGGGTCGGCACAATGCTGAAACCCGGAGGGGCAGGGATCGGACCAAAGTGGGCTGCACGGTGGAGGACGCCGTCGTCCAGTCGAAAGATGACGGCGTCATAGGCGGTACAGAGACGCGTGGCGCTCTCGGCCACCGCATCCAGCACCGGCTGGATGTCGGTGGGGGAGCTGCTGATGACTTTCAAGATCTCGCTGGTGGCCGTCTCGCGCTCCAGGGCCTCGGTGAGATCGCGGTTGCGGGCCTGCAATTCCGTGAACAGGCGGACGTTCTCGATGGCGATGACGGCCTGGTCGGCAAAGGTCTTCAGCAACTCGATCTGCTTGTCGGAGAAGGGGTCAACAGTCTGGCGCCGGATGAGAATGCTGCCAATGGCAACACTCTCCCGGAGCAGCGGCGTGGCCAGCACGGTCCGGTGTCCGAAGCGGCGCTGAAACGACTTGCCGATGGGAAATTCGGTTTCCGTCTGGGCCGCCAGGTCGTGTATATGGATCGTTTGGCGATCGGATATCGCTCGGCCACTGGCCGTGCCACGATCGAGCGGTATCACTTCGTCGAGCTCGGGAAGCGGCCCGTGATGAGCCACCAGCCTGAGGATGTCACCCTCGAGAAGGCGAATGAGGGAGTCGCTCGCTCCACACACCCGGGCTGCATTCTGGGCGACCGCGACAAGCACCGGCTCAAGTCCAGTCGGCGAGCTCGAGATGACACGGAGGATCTCGCTGGTGGCCGTCTCGCGCTCCAGGGCCGCGGTGAGTTCCCGGTTGCGGGCCTCCAGCTCCTCGGACAGCCGCGCGTTTTCGATGGCCACAGCCGCCTGACTGGCGAAGGTCTTGAGCAGGCTAATTTGCCTGGGCGTGAACGGCCGGACGACGGTGCGGCGGACGATGATGCCACCCACGGCTGCCCCATCCACAAGTAGCGGAGTCGCCACCACCGTGCGAAGCCCGCTGGCGTGTTGGACCGCCGGGCTGGCCGGGAACTGCCGCCGGGCGGCCGTCAGGTCCCGCACATGCAGGGTCCGCCGATCGAGAATGGCGCGCCCCAAGAGGCTCCGGCGGCTGAGAGGGGGCATCACGCCGGTGTGACGGAGGGTGCCGTGCTGGGCCGCGAGGCGGACCTGATCGCCCTCCACGAGGAAGATCAGGCAGTCCCTGGCCTCGCAGAGCTTGGCCGCGGTCCGGGCGACCTCCGTCAGGATGCCCTGGAGCGCGCTGCGAGAGCGCCTCATCTCGCCGAGAGCCTAAGCCGCTGGGACTTGGCCGGTCAAGGCAGGCTGGCTCTGGTAGGATATGGCCTCATTCGACGCGGAGGCCCGCCATGAGAAAGATCACGCTGCTTGCTCTCGGACTGATCGTTCTGCTCGCCGGCCCACTGCCGGCGGCCGCCCAGAAAAAGACGCTGGTCGTGGCCCTCAACCAGGATCCCGACATCCTGGACCCGACGCTGGCCCGCACCTACGTGGGGCGGATCGTCTTCTCGCAGATGTGCGAGAAGCTCTACGAGATCGACGAGCAGCTCCGCATCCATCCCCAGCTCGCTGCCGACATGCCGCAGGTCACCGACAGCGGCCGCACAGTCACGATCAAGCTGCGCCCCAACGTGAAGTTCAACGATGGGACGGCCCTGGACGCCGAGGCCATGCGCTTCTCGCTGGACCGGCACCGCACGCTCAAGGGCTCGAGCCGGGCCAGCGAGCTGGCGCCGGTGGAGGCGGTGGAGGTGGTCGATCGGCTCACCGTGCGCCTGAGGCTCAAGGCGCCGTTCTCGCCGCTGCTGGCCCAGCTCACGGATCGGGCGGGGATGCCGGTGTCGCCGGCAGCGGTCAACAAGCTGGGTGACAAGTTCGGCACTGCGCCCGTCTGCGTGGGGCCCTGGCAGTTCGTCGAGCGGGTACCGCAAGACCGGATCGTGGTGGAGCGCTCACCCCACTACTTCGACCCGGGGCAAGCCAAATTCGACCGCATCATCTTTCGTATCATGCCCGACGACAATGTCCGCCTGGCCAATCTCAAGTCCGGCGACATCGATGTCATGCACCAGGTGACCCCGACCGACGCCACTGCGCTCAAGCGCGAGGGGAAGTACGAGCTCTCGAACGTCACCGGGCTCGGCTACGACGGCATCACCATCAACCTGCGCAACAAGACAGGCAAGACCCAGCCGCCGGGCGATCTGGGCACGCCGCTGGCCAACGACCCGCGGGTGCGCGAGGCCTTCGAACTGTCGATCGATCGGGAGGCCCTCAACCAGGTGGCCTGGGATGGTCTCTTCACGCCCGGCTGCACGCCGATTCCGCCGATCAGCGTCTTCTTCGACAAGAGCCGCAAGTGTCCCGGCCGCGACGTGGCCCGGGCCAAGAAGCTCCTGGCCGACGCCGGGCTGGCCAGCGGCTATGCCTTCGAGATGGTCATCGTGAACAATCCGCGCCAGCGGCGGGTGGGCGAGATCATTCAGCAGATGGCTCGCGAGGCCGGTTTCAACATCTCGCTCCGGCCCCAGGAATTCGCCTCCTCGCTCAAGGACAACGACGACGGCAAGCACCAGGCCTATCTCATCGGCTGGAGCGGGCGCGTCGATCCCGACGGCAACATCCACCACAATCAGACCTGCAAGGGCACCCTCAACTCGACGCTGGCCTGCGACGAGAAGATCGACGCGCTCTTGAACAAGGCCCGCGAGGTGAGCGACGTGGATCAGCGGCGGGCCCTCTACCGGGAGGCGATCGACATGTTCACCGCCCGGCGCAACATCGTCTACATCTATCACCCGAACTACATCATCGCCTTCCCGAAAAGCTTCAAGGGCTACCAGGCCGT
>DATIAY010000191.1:0-2198 GCA_035457825.1 Candidatus Methylomirabilota bacterium
GTGAGGGATTGAGGTCATGGGACCGCTGACGTGTGAACAGGCTGTGCGGCAGTTCTTCGCCTACCTCGACCGGGCACTGGCCGGCGAGCCGCTGCAGGACCTGGAGACCCACCTGGAGGCGTGCCTCGACTGCTGCGACAAGCTGGGCTTCAGCCGGCAGCTCGACGCCTTCTTCAAGGAGCGCCTGCCCGACAACCCGGCGCCGCCCGCGCTGGAGAGCCGGATCCGGGAGGCGCTGCGGCGCCACTGAACGAGGAGGGCCATGGCGTACTTCACCGTCGATCAGGCCCGCTCGATCATCCGCAACACCTACTCGGCGACCGCCGCCGACACGCCGGCGGTGGCCGCCCAACTGTACGAGCCCGATGAGCTGGCCGGGCTCCCGGTCGGCGCCATCGCCCTGGCGCTCGGCGTCGGGCACCCGGTGCGGCACGCTCGCGTGCGTCAGGGAGAAATCGTGCTGGACGTGGGTTGCGGTGCGGGCATCGACACGATCCTGGCCGCGCGGGCCGTCGGCCGCGGCGGGCGCGTGATCGGGCTGGACATGACGCCGTCGATGGTCGAGCGGACTCGCCAGCACGCGGCCGAGGCCGGGCTCGCCAACGTGGAGGTCCGCGAGGCCCTGATGGAGGCCATTCCCCTGGACGACGCCAGCGTGGACGTGGTGGTGTCGAACGGCGTGCTGAATCTCTCCACGCGCAAGAGCCGGGCGCTGGCCGAGATGCTGAGGGTACTGCGTGCCGGTGGCCGCCTGGCTCTGGCCGACCTCGTGGTGACCGAGGCGCTCCCGGAAGAGGTGCTGCGCTCGGCGCCGGCCCTGGCCGGCTGACTGGCCGGCACACTGGCGGAGCCAGTGCTGACCAAGAAGGTGGCCAACGTGGGGTTCGAGGCGGTCGCGACGGTGGACCGCCGGCCCTTCGGCATCGAGGCCCTGGCCTCGTATCCGGTGTTCCCGCCGGAGTTCGTGGACTTCCTCCGGCGAGTCGTCCCCGCCGACCGTCACGACAAGCTCGTCTGGTCGCTGGTGGTGCTTGCCCGCAAGCCGGAAGGTACAGGAGGACCCCATGCCGGTTGAAACCGAGCGGTTGCGAGAGGCGATCAGCAAGATCTACAGCGAGGTGGTCCGCGATCCGAAGCGCGGCTACCACTTCCACACCGGAGCGGGGTATGCGGTGGAGCGCCTTGGCTACTCCGCCCGGGCTCTGGCCGAGCTACCGGACTCCGTGACGGCGCCCTTCGCCGGCGTGGGGAATCCGCTGGCCATGGGCGAGCCAAGACCGGGCGAGACGGTGGTCGACATCGGGGCCGGCAGCGGGATGGACAGCTTCCTGGCCGCGCGAGCCGTGGGACCTACGGGCCGGATCGTCGCTGTGGACATGACCGACGCCATGCTGGAACGCGGGCGAGAGAACGCCGAGCTGACCGGCCTGCGATGGGTCGAATACCGGAGAGGGCTGGCCGAGTCTCTCCCCGTGGCCGATGGCTCGGCCGATCTCGTCATCTCCAACGGGGTCGTCAACCTGGCTCCCGACAAGGACCAGGTATTCCGCGAGGTGTTCCGGGTGCTGCGGCCGGGCGGCCGCCTGCAGATCGCAGACATCGTCGTCCACCGAGATATCCCGCCGGCGGCGCGCGAGGACATCGCGATCTGGACCGCCTGAATCGGAGGCGCTCTCCTGGAGGGAGAGTAACCTCGAGAGGATCCGGCAGGCGGGGTTCGTGGACGTCGACATCACCTGGCGCGGCCGACCCTTCGCCGGAGCTAGCGGCCAGCGCAAGGCAGACAAGTTCGAGACCGAGGGCGTGAACGTCCGGGCTCGCAAGCCGGAAGGAGGGAGATGATGGCCAAGATCCTCTATCTCGGGACGGCCGGCAGCGACGATCCGACACGCGCCGGCTTTTCATTCCAGTGGGCGCTGGGGGCAAGGGACGCCGGGCACGAGGCCGAGATCTTCCTGGCGGGCGAGGCGACCTATCTCATGAAGGGCACGGTGGCCGATGCCGTGCTGCCGGTGGCCATGCCGGCCATCAAGGAGTTGATCGACGAGGTGGTCGCGCAGCGGGTGCCCATCTTCGTCTGAGGGAAGTGCTCGGTGGCCCGGGGGGTCACCGAAGACGACCTGAAGGGCAAGAACGCCCAGTTCGTGAACCCCAAGGTCTTCGCGGAGAAGGTGGCGGCGGCCGACAAGGTCGTGTCG
>DATIAY010000192.1:0-25822 GCA_035457825.1 Candidatus Methylomirabilota bacterium
AACCTCTTCTACGGTCATGGCCTCACCGACTCGCTGCGCCGCGCCGCCGGGCGGATCGACGGCGGGACGATCTTCGCGTACTGGGTGCGCGACCCCGAGCGCTACGGCGTCGTGGAGTTCGACGGGGCCGGCCGCCCGCTCGACATCGAGGAGAAGCCGGCGCGGCCGCGCTCGAACTGGGCGGTGACCGGCCTCTACTTCTATGACCAGGACGTCGTGGACATCGCGGCCGGGCTGAAGCCGTCGACGCGCGGCGAGCTGGAGATCACCGACGTCAATCTCGCCTACCTGCGCGCGGGCCGGCTGCACGTGGACAAGCTGGGGCGGGGCATCGCCTGGCTCGACACCGGCACCCACGAGGCGCTGCTCCAGGCCTCGACCTTCATCCAGACCCTCGAGGACCGCCAGGGCCTGATGGTTGCCTGCGTCGAGGAGATCGCCTTCCTCATGGGCTACATCACGGCCGAGGACGTCCGCCGGATCGCCGAGCCCATGCGGGGAAACTCCTACGGCCAGTATCTCCTGCGCCTGGTCGAGGGGGCGCGCTGAGGGAGGAGTGAGTTGCCGCCGCCGCGTGCTAGGATGGCGCGGTGGAGTTGAGCCCGGACGCCAAGCGCGCGTTCAAGATCCAGTCCTACGCGCCGGCGCCCCGCATCGAGGGCGTGGAGATCATCGAGCTCGCCCGCCACCACGACGATGGTGGCGCCCTGACCGAGCTCGCCCGCCTGAACGAAGGCCGGACCCAGGCGCCGGGGGGCTTCACCCTCCGCCAGATCAACTACAGCGAGCTCGAGCCGGGCGTGATCAAGGCCTTCCACCTGCATGTCCGCCAGACCGATGTCTGGTATGTCCCGCCCGGGGACCGTATGCTGCTAGTCCTGATCGACGTCCGCAAGGGCTCGCCCACCGCGGGCGTCCGGATGCGGCTCGTGCTCGGCGACGGCGGCTCCCGGCTCATCCGCATCCCCCCCGGGGTCGCCCACGGGGTGCGCAACCTGGGCGCCCACCCCGGCCGCATCATCTACTTCGTCGACGTCCAGTTCTCGGCCGAGCCGGCGGCTTGCGACGAGGGCCGGCTGCCCTGGGATTACGTGGGCGCCGACGTCTGGGACGTGACGCGGGGCTGAGCGTGCGGCTGCTCGTCACCGGCGGCGCCGGGTTCATCGGGTCGAACTTCATCCGCCACGTCCTGAGCACCCACCCCGAGGACTCTGTCGTCAACCTGGACAAGCTGACCTACGCTGGCAATCTCCAGAACGTTGCCGACGTGGCCGACGACCCCCGCTACCGCTTCGTGCGCGGGGACATCGGCGACGCCAAGCTCGTGCGCGACACGCTCCGCGGCGTCGACGCCGTCGTCAATTTCGCCGCGGAGTCCCATGTCGACCGCTCGCTGCTGGAAGCCGGTGCCTTCCTGAAGACCGACGTCTTCGGCGTCTTCACGCTGTTAGAGGCGGTCCGGGAGCTGGGCATCTCCCGGTTCGTGCAGATCAGCACCGACGAGGTCTACGGCAGCTTGGCCACGGGCTCGGCGCGGGAGGACGATCCCCTGCGCCCGTCCAATCCCTATTCGGCAGCCAAGGCCGGCGCCGATCTGCTGGCGCTGGCCTACTGGCGGACCCACCGGCTGCCCGTGGTGATCACGCGCTCGTCGAACAATTTCGGCCCCTACCAGCATCCTGAGAAGGTCATTCCGCTGTTCATCACGAACGCGCTGGACGACCAGCCGTTGCCGCTCTACGGCGATGGGCGCAACGTGCGGGACTGGCTCTACGTGCTCGACAACTGTGAGGCGATCGACCTGGTGCTCCGGCAGGGGGCCGCCGGCGAGATCTACAACGTGGGCGCCGGGCACGAGCTCGAGAACATCGCCCTCACGCGGGAGATTCTGCGGCTGACCGGCAAGCCGCCAACACTCGTGAAGCCGGTGACGGACCGACCCGGCCACGACCGCCGCTATTCGCTGGATGCGACCAAGGTCCGCCAGCTCGGCTGGACGCCGCGCCACCGATTTCTCGACGGGCTGACGGCCACCGTCGGCTGGTACCGGGGGCATGAGGTCTGGTGGCGGGCGCTGAAGTCGGGCGCGTTCGCCGCGTACTACCAGCAGCAGTACGGCTCGCGCTGAGCGGGGGAGGCCACGTCATTGCCGTGGCGTCGATCGATCGCTACCGGTTGCTGCGCATGCCACCGCGCTAGATAATTCGGACAGCATGAAGGGCGCCGCCGACACTTATCAGGGCCGCGGGCTCATCGCCGACCCCATCCACCAGTACATCCTGTATACGCGGCCCGGCGCCATCCCCGGAGAAGCCACCGAGCAGGACGTCATCGACACCGCCTGGGTGCAGCGGCTGCGCCGCATCCCTCAGCTGCAGTCGGCGCGCTGGGTCTTTCCCGCCGCCGAGCACAGCCGCTTCCAGCACTCGCTGGGTGTCATGCACCTGGCCGGCCGGCTGGCCCACCAGCTCGACCCCTCGCTGCGGGCCATCTTCCCCGATGCGCCCTCGGCCCCGCTGGTGGAGGAGCTGCTCCGCATGGCCGGCCTGCTCCATGACGTGGGCCACGGCCCCTTCGGCCATTTCTTCGACGACAACTTCCTGTGCGACTACGAGCTCACCCACGAGTTGGTGGGGCAGCGAATCATCCGGGAGGAGCTCGGCGACCAGATCCGCAGCCTGCGTCGGAGCCCGAGCGGAGCCTTTCAGGCCGGCGAGGCCATCGACCCGGAGTGGATCTGCTACCTCATGGGCAAGGCCTACACCCACCCGCTGGAGTCCCATCCCCGCTGGCTGGCCTTTCTCAAGCCGCTCCTCAGCGGCGTGTTCACCGCCGACAACATGGACTACGTCCTCCGCGACGCCTACATGTGCGGGGTGGCCGTGGGGCCCATCGACATCGAGCGGATCATCTACTACTCGTTCTTCTCCGAGAAGGGGCTCACCCTGGACCGGGGCGGGTTGCAGGCCTTCATCATGTTTCTCAACGCGCGCTTCTACATGTACACCAACGTCTATTACCACCGGACGACGCGCGGCATCGACCTCCATCTCAAGGAGATCTTCCGGGACACGATGCGGCTGGCGTTTCCCTACGACCTTCGCAAGGAGCTCCATCCCTACCTGCACTTGACCGAGTGGACGCTCCTCGAGGAGGTCGGCCGCTGGCACGACAGCGAGGACCCCGATCGGCGGGCGCTCGGGCTCGAGTGGCGCCAGATCCTCGACCGCCAGCTCAAGTGGCGGATGGCCCACGAAGAGGTGCTGCCCATGTTCGAGTCCCAACCGGGGCGGCCGTTCATGGACACCGAGACGGTCGAGCGGCTCGTGCGGGCCTTCCTGGCGCCGGGCTTGCGCAACGTCGCCTTCAAGATCGACATGGCCATGCAGGACCCCCGACCGCTCAATCCGCTCAAGATGGGCGACCGTCAAATTTACGTCTACGATGCGGCGAGCGAGGCGGTCACGGCCGAGCCCCTGACCGAGCTCCTCAAGTACCTGCCGGGGAAGGTCGCGCAATGCCGGATCTTCGCCGTGAACCACGAGCACGACGCCGAGTTGGCGATCGCGCTGCGCCGTGCGCTGTACGAGGAGCCGCCGGCGATTGTGACGAATGTATAACGGGGGGGGCGCCTCGCCCCCCCCGTTTCCTCCCCGGCTCGCGTTGCGCCCGACGGCCGTCTCTCCGTTTCCTCCCCACCGGTCCCGCCGGATCATTTCTTCCTGGCTCACATGCGGCCTCGCCGTGCTCGTGACCGTCCTGGCCGGCTGTGCGCCGACAATCCCCGAGATGCCGGCGGCTGACCCCGGCCCCACCCGCGCCGAGCGCGATCGCCGCGAGTGCCTCGCCGCCGCCCAGGCCTCCCTGGGCAGCGACTTCATCATCGAGACGCGCGCACGACGGATCGTCACGCGGCCCGAGCGGCGCGTGCTAGTCACGTATTCGAGCGACGACGAGCTCAACGCCCTGCTCGACGGCCTGGTGGACCACCTGCTGGGCTCCTGTCTCAGGCGGAGAGGATACGAGGAGCTCTTCGGCTTCTTCATCCTGCCGCCCCGGGGTGAGGGCTGGGCCCGGGATCTCTCCCGGCGCGAGCGCGGCGAGGACATCGTGTTCACCAAAACGGGGACGCCGGGGGGCGGCGTGCACACCGCCCTGGCCCTCGCCGGTGTGGCCGAGGCCGAGCTGCCCGTCACCGGCCGCGAGGCCCTCATGCAGCGTCTCGGCGCCGAGCTCCGCAAGGAGTGGAGCGCCCAGCGCTTCGGCCGGGTCAACGTCGACGCGTCCCCGACGAGCTGGCTGGGCGCCGACTGCCTGCGTTATCGCATCGCGGCTCAGGACACGGAAGTCCCCAAGTTCGAAGGGCAGGTGTTCACGCTGGGCGTGTGGGGATTGCGCTGTGTGCACCCCGATCTGCCCCGGTTGTCGCCCCGGAAGGTCGTCGACGTGGCGTACTCGCAGCGATTCCGGGGCACGGGCTGGCAGCCCCTGATCGATGCCGAGGTGGAGCCCATGCTCACGAGCCTGATCTTCACCTCGGTGAACCCGGCGAGCCAGGTCATCGCGGCCCTGCAGACGTATGCCGCCTTCCTGCGGGAGGTGGGCCGGCAGGCCGGGGCGGCCGAGGTGCTCGACCAGGTCGAGCGGTTCCGGCGATCCGGGCCCGGCGTGTTCAGAGTCGATCCGGCCGAGCGACTGCGCTCGTACGCCGCGGTGCTCCGGGGGCGTGGCCGCGAGGCGGAGGCCCGCGACGCGGAGGCCCTGGCCGCGGCCTACCTCCGGGCGAACTTCAAGGAGTCCTTGCGGCGGTACAATCCCCCGCGATGAGCTGGCGGTTCACGGTGTGCGCGGCGCTGTTCGTCACCTGCCTGCTCACCGCCAACATCATCGCGGCCAAGCTGATCACGGTGGCCGGCCTGGTCCTGCCCGTGGCCATCATCGTGTTCCCCGTCTCCTACATCGTGGCCGACGTGTTGACCGAGGTCTGGGGCTACGGGGCGACCCGCCGGGTCATCTGGCTGGGCTTCGCGTGCAACGCGCTCATGGTCGGGGCCATCTGGATCGGCGGCGAGATCCCTCCGGCCCCGTTCTGGCCGGGCCAGCCAGCCTACCAGGAGGTGTTGGGGCAGTCGCCCCGGATCCTGGCCGCGTCCTTCGCCGCCTATCTGGTGGGCGAGTTCGCCAACGCCTTCGTGCTGGCCAAGCTCAAGGTCGCCACCGGCGGCCGCTGGCTCTGGCTCCGGACCATCGGCTCTACGGTCGTGGGCCAGGCCCTGGACTCCGCGGTCTTCATCACCCTGGCCTTTGCCGGCACGGTGCCGGCCGGGGCGTTGCCGGCGATCGTGGCCGGCCAGTGGGCCGTCAAGGTCGTCTACGAGGCGGCGGCCACCCCGCTGACGTATGCGGTGGTGCGGTGGTTGAAATCTCGCGAGGGCCTGGATACGTTCGACTACCGGACCGACTTCAACCCGATCCGGCTCTAGGAGAGGCGAGCATGGAGAAGTTCCGCGGCGTGGACTACTACGGCATCGAGGACCTCCTCGGCGAAGAGGAGCGCATGGTGCGGGATGCCGTCCGGGACTGGGTGGAGACGGAGTTCCTGCCCCTGGTGAGCGAGCACCATCGCGCCGGCACCTTTCCCGTGGCCCTGATCCCGAAGCTGGGTGAGCTTGGCGTGTTCGGGGCCACCCTCAAGGGCTACGGCTGCGCGGGTCTCAACCACGTGGCCTACGGCCTCATCATGCAGGAGCTGGAGCGGGGTGACTCGGGCCTGCGCTCCTGCGCCTCCGTGCAGAGCGGCCTCGTCATGTACCCGATCTGGAGCTACGGCAGCGAGGCCCAGAAGGAACGGTGGCTTCCCGCCATGGCCCGAGGTGAGCGGATCGGCTGCTTCGGTCTCACCGAGCCCGACCACGGCTCCGACCCGGGGGGCATGAAGACGCGGGCGCACCGCCGGGGCGATCGCTACGTGGTGCAGGGGACCAAGCTCTGGATCACCAACGGCTCGATTGCCGACGTGGCGCTGGTGTGGGCCAAGGACGATGACGGGGAGATCGGGGGCTACCTCGTGGAGCGCGGCACGCCGGGCTATTCCACGCTCGACATCCACGGCAAGTTCTCGATGCGCGCGTCCATCACCTCCGAGCTGGCCTTTCAGGACTGCGCGATTCCCCTGGAGAACAAGCTGCCCGGGGTCAAGGGGCTCAAGGGGCCGCTATCCTGCCTGAACCAGGCCCGCTACGGCATCGCCTGGGGCGCGGTGGGCGCGGCCATGGCCTGCTACGACTGGACGCTGCAGTATGCCCAGCAGCGCGTGCAGTTCGACAAGCCCATCGGGGCCTTCCAGCTCGTGCAACAGAAGCTCGTGTGGATGATCACCGAGATCACCAAGGCCCAGCTCCTGGCCCTGCAGCTGGGGCGGCTCAAGGACCAGGGACGCCTCCGGCCGCAGCAGGTCTCCATGGCCAAGATGAACAACGTCTGGATGGCCCTGGAGACGGCCCGGCTGGCCCGCGATGTCCTGGGCGCTGCCGGGATCATCGACGAGCATCCGGTGATCCGCCACATGCTGAATCTGGAGACGGTCAAGACGTACGAGGGGACCCACGACATCCACACCTTGATCGTCGGCCGCGACATCACCGGGCTCGATGCCTTCGGGGTCTGACGCGGTGTGGCGCTGGCTTGACGGTGGTCGGACCCCCTACTACAGTACGCGCCAGATGACACGTCGCGACCTTCTCTTGGTAGCGCTGCTCGCGATTCTCGTGCTGGTGTTCGTCACCGCGGCCGTGGCGGCGGAACCCTGCGCGCACCGGGGTCAGCTCGACCCGCTCTACTGCGACGAGAACCGCGACCTCGTGGCCGACGCGCCGAAAGAGCGGGCCCGCCTGGTAAACCCGGACCCGCTGATCTTCACCTACGCGCCCGTCGAGGACCCCGCCGTGTACGAGGGGGCCTGGAGCGACTTTCTCAAGCACGTGGAGAAGGTCACCGGCAAGAAGACGAAGTACTTTGGGCTGCAGAACTACGCCGCCCAGATCGAGGCAATGCGCTCGGGGCGGCTGCATCTGTCGGCGTACTCCACGGGGAGCCTGGTCTATGCCGTGAATCTTTCCGGCGCCGTGCCCTTCGCCATCATGCGGGACGCCAAGGGGCCCTCCGGCTACCACCTCGTCGTCATCGCTCACGCCAGGAACGAGCGCATCAAGTCCATCGCCGACCTCAAGGGCAAGCGGGTGGCCCATGTCTCGCAGACCTCGAGCTCCGGTCACCAGGCCCCCGTGTACTTCTTCTCGCGGATGGGCACCGTCCCGGGCCGCGACTACGGGATCGTTTTCTCGGGCAAGCACGACAACAGCATCCTGGGCGTCGCCCATGGCGACTACGACGCCGCGGCCGTCGCCGATACCGTGATGGAACGGATGATCGCCCGCGGGGTGGTCAAGGCCAGCGATCTCAAGATCATCTACACCTCACCGGTCTTTCCCACGGCCGGCTTCGCTTACGCCCACAATCTCGACCCCACGCTGGTCGAGAAGCTCAAGGAGGCGTTCTTCGGCTTTCGCTTCGAGGGCACCAGCGTGGGACGGGAGTTCAAGAGCCGCACCGGCTTCCTGCCCGTCAACTACGCCAGGGACTGGGAGTCGGTGCTCGGCATCCTGCAGGCCAACGGAGTCACCTTCACGAAGGACTCGCCGGAGTACCGGAAGCTGCAGAAGCCGACAAGCGAGTAGCGCCCTTGGGACGTGGGACGGCGCTCTTCCTCGCCGCCGCGCTCCTGGCCGGCTACACGCCGGTGCGGAGCCCGATCGGCGGCGATAGCCCTGAGCAGCTGGCCGACATCGGCCGCGCGGCCCGCGACGTCTGCCAGCTCCGACGCGGGCAGGTTCCCTCCCACGCCTTCACCTCCGATGCCTGCTCGCTCTGGCCTGACGGGGCGTGGCCGACGTGCTGTGTCGATCACGACAAGATCTACTGGCGCGGCGGCACCGCCGAGGAGCGGAAGAAGGAGTCGAGATAGAGCCGAATCCGCCCGGGCCCCAGCCGACACGTCGGGGATCACCGGGCGTGCTCGAGGTGTCGGGCCTCACCAAGACTTACCCCACGGGGGACCGCGCCCTGCGCGGGGTCTCCTTCACCGTGGGGGGACACGACGCTGTCTTCATCATCGGCCCTTCGGGGGCCGGCAAGTCCACGCTTCTGCGCTGCATCAACCGGCTGGTCGAGCCCGACGCCGGCTCGGTGCGCCTGGATGGCCTGGAGATCACGGGGCTGGAGAGCGCGGCGCTGCGCCAGGCTCGCCGGGCAATGGGCATGATCTTCCAGGAGTTCAACCTCGTCGAGCGGCTGACCGTCATGGAGAACGTGCTCTCCGGCCGCCTCGGCTACGTGAGCGCCTGGCAGGCGTGGCGCCGGCGCTTCCCGTCGCCGGACATCGAGGCCGCCTTCCGCACCCTGGCTCGGGTGGGGCTGGCCGGCTTCGAGAACAAGCGCGCCGATGAGCTGTCGGGGGGCCAGCGCCAGCGCGTGGGCATCGCCCGGGCTCTCGTGCAGCGCCCCAAGATCCTGCTCGTCGATGAGCCGACCTCCAGTCTGGACCCGCGCACCTCGGAGGCCGTGATGCGGCTCATCGTCGAGCTGGCCGCCGAGGACGGCATCCCCGCGCTGGTGAACATGCACGATGTGCCGCTGGCCCGGGCCTTCGCGCGTCGGATAATCGGCCTGCGCGATGGTGAGGTCGTCTACGACGGCCCGGTCGCCGGCCTCACCGCCGAGGTGCTGGAGCGTATCTATGGCGGCAGCTGGACTGCCGCCGAGGCGCCCCGGTGAGCGCGCGCCCCTGGCGCCGGCCATCGATCTGGCCCCGACCGTGGCTGGGGCCGCTGGCCTGGACCCTGCTCGCCGCCTTCCTCGGCTGGAACGCGCTGAGTCTGGACGTCAACCCCGAGCGGATCGCCCGCGGGCTCGGTCGGTTAGGCGCCGTGGTGGCCAGCGCGGTACCGCCGGACTTCGGGCGCATCGGGCTGCTGGCCAGTGGCGTGCTCGAGAGCGTCGAGATCGCCACGCTGGCCACGCTCCTCGGCGTGCTCGTGGGCGTCCCCGTCGCGGTGCTGGCCGCCCGCAACGTGGTGCCCCTGCCCGTCTACGGCGCCGGGCGCGGCACGATCACGCTGGCGCGGACATTCCACGAGCTGATCGTCGCCATCCTGTTCGTCAAGGCCGTGGGCTTCGGCCCTCTGGCCGGCGTCCTCACGCTGATCGTGAACGGGGTGGGCTCCTTCTCGAAGCTGTTGGCCGAGGAGATCGAGCGGATCGACCGCGGCCAGATCGAGGCCCTGCGCGCCACTGGGGCCACTCGGGGCCAGATCCTTATCTACGGCGTGCTGCCTCAGGTCCTGCCCCGGGTCATCGGGCTCACCATCTACAAGTGGGACATCAACCTCCGGCAGTCGACGATCATCGGGATCGTTGGCGCGGGCGGCATCGGCGCCACCCTCTACAACGCCTTCTCCCGCTACGACTACGACTTCGCGCTGGCCATCCTGCTCGTCATCGTCGCGATCGTCCTCGTGGGCGAGGCCGTGAGCGCCGTGGCCCGCCGTTACGTGCAGTGACATGACCGAGCGGCGTTCCGAGCGCGGGCTTGGCCCGCGCGATCCCCTCCTGGGGAGAGGCAGCGGAGCGGGCCAGAGGCCCGCGGAGCGTCGGAAGGAGGGTGAAGCCCCCCTCCGAGGAACCTGGCGGCGCTTCACGCCCCTGCAAGCAGCCCTCCGCACGCTGGCCCAGCTCGCCCTGGGCGTGATGGCCGCTGTCATGATCGCGCGGCTGGGCATCCACTGGGAATACATCGCGGATGCGCCGTGGCAGATCACCGATCTGCTCGGGCGGATGCTGCCGCCCGAGTGGTCGGCCGGGCCCGCGCTCGTCGGTCCCCTGGTCCAGACCATCAACATCGCCACGCTGGGAACCGCCCTGGCCATCGCGCTCTCGCTGCCGGTGGCGCTGCTGGCGGCCCTGAACACCACGCTCAACCGCGCCACCTACGGGCTGGCCCGGCTGGTGATGGTCGTGAGCCGCTCGGTGGACACGCTCATCTGGGCCCTGATCTTCATCATCGTCGTGGGGCCCGGCTCGCTGGCCGGGGTCCTGGCGGTGGCGGTGCGCTCGATCGGCTTCGTCTCCAAGCTCCTGGCCGAGGGCATCGAGGAGATCGATGCCGGCCAGGTGGAGGCGGTGGCCGCCACCGGGGCCAGCCGCTGGCAGGTGCTGCTCTACGCCATCGTGCCGCAGGTGCGCCCGGTCTTCGCCGGCGTCGTGATCTACCGCTGGGACATCAACATCCGGGAGTCGACGGTGCTGGGGCTGGTCGGTGCCGGCGGCATCGGCTTCGCGCTCAATGAAGCGATCCTCGGGCTCGAGTGGAGCCGCGTGGGCATGGTCCTGACGATCGTGCTGGCCATCGTCATCGCGTCGGAAGCGGGATCGGCCTGGCTGCGCCGCCGCCTCACCTGAGGCGGAGGTCGACGTACAGCTCGATCTCGTGACCGTCGGGGTCGCGCACGCTGAACGAGGCATCCGTCTCCCCGAACGGCGCAAGCCCGTGGGCTTCCACCTGGCGCCGGGCTGCGCCCAGCTCCTCGCGGGTGGAACCGATCTCGAAGGCGATGTGATAGAGACCGGGCACGCCCTTGGGCTGCGGACCCGGCCCCTCGGCGCGGGCCAGCTCGCAGGACAGGTCGTGGTGATGTCGACCGGCCGAGAAGAACACGATGCGCCCCCCCTTGCCGGTGCCGGTCTCGGCCAGGCCGAGGATCTCGCGGTAGAACCGGCGCGTGGCCGCCAGATCGCGCACGAACAACGAGACGTGGCCGAGTTCGCGGATTTTCAGCGATGTCGGCGAGACGGACGACGGTGGGTCCATCGCGCCGGTTAGTGTACCATTGCTGGGTCATGGCTGATTCGAAGTCGGCGGCTCTCGCCGGGCCCGCCGCGTCGTCCCTCACCGTCGATACCGAGCGAGTTCGGCCCAACGCCAAGCTGATCGGGCTCCTGGCCCTGGGGCATCTGGTCATCGACGTGAATCAGGGCTCGCTGCCCGCGATCCTGCCCTTTCTCAAGGCGGCCCACGCGCTGTCGTACGCCGAGGCCGGCGCCATCGTGCTCGCCGCCAACATCACGTCGTCGATCGTGCAGCCGCTCTTCGGGTATCTGTCGGATCAAACGGCGCGGCGCTGGCTGCTGCCCGTGTCGGTGTTCGTCACCGGGATCGGCCTCGGCCTCACCGGCGTGGCCCCGGGGTACGGGGCGCTACTGCTGCTCGTCGTCGTCATGGGGCTCGGCGTCGCCGCCTACCACCCGGAGGGCTATCGCACGGCGGCCAGCGTGGCCGGCGACCGCCGGGCGACGGCGCTCTCGTGGTTCTCGCTGGGCGGCAACGTCGGGATCGCGCTGGGGCCGCCGCTGATCACGGCGCTGCTGACCGGGGTCGGGATCGCCGGCACCCTGGGCATGATGCTACCCACGGTTCTGGCGGGCGCGCTCCTGATGAGCGCGCTGCCGGTTCTCAGCCGTCCCGCCGGCCGGGCGGTGGGCCGAGCTGCCGCCCGCGGCGTGAACATGCCGCGGGCCATGAGTCTGCTGGTGCTGGTGGTGACGCTTCGGTCCTGGGCCGCGCTCGGGTTCACCACCTTCGTGCCCTTCTATTACATCGACCACCTGGGGGCCGACCCCCGGCTCGTGGGGCCGCTGTTGTTCGTGTTCCTCGGCGCGGGCGCGCTCGGCACCGTGATTGCCGGGCCCCTGGCCGATCGCTGGGGCCCGCGCCCGTTCATGACGTTGGCCCTGCTCGTGGCCCCGCCCCTGGGCGTCTTGTTCTTGCTGACCCACGGGCTCGCCGCCTTCGTCGCGCTCGGGCTCTTCGGCGCGGTGCTGGTATCGAGCTTCACGGTATCCGTGGTGCTTGGTCAGGCGTATCTGCCCCGCCACGCCGGCATGGCCTCGGGCCTCATCGTGGGCCTGGCCATCGGCGCCGGGGGACTCGGCGTGGCTCTGCTCGGCGCGATCGCCGATCGCTGGGGGCTGCCCGCGGTGCTTTGGATCTGCGCGCTGTTGCCGCTGGCCGGGTTCCTGGCCGCGGTCTTCCTGCCGGCGCCCCGTGACCGCCAGTGAGTGAGAGTCTGCCCTTCCAGGACGGCGAGCAGGCGCTGCTGATCGATCAGCGCGGCAACCGGCACCTGCTCTTCCTGCGCAAGTCGGAGACGTTCCACTCCGACCGCGGGTGGATCTCGCACGATGCGATCATCGGCCAGCCGGAGGGAAGCTGGGTCCGCACCTCGCTGGGCTTGCGCTACCTGGCGCTGCGCCCGACGCTGGCCGAGTTCGTCCTGGAGATGCCGCGGGGTGCCCAGGTCATCTATCCCAAGGATCTGGCCATGATCCTGTTCTGGGCCGACATCGCGCCGGGCTGCCGGGTGCTGGAGGCCGGCACCGGCTCGGGCGCGCTCACGCTGGCCCTGTTGCGGGTGGTCGGTCCCGAGGGCCACGTGGTGACGTACGAGCAGCGCGACGAGTTCGCCCGTCGGGCCCTGGCCAACATCCACATGCGCCTGGGCGAGGTGCAGAACCTCACCGTGCGGCTGGGCGCCGTGGAGGACGGCCTTGCCGACGAGGCCCCGGTGGATCGCGTGCTGCTGGACCTGCCCGAGCCGTGGACGCTTACCACCCGGGTCGCGCGCGTGCTGCGCCCCGGGGGGATCTTCGTAGCCTACGTCCCCACCATCATCCAGTCCCACCAGCTGTGCGAGGCGCTGCACCGGGAGCCCCACTGGGCGCTGGTGGAAACGTTCGAAACCCTCATGCGACCCTGGAACATCGAAGGCTCGTCGGTGCGTCCCTTCCACCGCATGGTCGCCCATACCGGGTTCATCACCGTGGCCCGCCGGGTGGTGCCCGAGGAATCGGAGAGCCAGGACCCGCGATGATCACGTTCATGCGTCGATACCGCCGCAGTCTGCAGGTAGGGCTCTTCATCGTCATCGCGGCGTTCATCGCATCGCTGTTCGTCTTCGGCGCCATGGGCCCCGACGGCGCCGCGCGGGACAGTGTGGCCAGCGTCAACGGCGAGGCGATCTCCGCGGAGCGCTACCAGCGACGGTACCAGGAGTACCTCAACACCTATACCCAGCTCCTGCGCGACCGCTTCTCGCCCGAGATGGCCGAGCGGTTCGGGCTGCCCCAGCAGGTCGTGAACGACCTCGTGCAGGAGGAGCTGGTCACGCAGCGGGCCGAGGCCGAGGGGTTGGGCCTCAGCGACGAGGAGCTCAACGCCCAGATCCACGCGATCCCGGCCTTCCACGAAGGCGGTCGCTTCACCCTCAAGCGGTATGAGGAAGTCCTGCGGCGACTCGGCTACAGCAAGGGCAGCTTCGAGCTCGAGATGCGCCGGCGGATGACGCGCACGAAGGTCGAGCAGGCCGTCCGTAACGGGGTCAGGGTCAGCGACACCGAGGTGGAGCAGGCCTTCGTGCACATGCGCGAGCAGGTGCGGGCAGCGTGGGCGCTGGTGGAGCTGGCCCCCTTCATCGCCGAGATCGCGCCCACCGACGACGAGCTCGCCGCCTATCTGACGGCGCACGCCACCGAGTTCCGTCTGCCCGAGCGGCGGCGCGTCCAGTACGTGGCGTTTCATCCCCAGACCGTACGGCCGACCGTCACCGAGACCGAGGTCGAGAAGTTCTACACCGAGCATGGTTCCGAGTTCGACGAGCCGCGTCAGGTGCACGCCGCGCACATCCTGATCCGGGTGCCGGAGACGGGCGGCAGCGCCGCTGAAGACCAGGCCCGCACGAAGGTCGCCGAGGCCATCCGCCGGGCCAAGGCCGGGGAAGACTTCGCCAAGCTGGCCCGCGAGCTCTCCCAGGACCCAGGCTCGGCAGCGCGGGGAGGCGACCTGGGGTTCGTCAAGCAGGGGGAAGTCGTCCCCCAGTTCGAAAGCGCGCTCTTCGCGCTGCGGAAGGGCGAGGTATCGCCGGAGCCGGTGCGGACGCCCTTCGGCTTCCACGCCATCAAGGTCCAGGAGATCCGCGAGGGCGGCCGCAAGCCGCTGAAGGCGGTGGCCGGGCAGATTCGCGAGCGCCTGGCCACCGAGGGGGCGGATCGGGCGGCGCGGACCCGAGCCGACGAGGCGCGCGCCAAGCTGCTCGGCGCGGCCGACTTCCTGGTCGAGGCCAGGAAGCTCGGCCTCACGCCGGTGGAGTCCACGATCGCGCGGCAGTCGGGCCCGGCCGGCTTTGCCCCGCCCGACCCGCTCGAGGAGGCCGCCTTCCAGTTGGCCCAGGGCGGGATCGCGACCCCCGTGAAGACGCCGGCCGGCTGGGTCGTGCTCAAGCACGTCGAGCCTCTCGCCGCCGCCGTGCCCCCCCTGGCCGAGATCAAGGACAAGGTCGCAGCAGCGGTCAAGCGTGAGAAGGCCGAGGCGCGCGCGCTGGAACGGGCCAAGCAGTTGAGCGCCGACGCCAAAGGGGCCGACCTGGCGGCCGTCGCCAAGAAGATGGGAGCGGTATACAGCGAGACCGCCCGGTTTTCACGGAGCGGCCCCGACAAGCGGCTACCCGGCGACGCCATGCTGGCCGCGCTGCAGACGCCGGCCGGCTCGTTGAGCGAGCCCGTGAAGACGCCGCAGGGTTACTACGTGCTCCGGGTGCTCGAGCGCGTGCCTCCGGGCCTGGAGCCGCTGGCCGTCGAGCGAGACAAGATCGCCGGCGAGTTGCTGGCGCGCAAGCAGGGCCAGGCCTGGGAAGCGTGGGTGGGCGCCGCCCGGGCCCGGGCCAAGATCGAGATCTCGTCCCGGCTCCCCGCCGGCCGCGGCTAGCTGACCGAGGGCGCGCCGGCTCCGCGCGCCACCCGCCGCTCCCGCCGGAGCCGGGGGAAACGGATCCAGGCGAAGGCCCGCAGTCCCCGCAGGTCGTCGAACATCGAGTAGATCACCGGCGTCGCCACCAGCGTGACGAGCAGGCAGAGGGCCTGGCCGCCCACCACCACGGTGGCCAGCGAGGCCCGGGAGGCCGAGCCGTCGCCGCGGCCCAGCGCCACGGGGAGCATGCCGGCAATGATGGCCAGCGTCGTCATCAAGATCGGGCGCAGCCGCGCCCGGTCGGCCTGCATCTGGGCCTCGTGGCGGGGCAGCCCCCGGGCCCTGAGCACGTTGGTGTAGTCGACCTGGAGGATGGCGTTCTTCTTCACCACTCCCATGAGGAGAAAGAGTCCCATGATCGAGTAGATGTTGAGTGTCTTGCCCACGAGGAGGAGCGTGAGGAGGCCGAAGGGGATCGACAGGAACATGGAGAACATGATCGTGACCGGGTGGATGAACGACTCGAACTGGGCGGCCAGGACGATGTAGATGAAGGCCAGCGACAGCAAGGCCGCGATGCCGAAGTTGTAGAGTGATTCCTGGAGGAGCTTGCCCCGCCCGGTCGTCACGATGCCGTAATCCAGGGGCATCTTCTGGCGGGCGACGGCGCCGTAGGCGTCCCGGTAGGCTTCGGCCAGCGGCTTGCCGTAGAGATTGGACACGATGGTCACCGAGCGCTCCTGGGCATAGCGCTCGACCTGGCCGGGGCTCATCCCGCTCCCCAGGGTGGCCACGTTGCTGAGCGTCACGAGGCGGCCCTCGGTGGTTGGCACGTAGAGGTTGGACAGGGTGCTGGGCTGGGCCCGGAAGCCCTCCTTGAGCCGAAGCCGCACGTCGTACTGCTCGCCGAGTTCGCGATAGAAGCCGACTTCCTCACCACCGACCATGGTGCGCAGCGTGGTGGCGATGGCGTCGATCTTGACGCCGAGGTCGGAGGCCTTCTGGCGATCGATGCGCACCTGCACCTCGGGCTGCCGATAGGCCTGGGCGGTGTCCAGGTCGACGAAGCCGGGCCGGCCCGCGAGCTCGGTGATGACGTTGCGGGCGTACTGCTCGAGGCGGTCGATATCGGCGCCGCGCAGGATCAGATTGAACTCCGTCTGGCGCAGGCCGCCGCCCCCGATCAGGTTGATGTTCTGCACGCTGGCGCGCATTCCGGGGAAAGCGGTCAGCCGCGTGCGCACCTCGTGCTTGAGGTCGTCCTGACTCCGGTCGCGCGCGATGAGGGGCTTGAGCCCCACGTAGATCGAGATGTCGGTGACGTTGGACTGGGACTGGCCGCGGACTCCGGCGGTGGAGAAGAGCGTCACCACCTCGGGGATCTGGCGAATCTCCGCCTCCATCCGGGCGATGAGCTCGGCCGTGCGCTCCAGCGATGAGCCGGGAGGGGCTTCGGCCACCACCTCGAACTCGCTCATGTCGTCGTTGACCACGAACTCGAGCTTGGAGCGGGTGATCAGGAAGGCCCCGAACGCGAAGATGGTCAGACAGCCCAGGATGACCACCCAGCGGTGACGGAGGCACCAGGCGAGCAGCTGCTCGTAGCCGTGCTCGAGGGCCCGGTAGAAGCGCGCCTGCTGGGCGCCATGGCTGCCGCCGGGGCCGTCGCCGGGGGCGTGGGCGGCGAAGATACGGGCGCCCAGCATGGGCGTCAGGGTGAAGGCCACCAGCAGCGACATCATGATGGCGAAGGTCGCCGTGAGCCCGAACGAGTTCCAGAACTTGCCGACCAGCCCGCCCATGAAGGCGACGGGCAGGAATATCACGACGAGGGACAGCGTGGTAGCCATGACGGCCAGCGCGATCTCGCGGGTACCGGTGATGGCCGCCTCGAACGGCGAGCGGCGCTCCTCGTGGATGTGTCGGTAGATGTTCTCCAGCACGATGATGGCGTCGTCGATGACGATGCCGGTGGAGAGCGAGAGCCCCAGCATGGTGAGGTTGTTGAGGGTGAAGCCGGCGATCCGCATGACGGTGAAGGTGGCCACGATCGAGCAGGGGATGGCCAGCGCGGCCACGAAGGCCGGCCGGAGCTTGCGCACCGAGGCGAAGAACAGCATGGTGACCACGCAGGCCACCGCCGTGACCCTGAGCAGCAGATCGGGGTCGCCGTTCACGAACGCCGCGCCCACCGCGGCCACGATGAGTCCCACCGCGGCCGTCTCCCACCACAGAAGATTGCCGATGAACACCGCCACGATGAGGCTGGCCAGGAGCCCACCCAGAAGCAGGTGATCCTGCACCTCGTGCATGGAGCGCTTGATGAAGCGCGAGAGATCGCGGACCACGTCGAAGCGGATGTCCTGGGGCAGGCCTTTCTGGATGTCGGTAAGCTTGGCCTTGAGCGCGTCGACGACGGCCACGGTGTTCGTCCCCGACTGCTTGCGGATGACCAGGGAGACGGCGTTGCGCCCGTCGAGGCGCGAGAGCGTGCGCGCTTCTTCCTCACCGTCCGCCACGCTGGCGACGTCCCGGACGCGGACGGGTCCGCCCTTGAGGTCGGCCACGATCAGCTCCTCAAAGCCCAGGGGCGTCTCGATGCGGCCCAGCGTGCGCACGCCCTCCTCCCGCGCTCCGCCGGTGAGCCGGCCGCCGGGGATCTCCACGTTCTGGCGAACCAGGGCGTCCTTGACCTGCTGGATGCTGAGCCCGTAGGCCGAGAGCTTGTCGGGATCGACCGAGATCTGGATCTCCCGTCGCCGCGCGCCCACCAGAGTGATGGCGCCCACGTCCTTCACCGTCTCCAGCTGCCGCTTGATGCGCTTGTCGGCGATCTCGGTGATCTCGCGGGCCGAGCGCTGGCCGGAGACGACCACGGCCAGGATGGGTGCCGAGTCGGGATCGGCCTTCTCGATGACCGGGGCCTCCGTGCCCAGGGGGAAGCGGGAGACCACCGCGGACACCTTCTCCCGGACGTCGTTGGCGGCCTCCTGGACGTTGCGCTCCAGCACGAAGGTGGCGAAGACCTGCGACTGGCCCTCGATGGAGGACGAGCGCAGCTCGTCCAGGCCGGCGATGGTGTTGACCGCCTCCTCGATGACCTTGGTGATCTGACTCTCCATCTCCTCGGGCGAGGCGCCGGACAGGCGAGTGGTGATGGTGATGGTGGGCAGATCGACCTTGGGGAAGATGTCCACGCCGAGCTGGAGGAAGGAGGCGATCCCCAGCACCACGAGGCAGACGATCAGCATAGTCGTGAAGACAGGGCGGCGAACGAGGACTTCGAGCACGGGTGTTACCGGGCGGCGACCGTGATGGGGGCGCCGTTGAAGAGGGCGGGCAGATTGGAGGTGGCCACGGGCTCGCCGGCCTTGATACCGTCCAGAATCTCGATCCACGCCCCCTGACGCTCGCCGGGGCGCACGCGCCGTTCCTCGACGGCGGCGCCGGCGACGACGAAAACCTTGCTCAACCCGGCGACATAGATGACGGCGTCGGCGGGCACGACGACGGTGGTGGCCTGGGGCTGGGTGAGAATGCTGCCCTTGGCGAAGAATCCGGGCCGCAGCGCGCCGTCGTCATTGGGTACGCGGGCCTCTAGCGTCAGCGTGCGCGTCTGGACCTCCACCGCCGGAGCCACGCGCAGGACGGTGCCCGCGAACTCCCGGCCGACGTAGGCCTCCACGCCCAGGCGCACGGGTTGGCCGATCTTGAGCGCGGGAGCGTGGCGCTCGGGCACCGACCCGACGTACTTCAGGGGATTGGCTACGACGAGCGTGTAGAGGGGAGTGTTCTCCTTGATGTACTCCCCCGCGGAGATGTGGCGGCGGGCCACCAGCCCGGTGATGGAGGCCCGCACGGTGGTGTCGCGCAGGCGCTTCTGGAAGATGCCCAGCGAGGCCTGGGCGCGCTTGAGCTCGGCCTCGGCGGACAGCACCTGGTCGGGATGCTGGGCCAGGCTCACCTTGGCGCCGGCCACCTGCGCGGCGGCCACGTTGTAACTGTTGCGGGCGTTGTCGACGTCGCGGGCCGCGATGAGCTGCTGCTGCCAGAGCCGCTGGGAGCGGTCCAGCTCGGACTTCGCCCATTCGAACTGCGACTCAGCGCGGGCGACCTCGGCCTCCAGCGTGGCCAGCGCGTCCCGCTGGCGGCTGAGCTGGGCTGCGGCGGCGGCCACCGCCGCCTGGGCCTGGTCGACGGCCAGTTCGAATTCTTTACGATCGTAATCGGCCAGCACGGCGCCGGTCTGCACACGGTCTCCCAGGTCGGCGCGCAGGCGGGCGATCGTTCCCGGCTGCTCGGATTTGACCAGCACCTCTTCCCAGGCCAGCAGGCTACCGCTGGTTTCCACGGCGCGCTGGACCGTCCGTGCCTCGGCCTGGCCCACGGTGACGGGGATCGCGCGGAAGGCGGGCGTGACCGCTTCGCGGGGCTTGCCCGGGGCCTGCGCGTCGGCCTGAGACCGGTTGCACGCCGGCAGCGTGGCCAGCAGAAGCAGAGACAGGACGAGCGTTGCGTGCGCGCGGATCACCCGCCCAGGATACACCGAAGTCCGGAGCCCATGGTAAGGTAGACGCCCATGACGATTCAGCGGACGCCCATGACGCGCGCCGGGTACGACAAGCTCGCCGCCGAGCTCGAGCGGCTCAAGCGCGTCGAACGGCCGGCGATCTCACGCGCCATCGCCGAAGCCCGGGCCCATGGCGACCTCAGCGAGAACGCCGAGTACCACGCGGCCCGCGAGAAACAGTCCTTCATCGAGGGGCGCATCGCCGAGCTGGAAACCAAGGTCGGGGCGGCCGAGGTCATCGACGCGCCGGGCGGGGGCGACCGCATCACTTTCGGCTCCACCGTGCGGCTGGAGGACGAGACGGGCAAGGAGTACCGCTACTGGATCGTGGGCTCGGACGAGGCGGACCCCGCCCGCGGCAAGATCTCGATCCTCGCGCCGCTGGCCCGCACCCTGATCGGCAAGAACGTCGGCGATCGCGTCGCCGCGCAGGTTCCTGGCGGCACGCGCACCTTCGACATCATCCAGGCCAATTTCGCCTGGCCCGATTAGGGGGATCGACCAGCATGGCCAAGGTCCGCGTCGACGACGGCGTCAGCCTGTACTATGAGGAGGTCGGTCAGGGCACCCCGCTCGTTTTCGTCCACGAGTTCGCCGGTGAGGCGGCCAGCTGGGAGCCCCAGGTGCGCTTCTTCGCCCGTCGCTACCGCACCATTGCCTACAACGCCCGCGGGTACCCACCCTCCGACGTGCCCGGCGACGTGTCCGCCTACTCTCAGGATCGCGCCGCCGACGACATCCGCGGCGTGCTCGACGGGCTGGGAATCGCGCGGGCCCACGTGTGTGGCCTCTCCATGGGCGGCTATGCCACGCTCCATTTCGGGCTGCGTCACCCGTCGCGGGCGCTGTCGCTGGTGGTGGCTGGCGCCGGCTACGGCAGCGTGACCGCCGAGCGCGAGCGGTTCCGTCAGGATTCGGCGCTCACGGCGAGGCGGTTGGAAGAGGACGGCATGAAGGCCGTGGCCGAGTTCTACGCTCGCGGTCCCACCCGCGTGCAGTTCCTCGACAAAGACCCCCAGGGCTGGCGCGATTTCTACGAGCGGCTGGCCGCGGGCTCGGCCCCGGGGCACGCCCTCACGCTGCGCGGGGTGCAGATGACGCGGCCGTCCGTGTTCGAGCTCGGCGATCGGCTGCTGCGCCTGGACGTTCCCACGCTCATCATGACCGGCGACGAGGACGAGCCCTGCCTGGAGCCGGCCCTGTTCATGAAGCGCCAGATTCCCACCGCCGGCCTCGTCGTGATGCCCAAGGCCGGTCACGCGATCAACCTCGAGGAGCCCGACCTCTTCAACCGGGCCGTGCTCGATTTCCTCACTGCCGTGGACGCCGGACGCTGGCCGCGCCGCAATCCGGCGTCGCAGACCGGCTCGGCCACGCTGCCCGCTTCGGTCGGAGGCCGCTCATGACCCTGCCCCTCGCCCACATCAAGGTGATCGATCTGACCCGGGCCCGCGCCGGCCCCACCGCCGCCCGCCAGCTGGCCGACATGGGGGCCGACGTCATCAAGGTGGAGACGCGGGACGTGGTGGAGGGTGATTCCACGTCGATCGGCTTCGATTTCCTGAACCTGCACCGCAACAAGCGGGCCATGACCCTCGACCTCAAGCATCCCAGGGGAGTGGAGGTCCTCAAGCGGCTGGTGTCGCGCGCCGACGTGCTGGTGGAGAATTACCGCCCCGACGTCAAGCACCGGCTGGGCATCGACTACGAGACGCTATCCGCCATCAATCCGAGACTGGTCTATGGCTCCATCTCGGGCTTCGGCCAGACGGGACCCTATCGCGACCGCCCCGGATACGACCAGATCGCCCAGGGCACAGGTGGACTCATGTCGATCACGGGGCTGCCCGGTCAGGGACCCGTCCGGGTCGGCATTCCGGTGGCCGACCTCACGGCCGGGCTGTTCCTGGCCCAGGGCATCCTCGTCGCGCTCCTGGAACGCGAGCGTTCCGGCCGCGGGCAGTGGGTCCACACTTCGCTGCTCCAGGCCATGGTGACGATGCTCGACTTCCAGGCCGGTCGCTGGCTCATCGACGGCGAGATCGCCCCGCAGGCCGGCAACGATCATCCGACGGGCATTCCCACCGGTGTCTTCACGACGGCCGACGGGCACATCAACATCGCGGCTTCGGGCCAGGTGATGTACCGGCGCCTCTGTGAGGCCATCGGCGCCGGTCATCTCATCGACGATCCTCGGTTCAGGACGATGGCCGACCGCTCGCGCAACCGCGCCGCCATGAACGCGGAGCTCGACCGGGTCCTGGTCGCCCGGCCCAGCGCCGAGTGGATCGAGATCCTCAACAAGTCCGGTGTCCCCTGCGGCCCGATCCTGAACATCAAGCAGGTCTTCGAGGACCCGCAGGTGCAGCACCTGGGCCTGGCCCAGCCCGTCCGCCATCCCGAGCGCGGCGAGATCCGCGTGCAGGGCCTGCCGGCGGTGCTCTCGCGCACCCCCGGGGCGATCCGCCGGGCGGCGCCCGTCCACGGCCAGCACACCGACGAGATTCTGGCCGAGTTCGGCTATTCGCGCGAGGAGATCGCCGCGCTTCGCCGGGACGGCGTCGTCTGACGCATGCCGGCGGCGGTGGAGCGTCTCGAGGCCCCCGCCGCCGAGCTACCCGCTGTTCGCGGCTTCCTGCATCGTCCGGCCTCGCCGGGCGGCGATGGCCTCGTGCTCACCCACGGCGCCGGCAGCGACTGCCGGTCGCCGATCCTGCTCGATCTGGCCGGAGCCTTCGTGGGGGCCGGCCTGGTGGTGCTGCGCTGTGATCTTCCCTATCGCCAGGCCCGCGCCCAGGGCCCCCCGTCGTCGGCGGGCGCCGAGCGCGATCGCCAGGGCCTCCGGCACGCGGTGCGAACCCTCCGGGGGCTCGTGAGCGGGCGCGTGTTCCTCGGGGGCGTTTCCTACGGAGGCCGCCAGGCCTCGATGCTGGCCGCGGCCGAGCCGGAGCTGGTGGATGCGCTACTGCTGCTGTCCTACCCGTTCCATCCCCCAGGGCAGCCGCAGCGGGTGAGGACCGGGCACTTTCCGCGCTTACGCGTGCCCGCCCTCTTCGTGCACGGCACCCGCGACCCCTTCGGCGCGCTGCCGGAGCTGGACGCGGCGCGCGCCCTCATTCCGGCCAGGACGGAGGGGCTGGTGGTGAAGGGTGGCCACGATCTCGGCTACTCCAGCCAGGCCGGGGCGGAGCCGCGGCTCCCGGCGCAGGTGGTGGCCGCGTTCCACGCGCTGGTCGCCTGAGCCCGGCGCCCGGGTTAGCCTTGACGGCTGCATTGCGGTGCCAGCCCACCCCAGCACAACGTCTCAGATCGCCCGCATCATGAACACGCTGAACGGGTCATCGATGTAACCATCGAACGGGCCGCACCGGTTAAAGCCCGCGCTTTCGTACAAGCGAAGCGCCGGGGTGAAGGCCTCAGACGACCCTGTCTCCAACCACAAGCTCTTCATCCCCCTCGCCCGAGCCTCGCTGATGAGATGCTCAAGTAACGCCCTTCCCACCCCGCGGCCCAAGAACTTGTCGGCCACGCGCATCGACTTGATCTCACCCCGCCGCGCATCCAGTTGCTTCAGTGCTCCGCATCCGGCGATTTCGTCTCCGACCCATACCGACCAGAATGTCATGTCAGGCTCCCGTAGCGCGTCGATGTCCAGAGCATGTACGCTCTCGGGTGGAGAGTTTGCTCGCATGCCAGCGAGGTGCCGCGCGATCAGACTACGGGTTGGCTCACCAGACAAGTCGTCGAGACGGAAAGTCAAACTCAGGCTCACGCGAGGTTCCTGACGCCTCGACATTGATCTCAGGCGTTCTTGATCGACTTCCAATGCCTCAGCCGCTCTGCGATCAGCTCCGCACGTTTCCGATCGTCGCGTCCGTCCAGGATGCTCATGTCCTCTGGATCGGCGCGCCAGTAGACACCGGCCGTCCGCGCACTCACTCTCGGGTGCGTGTCCGCACGAGTCGTGAAGTATCCGGACGCGCGCTCGGCCGACTCCATCCTGATCTCCCCCGTCCCGTCCAATTGCGGCGCGTTCGGGTCCAGCGGCCGTTCTCCCTTCCAATAGTAGAAGACGCTCGAGGGCTCCTTCCTCTCCTTCACCGCTTCGCTCCAGTATCTCGCTGACAGGCTGCCGTCCTCTTGCCATGAACGGCCGGCCAGCTCCAGCGTGCCGTCGCGATCTCGCGAAATCCTCAGAAGGCTTACGGCGGAAGGCTCCCGCGCGGTGCGCTCCGTCAGGGAAAATTGCCACCACAGGCCTTCGATACGCGCAACGCGGCCCTCGTTTTCGATCGCTTTGCGAAGCTTCTGGTTGAGGACTCTTATCTCGGCCGGGGTTGTCGCTTCGCTGTACCGTATGCACGTGAGGCCGAGGAGGTCGCTTGGAAGCTTCGAGCCGCTCGCATGGAGGATGAAGGTTCGGCGCATTCCGAGGACTCCGCCGAAAAGGCCGGCTTCGAAGACGACATTATCCCGCGGCGAAGCCTGACCGGGCCCCGGCAGAGGCGATGCCAGCGGGCTGTTAGTCGTCCAGTCATCCTGAGCGAACACGAATGCCGCGAAGTCGACTTCATGGGCAAGCTCGAGGAGGCGTTCGAGTGTGGTGGTCCCAGGATGGAAAGATGTCGTCCAGGGGTCTACGTGCGCCACGTCTTCGAGACCGCGTGTCAGTGCCTGGAGCAGCTTCTCCTGTGTTCCTGACGAGCCTAGGAAGATGCGAGGCTTGTCCATCCGTTCCTCCAGATAGCAGATCGGCCACGCTCGTGGCCGTTCCCGTTGCGCCCCACTACCATCGCCCGCGAGGCAGTGTCTGCAACGGTCATTTCGTAGGAGTGGTCTTGCTCGGAGCCTAACGCATTGTTGGGCATCACCCTTTTCATACGAGCACTTTGCGCTCGGGAAACGGCTTTGACCAGTGAAGGATCTCGTAGCCCTGGCACAGGCCCTGAACCAGGGTCTACCGTTTCGTCGCCGGCGGGCCATTCTGGGCCACCGCGGCTTTCACGAGGCGCCTTGAACGCGCCCACGTCGACCGTGTCCGCTCTCATCGACCAGCGGATCCGCGACCTGGGGGGATGGCGCGGGGAGACCCTGTCCCGCATGCGGGCTGATCCTAACCGCCGATCCCGAGATGACCGAGGAGTGACGGCCATCGACGTATCCCCACTCTCGTAGGCCTTGCTGAAACGCCTCGACGTAGCTTTGGGGCGGCTGGCCATCACGCAGGAACCCGATCCGGTGGACCTTGCCCGCCTGCGCGTGGGCTGCGGCGCCCCGCAGGGCACCGAAGCTTGCGGAAGCGAATAGGATGAAGCACACGAGGATGAGCGCGTCACCCCGCAGCGACATCGCCGATTTCAGGACTCGACGCCAACAATGGCAACCGGTCACTTGCGTGATCGCTCCCCAGTGCGGCGATGGTGATGTTCGGCGCGCAGTCACGGCCGTTGCATCGTTCACTCGACGACTCGATCGGCTCGAAGCAGGAGCGCGGCTGGAATGGCGAGACCGATCGTCTTCGCGGTCTTGAGGTTGATGACCAACTGAAACTTGGTCGGCTGCTCCACGGGCAGATCCGCGGGCTTCATGCCTTTCAGAATCTTGTCGACGTGAACTGCGAGGCGCCGCCAGGCGTGCTGAAGGTTGGGACCGTAGCTCATGAGATTGCCATCGACCGCGAAGTCTTCCCATCCGGAGATCGTAGGAACCCGTTGCTTGGCTCCGAACTCGGCGATCGCATTCCGCTGGCGCATGATGAGAAGGTTAAACAGGTGCGAGGACCCGCCTCGACGTGGTCGCGTGCCATCGCCTCGAGGGCCGCATTAACCTCCGTGGCCGTGCGGACGGGGAAGGGCTGGAGTTTCAATCCCAAGCCCTGCGCCGCGATCTGCGACTCCCGGAGCTCGTCGTCCTCTCCGACGTGGAGCGGATTGATGAGGACCCCCACCCGTGAGACGCGGGGCGCCGCCTCCTTGAGCAGCTCGATTCGCTTGCCCGCTAGGTCTAGCCGGGCCAACTCCACCGCATAAGCGGATAACGGCGTTTCAGCCGCGGGCGGCACGCGACCGAGGCCTCTTGAGAGTGATGCGCGCCGCCCGTCGGCTGCAAACTCTGGTTAGCCAGCTCTACGCCCACTTCTTGCCGATGACATCCAGGCCAGCCCGGCCTAGTTCTTCCGGGTTCATCACGATGTGGAACGTGACGTCGGCGTTGAAGGACAGGAACCACGGCTCAGCCAGAGCCGGGACTTTTGATGGATCTGCCACATCGACGATCATGATGGCTCCGCGCCGACCGTCGTACTCAGTGAAGTAAACCGCCTCAGGCTTCGCTTCCGCGAGAATGCGTTCGATCGTCTTTCCTGCGCTGCCGTTTCGTACTGCCGTGTTGAACGGTTC